>JAABPW010000011.1 GCA_011391785.1 Verrucomicrobiota bacterium
TTTTCTTGCCTAAACCCGCCACAGGCGGCGTACTCGCCGCGTGTGGCCTTTGTGATCTTTGTGGGCTTCTGTTCAAAATTCTTATCCCGTTTCAGGATGCGGGTATAGGGCGTGGTATATATTCAAGGGTGGGAATTATGGCCTTTTGCGTGACTCCCTGAATTTTGTCGTGCGCCCGACCTTATTTCGGAAGCGCTTCGATCTGCCACAGCTGGCTGTCATCGTTGACAAACACCGTCTGCTCCATGGTCGCGCCGTGCTCCGTGGAAGCGCCTACGACGGACAGCACTTGGCCGCTGTTTTTATTCACAATCATATATTCGCCGGGACGCTGGAACAGCATGATCCATTTGCATCCATCGGATCCATTATCGGACCACTGGCTCACCCGCGCCCCGCTGTTCATGGCCGCATCACCGACCTGAACCAGCATGTTTCCCGGCAGGGTATAGATCCTGTAGCTTCCGTCCTCCGCATCGACCATCTTGAAATGCTGACTCCCCTGCTTGGAATAGTTATATTGAACAAACGGCACACCAGGCTGATAGGTGCCCTGGGACGCGGCCAGCACCTTGCCGCTCTTCTTGTTGACCAGCTTATAAATCGCATTGGTGTCGAAGGAAACGCTTTTTGGCACGGAAACCTTAACCGTCTTGCTTAATGGGGACATATTGTTGGAGGTATCGACCGCCGCGACGGCATAATCATACGATGTCCCCAATGGAAGATTGTTCTCGGAAATGCGGGTATTCTCAGTGGTCAGCAAAACTTCGCCGTTGCGATAGATTCTGTAGTATTTGACGGCAACATTGTCCTTCGACTCCGCCCAGGTCAGCGTCACGCGATTGACAAAAGCCGTTCCCGTCGAAAAATGACGGGGCGCCGTCGGAGGTTTTTTATCCACCGGAAGCTTCAGGGAATAATCCACCCAGACATGGGCGTTTGTTCCATCCAGGGAGACAGGAAACGCACGGGAAGACTTCGCGCTCTTCTTGGTTATGTTATCAATGAGCGTAAAGTCCTTGAGCAGAACCGGGTTGCCGTCGGCGTTAGCGTCCGTGATGGTAACATACCATCGTCCCCTGACTGCGCCTTCCAGCTTATGCTCGGTGATCAAATCGGTGAAATCCAGCACGAAACTGCCATCACCGGCCTTCTCCGTACCATCAAAGCCCATCGCTCCACCCTGCTTGTTCAGCAAGAACGAATCCCATGTGTACTGGGGTGTCTCTTGAGTGGAGGGCGAGTACCCCAGTTGCACCTTGAGCTGGTTTCTCTTGCTGGTGTTGAGGGTTACCCGCGCGAGCAACCGCGGGTAGTAATCCGGCATGAACGTCACCCAATAGGCCGTATTGTGCACGAATGCGGCCCCGAACCTGCGCTTAGTCGGCACACCCTCGACGGTCGATATTTCCCTCAGGGCATCGTAGGCGATATAGGTGAAGCCCTTGTCCTCGTAGGCGGCGCTCCAGGAATTCACTATTTTTATCGCGCCTTTCTCACTGGGCTCCACTTTAGCGTTGCCGTTGATATCCACCCAGATGTTGTCATTATACCCGACAACAGCAAAGGCATGTCCGGCCACGTAATTATCCAGTCCCCAGACCACGTTTTTCCCGATGAACGCGTTATCTTTGTCGGTAGAGGGGTCATCCCCGGCGCGTTTAAACAGGAACGATCCTATCCAGCTGTCAAAGTATAAGACATAGCCATTGCTCAACAATTCCTTCATTTTCCGGAACCCCTCCGGGGTACACACGTTTCCGATGGACCCGTTTTTATCCACCTTATGCTTGAGCGCCCGTGCCCATACGGCGGGATCGGTGTTCCAGACATTAGGGTCCGGCGTGAAAGGAATATCCTCCCACGAGGCACAGCCGTTTTTCCGGGCCAGATTGTAGCATCCCGTTCCGCCTACCCCGAAATTCATGGTCCAGTTGGGCGCAAAGACAGTGGCTTTGCTCGTCTTGTTGTTATACCGGTTGACCAATCCAGCCATATGGGTCATCTGATAATAGAGCGCGGCAAAGATGGAGCAGGCGCCGGTCGGGCCTTGCCCGGTTATCGGGGGGAAGCAGGACAAGGTGCTGTTGTCCACGTGTTCGGGCAGTGCTTTTGATACTGCCGCGACTTGAGATGTTGCCGAGGCGGCACCTGCTGGTGGCCGGGGGGCAGCGGCCGCCCATCCCGTGGAGGAATCCAGGCTGAGTGACATCATGATGAGCCAAGCAAGAGCGCCGGACAAGAACCGGCTTCCGGAGAAGGACTGCCCGCAAGAGGCCAAATGGGTTGCCTGTATTTTTTTCATCGGGAGAAGGTGCCGAATCCCCAGGCGCACGTCAAGAACTTGTACCCCACTGAAAGGTGGACGCCGACCCTCAACCCACAAGACAGGATTGACCTCGATGGAACGGAAGGGCTACGATTGCCGTCATGAGTGAGGAAAAAGCAACCCGGACGATGAACAGGAGCCACCCGATTGTCCTGATTCTCGGAAAAAAACAAGGGAATAGGCTAATTGGCTGATGACGACAGAAGGGATAAATGAAGTCAGGGCACGCTTTAATGGCGTGGCAGATGGTTGGGACTCCAATCCGGCTCGCGTGGAGCTGGCACGGGGAGTCTCGGAGGCGATTCAGAAGGCCGTCCCGCTTACTGCAGACATGGAAATTCTGGATTTCGGGGCCGGAACCGGTCTGTTGACGCTGGGACTATTGCCCTATGTGGCCCACGTCACGGCGGTGGATGCTTCGGACGAGATGTTGCGGGTTCTGGCAGATAAGCTGAAAGCATTGGGGATAGGCAACGTCAAGACCCGGAACTGCGATATCGGCAAGGAGCCGCTCCCGGAGTCGGAATATTCCCTGGTCGTCAGCTCGATGGTGCTTCACCACATCGTGGATGTCCCTCGAACACTCAGTTTGTTGCGGCATTGTCTGCGCCCCGGAGGCTGGATCGCTCTGGCGGATCTGGATTCCGAAGACGGCAGTTTCCACCCTGATCCAGCCGGAGTCTTTCATAATGGCTTTGATCGCGGAAAAATCTGCAGGTGGCTGGAGGGGGCCGGATTCAGCGAGGTTGATATCCACGACGCTTGCCGGATGGTGCGGAGTCAACCCGATGGCACGATTCGGGAGTATCCCCTCTTTCTCCTCACCGGCCGGGCAGGCTGATAGTGCATGTAGCATCTACCCTTCTCGTTCAGGCTCATTACTTGTGATGGAATATTCTGACCGTGGAAGTCAGCAATAAGGCCAGCCCTAAAGCACAAACGATAGCCGCCCCAGTTGGCAGGTCAAGACGATAGGAGGCATACAATCCCGCCACGCTGGATACGGTTGCCACGCCCCATCCGACCGCGAGGCGCGTGCGCAAGGTTGTTGCGAAAATGTTGGCGCATACCGCGGGGATAATGAGATAGGAAAAGACCAGCAATACACCCCCCATTCTCACGAAACTCGTTACGACAATTCCGAAAAGGGCGTAAAACAGGAAATCCCACATCCAAAGGCGCCGACCTTCCTCCCTCCCCTTCTCGGGATCAAATGCGAGCAACCAGAACTGTCGGCGAAACACGAAGTGGAGAATCCCGATTGCCGTGAAGAGGGCAAAGGTGCGCAGGACTTCCCCGGGTTGGACCAACAGGATTTCGCCCACCAAGGTGCGGCGCAGTTCCTCGTTGCCTTCAGGACTCCGGCTTAAGAGCAGGAAGCTTCCTGCGGCTGCCACCACATAAACGATTCCGATTAGCGCCTCCTGGGGAACTTGTCCGCCCTTCCTGCCGGGGCGGGTCAGTGTGAGAATGGCTGCTCCCGCTAGAGTGAACCCACCCGAACACGCCATTGTTTGCCAATCATGTGCGTCGTATCCCAATAAGATCGCCATGCAGATTCCCAACGCCGCGACCTGAGCCAGCGCGAGATCAACAAAGATGATCTCGCGCCTTACGATATGGAGCCCCATGTACACCAACAGGCCGGGAAGCAGCAGGCAGGCGACAAACGGCCACTTCATAATCTCGAAGGCATCGCTCACGGTTTCCGCTCCCCAGCCAGGGCGGCTGACAAGGTGTTCACAAGATAATCCATGAATTCAATGTAGCCGGCCTCAGTCCCCTTGATCCCGCCGGGATACTGGGTGAAGTCGAGGACCGCCGCGCCGGTTTTTGAAGCCACAGTCTCTGCGGTTTTCCGGTTCTGATAAGGCTCGACCAGAATCACCCTGATTTTCTCGCGTTTCATGGTGCCAACAATATCCGCCAGATGGGCCGGAGAGGGTGGAATGCCAGGGCGCGGCTCAAGAAACAGATCGATCGTAAATCCAAATCGGCGCGCAAAATAAGGCCAGGAGTTATGAAAGGCCACAACACGCGTCCCCTTGAACGGCTCCAATTGCTTTTGCCAAACCGCCAGTTTTTCATCCAGGCGCTTCGTGAACACGGCCCGTCGTGCCCGGTACTGGTCAGCCTGCGCCGGGTCCGCTACGGCCAGGGCGTTGCCGATCCGCTCCGCCACGAGACGGGCGTTGACGGGATCGGTCATATAGTGCGGGTTTCCCATGGCATGAATGTCACCCTGGGCGCGATCCCGGATGGAGGGTACCTCAAGCAGCGAGAGTCCTTCCGCGCAGGCAACGTGGGCGGGACGTCCCAGCACCAGTCGGGGATTTCGCGAACCTTCAATCAAGGGCGGAAGCCAGCCAACCTCCAATTCCGCTCCCCCTTCGATCAAGAGATCAGTCCGCGCGAGCTTGGCGATATAGCTCGGTTTTGGCGTCACGAAATGAGCGTCCTCCCCCGGTTGAGCGAGAACGGTGACAGTGACGGACTCGCCTCCAATCTCGCGGGCGATGGCCCCGAAATCAGAAGTGGTAGCGACTACATTGAGTGGCTTTCCGGCTGCGAAGATTGGCTGGCAGAGGGAGAGGACAAGGGTGAGATTCCAGATGATTGAGTTATGCATGATGATGCTTCCTTTCGATTAGAATTTGTGTGCGGCATGAGCTCCGAGGGATAACATCCACTGGAGGTAGACTTCGCTGACATCCTGTTTACCGTCGGCAGTCTCGTAAGAACCCTGGTTGACCTGAAGGCGGATGCGCGAGAATTCGGAGGGCGAGAAGTCCGCCATTACCCCGATCCGGCTGCTGCCGCCGTAGCTTTCGGAGGTGCCGTCTGGCAGGTCGGATTGATTCGTCAGCCCAACCTGTTCCCAGCGCAGTCCGCCACGCCAGCGCGGAAGGAATCCGTAGAGGGCCTGAATATAATATCCGTCCTGATTATCCGTTCTGCTGTTGCCGACCAGAGCAGGCGCCAAGTCGTGGGCGATGACATTAAGGTCCTTCTGCCGGTTGAAATATTCGCCCTGCAAAATGAAGTCACCCTGGCCATACGCCAGGGGGGCGTTGAACTTGTAGACAAAGTCGCCGCCCCAAAATGAGTTATCGCCAGCCAGCCAGTGATCCTCAGCTCCGTCCCCATCAGCATCATGAGCTTCCTGATGTGATCCTGAGGCGCCAAAGGCGCCGAACTGCAAGGCATGGTTTCCCGGAAGATTGGGGCCACACTTCAGCCAGGCAACCCCAACTCGTGGCCCGTCATCGCTCGGCAGGGGGGCTTCCCCGCTGTAGGCGAACATCGTTTCATTGTCACCCTGGAAGGCTTCCACCCCTGCGAGGAGATAGAACGGGGTCGGAGCCAGCCAGGTGGCCTGCAGCCCCTTGTCATTCAATCCGTGATCCCCCAGACATAGCTTGTAGATAAGGGGCTGATCAGTGAAATCCCACTGATGAGAGTGTTGGGCGTTGAGATAGCCGAAATCGCTGTAGAACTTCCCGCCCCTGAGCTTGAACCCGCAGGGCAGGCTGGAGGTTTCCAGTTCCGCGGTTTCCAGTTCCGCTCCGTCCGTATCCACAGCGGCAATGGCCGATCCCTTGAAGTACGGGTCGGCATTGGCGGACATCTGCAGTTCCACATGCCGCAGATTGAAGCCATTCTCCACGCCATGATGGTGATGTTCCCCCTCGCCGTGGGAATGACCGAATCCGGAGATTTCCTCCATGATATGGCTGATCCCCTCCTCGGAGTCATCGGCATGATAAAACATGTCAACCACGACAGAGAGATCCGGGTTAAAGGCGTTAAGCCCGCCAGTTTGAGTGGCATTTTGGGCGGAAACAGATGGCGTTCCCGCAGTCATGACGACCGCAAAAATGGATACAACAACACAGAGACGAAGAAACATTATAATCCTCCCGAATAATAGAGTTAAAGAATTCAAGCTCCAGCCTGGCGCTTGAAAGACGGCAACGATTTCAAAGTTATCAGACAGCAGGAGGCGCACGTGCCCGGGAGGGATTGCAGAGTGTAGCGGTGATAATCCATGAGCCGTCAAGTTTTACAACGCCAATCAGAAAGTGCTCGGCGATAATTCTAATGGGCTGGTGAGAGTTGATGAAAGGGGTGTGGATGATATGGCAAATGGCACAATGGGAGTCCGCTTCGGCAGACGCTTGCTCGTCACAATGCTCCCTGTGGAGGGCAGGGATAAGGAAAGACCCGCTGATAAACAAAAGAAGCAGGAACAAACCAATATTTTTTGTTAGCCCTTTTTTCATCTTCTCCGGGCCACTTTATTAAACCCATGGCGAAATGACAATCATTCTCGGACGTTTCCGATCGTGGTGCAGGCGCTTCTCATTACACCAGCCGCATGGCGGAGCAACCGATCAGTGGTGTCCCAGCCGATACATTCGTCCGTGACGGATATGCCGTATTGGAGCGCCGACTGGCTCTTGGAAATTTTCTGGTTTCCATCAAACAGATTACTCTCGAGGAGCATCCCGACAAGCGCCGCGTTCCCGTTGCAACGTTGTTCGAGGACGGCATTCCAGGCCAGTTCCTGTTTTTCATAACGTTTACTGGCATTCCCGTGACTGCAGTCAACCAGGATGCTGGGGCGTAGCCCGGACACCTGCATGCTGTCTACGGCGATGGCAACACTGTGTTTGTCGAAATTGGTCTGATTGCGGGCGCCCCGTAGAATGAGGTGGCCTCCGGGGTTACCAGCCGTGCGAACAATAACGGTGCGGCCATCTCCGTCGATGCCCAGAAAGCTCTGGGGATGCCGGGCCGCTTGTATCGCATCGGCCGCGACCTGCACATCGCCGTCGGTTCGGTTTTTGAAGCCCACTGGCATGGAGAGCCCGCTGGCCATCTGGCGGTGCGTCTGCGACTCGCTGGTGCGGGCGCCTATGGCAGTCCACGCCACGAGATCAGCGACATATTGTGGCACGATCGGATCCAGCATCTCCGTGCCGGCCGGAAGACCGAGGGCGTTGATGTTCAGGAGCAGTTCACGCGCGGTTCGCAGCCCGAAGGCGATGTCGGCCGAACCATCCATGCGCGGATCATAGATCAAACCCTTCCAGCCGATGGTCGTGCGGGGTTTTTCAAAATAGACTCGCATGACGACAAACAGTGAGTCTGCCACTTCATCAGAAAGCGCCTTCAGTCTTCGCGCGTAGTCTATCGCAGCCAAAGGATCGTGGATCGAGCATGGCCCCACAATCACCAAAAGCCGCTTGTCCTCTCCGGCCAGAATTCGACGGATCACGGCGCGGGCATCAATTACAGTCTTCAGGATTTCGAGCGAGGCAGGACATTCGCATTTCAAGGCCTTAGGCGTAATAAGAGGCACCAATTCCTGAATGTGAAGATTTTCTGTCTGGAGTGATTGCGTCATTTGATCTTTCATTGTATTAGCCATAATTTCAATAAACCGCCTGCCATAAGTGCTGTCAGAAACATGATGAAGGCAACCTTCAGCATCTGTTTAATCCCCAACTCTCGGAGAAGAACGACAAGGGTGGCGGCACAGGGAAAATAGAGTGCGAGGACCGTGACTGCCACGGTCTGTTGCTCCGGGGATAAGCCGAGTGGCACAAGCATGCCGACCGCCAGATCCTTTCGCAAAAACCCAGCCACCAAGGCAGTTGCTGTCGCCCCAGGCAAGCCTAACCAGAATTCCATGACGGGAGAAGCCAGGCGCGCAAAGTAGTCAAGCAGGCCGGAGGCCTGCAGAAGGTTGAGCCCCAGAACGCCCAGAAAGAGGAAAGGGATAGCTTCTGCCAGGAACCAGCGAACTCGCATCCAGGTTTTCTTCGCAATGGCCAGCAGACTGGGCATCCGATAAGGCGGAATATCCAAAAAGAGTTCCGGGCAGTCACCGCCTGTAGTCCGATTCAAAAGAAGACCGAGAATAACGAAGGCGGCAGCCAGTGTGCCAAAGACCACACTGATGTATTTCACGCCATACTGCCCGAGAATCCCGAAGATCATGGCTGATTGAGCCATACAGGGGACTGTGATACTGACAAGCGTCGCCGAGATGAACCGTTGTTTCTTCGTTTCCATTGTGCGAACGGCGAGAACGCCGGGCACGCTACATCCCAAGCCGAGTAGCACGGGAATGACGCCGTGGCCGTGCATACCAAATTTATGAAAGAAAGTGTCAGTCACGGTGGCTAGCCGGGGTAGATATCCTGTGTCCTCCAAGAGTGCCAAAGCAAGATAGAAAGCGATAATATAGGGCAAAACCATGCCGAACGGCACAAAAAGACCAGTGGTCAGCATACCCATGGACTGAATGAAATCCACCTGCCCTCCGAACAGCTTACCGATCAGGGCATCACGCATCACGCCGGGACCCAGCCTGTCGGCTAGAAGTGTGATTGGAGTGCGGTAAAACTCGAATAATGGCTCGAATCCAAATCGAATCAATCCCTCACCTGCAAAATGAACCAACCAGAACAAGGAAAAAAGAATAACCAGGGCCGCCAAGGCACCTGTTCCAGGTTTTACAGTAGCATCAACCAGCCGATCCCTGAACGTATGATGCCGGCGAACGACCGTTTGAACTGTCCGCACAATATGCCCGACTTCCGCCCACAATAGGTCGTCTCCGTCCATGCTGGCTCGTTGCGATATGCGTGCATCGGAAAGGCGATCTATCAATTCCCTGATGCCTTCGCCCGTGATGGCGACCGTGGGAATCACCGGCACCTGCAGAAGGGTTTCTAATTTAGACACATCGATCGTGACACCCAGATGTTGCGCTTCGTCCCACATGTTTAGAACCACTAAAACCGGCTTGGACTTCCCAAGCAATTCGAGCGTCAGCGGCAGGCAGCGCTCGAGACTGGTGGCATCTACGACGTTGATAACCACGTCGGCCTTTTCCATGAGGGAAAGCGCGACTTCCTCAGCCTTATTTACTGTCTCCAATGAGTAAGTTCCGGGCGCATCGATGATTTCGATCGACTGCTCGAAGCGGGTAATGCGACCCGTGGAGTAGTCAACTGTGGACCCCGGATAGTTTGCGGAGATGACATCTACCCCTGTTAATCGGGAGAAGAGAACACTCTTTCCGACGTTCGGGTCGCCCATCAGGATGATCGTTTTCAAGGCTTGCATGAAACCTCAATCCGTTGGGCCATGCCCCGACCCAAGGTGACCTGGCGCCGATCGACTTCAACAACGAGAGGACCCGATAAAGGGTGGCTGGCCACAACTCTGAGGAGTTTGCCCTCCCTAATCCCGACGCTTCGTAAACGGCGCTCAAAACCGCATCCGCCGATCAGAGCAAGAATAACACCCGTTTCATTTTTCTGAAGTTGCGTTATCGGCTTCCTTTTAATGCCATTTCCGGTCATTTCTTTTCGCAGCGCCTTTCCCGTTTTACTACCAGTGCACCCACGGGTGCACCAATGTCGGCGGCAATCATGGGGCACTTGACGGTAAGGAGGAAAAATACCGGCTTCCCCGACCCGGACAAGGTTTCGTAATTGCCCTGCCCCTTGGAGATGATCATGTCGGCCTGGTTGTACCAGTGACGAAATTCTCCGGAACACTCATCAATCAAAGTGCCAGGCGCATCGGAACCATTTGAAATCACCGGGACGATTTGGGAAATTCCCGCTGTTCGCGCATCCTCCAGCGTGGCGTCATTGATAACAGGAAATCCCCTCACCGCGACCCTGATCTTTTCGATGGGGAGCGCTTCAATCAGCAAGCGGTCAAACACGATTTCGCCTGCATTGTCGGCCAGATAGAGGATCGTACGCGCTTCCGCAGCCGCTTCAAACAATTCGGCGACACTGCCGACGAGCGGCCTGTCCCATACCGCGTCCAAATGACCTGACAAATCCTCCAGCGCGATCCGGCTTTTCGAGCCGGAGTCCAGCAGGTTTCCAGCAATGGCCAGGCGTACTACCGCCTCACGAGAATCCTGATGGCAGCGCGCGGACTCGGCCAGGGCAGGCAGGAGATCGAGCGCCATTTGGTTCATCTGATCCTTTACTATGCGATAAGGGTCGCCCTGTCCCGTTTCTTCCCTGACAAGCCGCTGCAAGCGTTGCGCGATCACCACGGGCATAACAGTCCAATCGGCAATGGAGATTTCGCGCAACACATGCCTCAGCAGCCTCTTTTTTTGAGAGACATCGTTTACCGACATCTCAATCGCCTCCATCGCCTGGCGCACAAAACAAGGGATGCACTCTAGCGCTGTTTTCATTGTGATACTTTTCTGCTTCTGATCGCCTTGATGGCAAGTTCTGCGGCATTAACAAGGGGATAGACGATGGGGGAGGCGGTCAAGGCAGGATGGGTTCCCATCTGGAACATGGCGATATCTTCCGCGGTCATCCGGCGTTGGACGCAGGCTGAAACGGCATTGATCATCTCGCCGGCCGCGCAGTTACCCCGAATCTGGCCCCCCAACAACACTCCGGAGTTGCATTCGAAAATCAATTTAACCTTGGTTTTGGCCCCTCCGGGCATGCCAGCCGGATGGCGGTTGGGTCCCTCTACCATTGCCACCACAGTGTCATAGCCCCAGGCCTTGGCCATGGTCTCTGTCAGCCCCGCCGTACCCAATGCGAAATCACCCAAAGCCGTAGACCAGACTCCCACCGTACCGGGATTTTCACGCGTTATGCCAAAAAGGTTAGCACCCGCAATACGCGCTTCCAAAGTGGCGATGGAGGCAAGTTTAAGCGTGGAATGCCCGCCGCCAAAAAAGGAAATCTTCTCCGCACAATCCCCGCAGGCAAAGATATGCCTGTCGGAAGTCCGCATGGCGCGATCAACATCAATGGCGCCCGTGGCGCCGATGCGTAACCCGGCCTCCGCCCCCAGTTCCGAATTGGCCTTGGATCCGGTGCCCAGAATGACCGCGTCCGCCTTCAGGATTTTGCCGTCGGAGAGTTGCACGCCTGTCACCTGCCCATCTCCTGTGAACCCTGTCACCTTGCGGGTGGCCAGAATGGTTATACCATTGGACTGAACCACCTGTTCGGCTTCAATGCAGAATTCTTCATCGTATGACAAGCTGAGGCAGTGCGACGAAATTTCAACAATGGTGATAGTCTTTCCACCCATTTTTCTGATCTCATCTGCAAATTCGATTCCAATGAAGCCCCCGCCAACGACCACAATGTCGCGGGCAGATTTGAGGTGTTCCTGCATTTTGCGCAGGTGCTCAACATCCTTGAGGATCGTGAATACCCCCCCCAATTCCACGCCAGGTATGGGGGGAGTGTTTGGATACGAGCCGGTGGCAATGATCAGCCGGTCGTAGGCGATCTCGCCGGCCAGGGTGACAACGTGCTTTTGTTCACGGTTAATAGCCGTTGCTTCCGACACAAGAATCTCCACCTGCTCCTTCTCGAGCGCCGCATCGGGTATCAGATTGTTTTCGGGACTTCCCACCGTGCCGCAGATATAGGGAATGCCGCAGGGGATTGACACCTTCGCTTCTTTCCGAACCAGCAAGACGGTTTTTGAGGGGTAATGACGTCTGGCCGTGATAGCCGCCGTCACCCCTGCCGCACTACCACCAACCACAACGATATCCACTGTTTTCTTAGTCATGATTTCCCTTTTCTCTACTGAATAATTACATTCTTTTTCGGGGCATTTGTTCCGTTCCGTTCGCAAATGGCCAGTGATCCCACCGGCACGCCACACTGTGCCGCCACACAGGGGCAGGTGATGTGCTGAAGGAAGAAAATGTGCTTTGAGGTGCCTTCAAGGCTTTCGTAGTTACCCTGACCCTTGGCGATGATCAGATCAGCCGTTTCGAAAACGCGACGAAACTCGCCTGAACAATCCGCTAGAATTGTCCCCGGCGCATCAGAACCATTCGGGATAACCGATACGATGTTCGGAAGGCCCGCCATTTCTGCGTCCGCGATCGTCGCATCGTTGATAACAGGTGATCCCCGGACTCCTACCACTATCCTGGCGAGAGGCAACGCTTCAAGGAGGGCGCGATCCAATACGATTTCTCCTGCATTGTCAGTTAAGAAAAGGATATTTCGGGCCTGTTCAGCGGCGCGAAACAGAGTTTGAGCCGAATCCACCCTACATTCCCCGCGACAGGCCCGGCATAGTGCCGTGCGGATTTCCATTTCCGACATCCCCGCACTGGGATCTCCCCCGATGAGATTGCCGGCCAGGGCAAGACGAACGAAAGATGTTTGCGGAAACTCTTCTGTCCTTACCTCGCGCAGCAAGCAGGGTAGTAATTCAAGCGCCAAGCGATTCATGCGTTCCTTGTAAGCGAGATACGGATCCAAGTTGCCCGTTTCTTTGCGAATATATCGATGAAGGCGCTGGGCGACGACTGTAGGGGATCGGGCCCAGTCCGGCTCATCCATTAGAATAGGCAAAATATCCCGCATAAGCTCAGTCTGGCGCGACTCCTCGGAAAAACAGAGACGGGCGGCGCCGGCAGCTTGTCGAACGAGACACGGAACGCAATCAAGGGTTGTGTGCATTGGGGTTCCTTAGGGGATTTCGGTGCGTGTTGAAAAAGGCTTTGTCAAACCACAAGCCCGGTTGTCGCGGTCCACATGAACGACACAGGGAACGAATTTGCGGGCTTTCTGGTCGTCTACACTGCAATAGGTCAGGATGATTACTTCGTCACCCGGTTGCGCCGAACGTGCGGCCGCCCCTTTTAAAGCAATTTCGCCCGACCCTGAGGGAGCCACGATGGCGTATGTCGTGAGTCGTGATCCATTGTTAATGTTTAAGACGTGTACTTGTTCGCCCGGCAGGATGTCAGCCGCTTCCAGCAGTGAGCCGTCAATGGCGATGCTCCCTTCATAATGGAGAGCCGTGGCCGTGATCCGCCCTCCCCGAATTTTAGCTTTTAACATTTTGCGCTGCATGAACTCTCTCCTTTCCTGGATTTCAGGGTGTTAGCAAATAGTCCGCGATCGCGCGGTAGAATGTTGTCACGGACAGGATGGCGCAGTGCCGGCCTTCTTCGGTCGCGCACTCGCCGGACCGGATTATTTCGCCTGCACTGATCGATAGGGCATCGGTGACATTGAGCCCCTTCGCCCGGCTGGCTACGGCTGCTCCACATGCACGCGTATTGCCGCATCCATCCGTGTAGTATCGGACATCCTCGATCCGGTCATCGCGAATGACCAGGTAAAACTCCATTGTGTCACCGCATAGACCCTTGATCGAAGCCGAGGCCGTCGGATCATTCATCTGCCCAAAGAACTTTTCTTCCAAATCCGTCATATTGCTTCTCTTTTCCTGGAATCATCCAACACGATCAAGCCTCGTTCGGTCAATTCACCAGTCCCAATAGAATTTTGACCGGTGCCATTTCTCGTACTCTTCCCATTTGGCCTGACGATTGATCAGCCGTTTGACTTTTCTCCCGATGACCCGAACCAATAGTTCGTCATTCGCCAACATGGGGCTTCTAGGAATGCTCCCCTTGGTCAAAAGCAAATAGGCTTCGTTGATCAATTGAAACGTCTCTGTGTCGCCCCCGCTTTTATCAGGATGATACTGGTTGGCTAACTTCCTGAAAGCCTGCCGGATATCCTTATCGGTCCTCCCTAGTGTCAAAAGAACCAATTTTGCCCTTTCCTCCAAAGTGACGCCCCGGATATCATCAATCAGTTCAGTTGTCCGGATTATTGTCTTCACGGTGATCCCCCGTCCGTGTACCATTCCGAACCATTTCTGAAGCGTAATACATTACCGATCCGCTGCCTTGAGTCCGAATTTTGCCGGTCCGTGACAACTTCCCGAGATACTTTGAAACTTCGTTCACGTGCATGCCGAAGACGCGGGAAATTTGGAGAGCCGTGCAAGGGCGCCGATTGAGCATAGCGAGAATCGTGTCTTCGTTACCCTTGACTTCAGCCGAGGAGTCTGAAGAGTATTCAGCGATTACTTTTGCCGTCGGCCGGAACAATCCCGCCAGTGATTCCATCTCGCTTGGAGGCATGGCGAGCACAAATTCCTCGGCGGGGGGACGGACGGCGGTGTTGAGATGCACCTCATCAGGATTGAGCGCTTCAACAAGTTCGGCGATTTTCTCCAAATCGTTCCGTAGCGTATTGATCCCTGGAACTAAGAACACCTCAATCCAGAGTTTCCCCTGGAAAGCGTCTCGAAAAGCCCGGTATCCTTCCATGATGTGAGAAAAACTAAGATCCGCATGGGGCCGATTGAGGTGTTCAAACGAGTTTTGATTCCAGGCGCTGAGTGACAATTTTACAAGATCAGCTCGTTTAGCCGCTTCCCGCACCTCGGGCACCGAAAATAGTGTTCCATTAGATAATAGCGCCGTGGGTATAGCGGTGTGATCATGGACATATCTCAAAATGTCCGCGATTCGGGAGTGCAGCGTGGGTTCGCCTGATCCGGAAAGCGTAATATAGTCGGCTTTCGCGCCCGCCTGGAGCCAATCCCCAAGTTCAGCTTCTATTTCCAGGGATGATACGTATTCTGCGCGCTGGACGGTTTTGTTCGTTGTCCTCCCCAATTGACAGAATATGCAGTCCAATGAACACGTTTTGAACGGCGTCAGGTCAACCCCCAGGGAGCGCCCGAGACGCCGTGAGGGCACAGGACCAAAAAGATGTTTGTAGGTTTTGTTTATGTTGTCCTCACTTTGTTTTGCGTCATTTTCTGATGCCGGAGGCGGCTTCTTGCTTGAGCTGGGAAAATTTCCGTACGGCGCAGAAATCCTCCCCGCACATTGAGCAGTGCCCATCATCCTGATGACAGCGTCCTTGCTGATGGCGCAGCCGGGCCGTTTCGCCATCCAGCGCTAGCTCGAACTGCTTATTCCAATCAAAGGTCTTGCGTGCGTGAGCGAGCGCATCATCCCGCTCCCTCGCACCCGGCAGTTTTCTGGCAACATCTGCGGCATGAGCGGCGATTCGAAAAGCAATGATCCCGGTTTTGACATCATCGGCTGTTGGCAGACATAGATGTTCAGCGGGGGTCACATAACAAAGCAGGGAGGCCCCGTGGAAGGCGGCCATGGTGGCGCCAATGCAGGAGGTAATGTGGTCATATCCGGGCGCGATGTCCGTGACCACAGGGCCGAGTACATAGAACGGCGCTCCCTGGCAGATCTTTTGCTGCCTTTCAACATTCATCTGGATCTCATTGAAAGGAATATGGCCCGGACCTTCCACGAGGACCTGTACTCCCTGATGGCGGCACTGCGTGACCAGCCTCCCCAACTCATCAAGTTCCGCGAACTGGGCGGGGTCGCTTGCATCAGCCAGACAGCCGGGCCGAAGTCCGTCACCCAAAGAGAGGGTGACATCATGCCTGGAACAAATATCAAGGATCTCGTTCCATCGGGACTGAAAAGGATTCTCACGCTTGTGATGATGCATCCACTGAGCCAGTAGCGCCCCCCCTCGGCTTACAATTCCCATCACGCGTTTGGATGCCAATGGAACATGGGCGCTCAGCAGGCCTGCATGAATCGTCATGAAGTCCACGCCCTGTTCCGCTTGTTCTGATATGACCTCCAGAAGAAACTCCTCCGTCAAGTCGTCAATGTTGCCCCCGGCCTTGGAGAATGCCTCATAGAGGGGAACGGTGCCGAACGGCACCGGGCATTGAGCGAGCAAATCACGCCTCAAAAGATCGAGGTTGGTTCCCACGCTGAGGTCCATCAATGCATCCGCCCCTGCGTCTAAAGCCACCTGCAGTTTTTCAAGCTCAGCAGAGTTGGCGGACTGTTCAGTTGAACGGCCGATATTGGCATTAACCTTGGTTGTAAAAGACCGCCCTACGACTACTGGCCGCAAGCCCGAATGGGCGGGATTGGCAGGAAGAACGGCGGTACCGTTCGCCAGGCAATCGCGGATAAATTCCGGAGCAACGTTTTCGCGCCGGGCCGCCACTTCCATCGCGGGACTAATTTCACCATTCAGAGCTTGTTTATATTGCGTCATGATTGTTCCCGTGAAGGATTCGATACGCCCGGCAGAAAGGGCATGACCGTTCAACTCGACGAAGGAAGCGGGCCCATTTGCTGTTCGGCCACCGTCGGGCGGCAATACAAAAAGGGCAGAGTGCGCAAATCGATGCAAGCATTCGCGTGATCATTGAGGTTTTCCAAACATGAATAAAGGGTGCGGCAGCAGGGCGCCGGGGAGCCGCCCCGCTGCCACCTAATGGCTATTTCTGCGGGCACTTCTTCAAGCACATGAACCAGTCCAGGCATTTTACATCCGGATCGGGTTTGGTCATGCGGTCCTTGGCTACGCCGCAGGAACCGGGAGGCGGGACGATCACATCGTCGCCGGGCTGCCAGTTGGCGGGGGTGGCGATCTTGAATTGATCCGAATACTGCATCGCGATCAGCAACCGCTTGACCTCCTGCATATTCCGTCCGTTGCTGAGCGGATAGTACAGAAGGGCGCGCACCTTGCTGTCCGGGTCGATGATGAATACGGCGCGCACCGCCTGGGTGTTGCTGGCGCCAGGCTGAAGCATGCCGAAAGCCTTTGAGACCTCCATGGTCAGGTCACTAATCACCGGAAAGGTCACTTCCACATTCTTCATGCCCTTGTAGTCGATTTTCTCCTTGATGGTGCGCAACCACGCGATGTGGCTGTAGGTGCTGTCAATGGAGAGTCCCAGCAACTTGCAGTTCAGCGCTTCGAACTCCGGCTGCATCGAGGCAAAGGTCATGAACTCCGTCGTGCAGACCGGGGTAAAGTCCGCCGGGTGCGAAAAGAAGACTACCCATTTGCCCCTGTAGTCGTCGGGGAAGTTTAGCGGCCCCTGCGTGGTCTCCGCCTTAAAAGCTGGCGCCAACTCTCCAATCAACGGCAATCTGATGTTTTGTTCGCTCATGTTCGTGCTTCCTTGGTAATGAGTTCCGGTCTTGTTCGTTTCACAACGCGAAAAGGGTATTCATTCATCTTAAAGTTCAATCCCCTGCCGATAACCCTCCTTTCCCCGACACCCTGCCCTCGGGTGGTTTTGCTGTAACAAATTTGGCTGATGCCCGGGCAACAACCCTGTTGTTTTGGGTCAACTGCGCCTCCATATAATGGAGCGGGGGTGAAGATTCCCTGATGTTCGCCCGGACTACCATGTCCCGGGTTAGCGGGACCGGATACAGGAAACGAACGGTTAATTCACCCGTTACCGCAACAACGTCATGCGCGAATAAACAATTCGTCATGGCGCTGTCCAAAATAGCGGAAATCACCCCTCCATGCAGAAGCCCCTTATAGCCCTGAAAAATACGGCGACAGGGCACCCGCCCTTCAACACTTCCATTCGCCAGGACCTGGAAGGTCAGCTTGAGCCCCTTTTTATTCCCGACACCGCAGACCACGCACCTCGGATGATGCGCGTCCTGCAGCTGTTTCATTTTTCGTTGACGGACATCAGTGGTCACACACATTCGCTCCCGACTGAAGCGTGCCAGCCAGATAGGCGCAGACAAGCGTTTCAGGCGGCTCGCTTGGTGCGCCAATCACAACCTTGATCCCGTTCTCTACAAACAGGGCTTGGGCTCGACTGCCCATGCCGCCGGCAATGATGACATGAACCCCCTGCTCATGCAGCCAGCGGGGAAGAACCCCGGGCTCATGCGGCGGCGGGATGAGGCTTTGCGTGCCGGAGATGGTTTTTGTGTTGGCATCAACTTCGACTACGGCAAATTCGGCGCAATGCCCGAAATGCATGGCGAGTTTCCCGTCGGCAATCGGAATGGCAATTTTCATAACATCCTCCTGATCTTGGGTTTCTTGATCTGCTTGCTTTGCTGACAACGCTAGTATTGGCGCAATGACCCGCTCAAACGCCTTCGCCGTCTCCGTCCGGCTGTAATGGTAGACAAAAGGGGTGCCCGAATCGCACGCTTCGCCGACAGCGGGATCAATCGGGATCCGACCCAGGAATGGGACGTTCATTTCAGCCGCCATCCGCTCACCGCCGCCAGTCTTGAAAATATCGGTCACCTCCCCGCATTTCGGGCATACGAATCCACTCATGTTTTCAACCACACCCAGTACTGGCAGACTCAGTTGCTTGCAGAATTTGATGGATTTCCGCACATCCGCGGTGGCAACGTCCTGAGGTGTAGTAACAACCACCGCACCATCAACAGGTTCGGCTAATTGAACAACCGACAGTGGCTCATCGCCCGTGCCAGGGGGTGAATCAATGATCAGGTAGTCCAACTCGCCCCAGTCCACGTCGGTCAGGAATTGCTTGATGACGCTGGACTTCATGGGGCCGCGCCAGATCACGGCATCATCCCGGTCTTTCAGGAGGAAGCCGACAGACATGACTTTGAGCCCGGCATGTTCAACCGGCTGTATGGCGCCATCTTTCACCTGCACGTTTGCGTTATCAAGGTGGAGCATTTTGGGGATGCTTGGGCCATGGATATCCACATCCAGAATTCCAACACGTTTGCCCGACAGCGACAGGGACAGGGCTAAATTCGCGGCAACGGTGCTTTTGCCAACGCCCCCCTTGCCCGACATCACCAGAATTTTGTGCCGAATCCGCTGGAGGCACTCCTGGAGTTTTTGCTCTTCCAGCCAATTATCGGTGTTTCCCGGCGCGGGTTTGTGTCCGCTCCCGCATGGGGTTTCCTGAGTCGACTTGCCGCATCCGCATTCGTTCTTTTCTGTCATACCATTTCCTTTTCTGTCTTTTAAAAATCAAAACTCACGCCAGTACCGCCAGAACTGCAAGCCCCGGGAAAGGCATTCCAAATCGCGGCGGAGGCGTGTGGTCCGGTGCAATGCAGGGCAACCAGTCGCTTCAAGTTGAAGAATTTAAGCTCCTCCACCGTCCAGGCGATGCGGCTTTGCGGGGCGGACCTCAAATGAGTTCCCCCTAGAACCGCGTGGACGGGGCGGCCTTGCGTCAGCCGCTGAACGTGATCCAAAGTATTGATCAATCCCGCATGGGCGCAACCCAGAAGGACCACCGTTCCCCGGGGTGTGTCGATAAAAAGAGCCTGATCGTCCAATAATCGATCCTCGCGAAGGCCCTCGGGATCAGTACAGAACCCTTCCGTGGCGGTTTCCTCCGGGTGGCTCCGGGGGATTTCTCCTGTGGACCAGACGCCTGGAACGATTTCCAGGGGCAAGCCGGTGCTGATCAGTGGGTTTGACAACCCTGCCAGCACGTCCCGTGACGCGGGCGGAATTCCAATGTATCGCGTCCCCGTACCCGTACGCTTATACTTGGGAAGGAATGCATCCGGATGGGCAATTACCCGAATGTCTGCTCCGGCGCGGTGGATAAGTGATGGTAAGCCACCCGTGTGATCGTAATGGCCATGACTCAGGACAACGGTATCCACGGCATCCAGATCCAGATTCAGTACCCGTGCATTGTCCTCCAGGACAAGTCCCTGACCGGTGTCGAACAGAAGGCAATGTTCCTCTGTTTCCACCCAGAAAGCCAGACCGTGCTCGGCCCGCGTATCGCGGGCTTCCACACAATTGTCAGACAGAATGACAATCCGAATCTTCATTTCTGAACAGTCCCTGTTGTCTCTGAACTGATTTTCCGTACTCGCGCGATAACGGTTTCACCGGCTCTAACCACCTCGCCCTTCTTCACGATCACATCCACTTCAGATTTGGGGAAATACAAATCCAGACGGGACCCGAATTTCATCATCCCGATCCGGTCGCCCTTCGCAACTGCCACGCTTCGGTCGTGATCCATCCAATACACGACACGCCGACAAACCGGACCGACGATCTGGCATACCAGGCATCGGGTTTTGGGATTCTCGATGAGGATCTTGTTGTGCTGGTTTACCTCGGAGGACTTCTCCTGAAAGGTAAACAGGTGTTTTCCGGGAAAGTAACCCAAAAAGGTGGATTGTCCGGTGATCGGCGCCCGATTGACATGGACATCGAAAAGGCTGAGGAAAATGCTGATCCTGACACAGTCCGCATGCAAGTATTTATCTTCGTGGATGTCGGTGATAGCGGCAACCGTTCCGTCGGCGGCCGCAATGATGAGATCGTTCCCCCCGGGGGGTATCCGCTCAGGATCCCGAAAGAAAAAAAGGAGGTAGGCAATACATACGAAAGCGGGAATGCCGCATACCCCTGCTGTCTTTTGCCCCGGAACGCCTTTCCAAAGCATGAAGACAGCCAGTAGGCTAAACAATACAGCAACGGCGATCACAAACGGGGTAACTTCAGGTCTGATGGTCATACGCGTTTACTCTCCAAATTGACTTACTTTATTCCAAACGGCCCGGATATCTTCGGCCAGCGGCCCCGTATTGACTTCGACAACCGCCCGGCCCTGCAGTTGGGCGGCCGTGACGCCCCGGTCATACCGAACGCGCCCGGCCAACAGGGCACCGGCGCGGAGAGCCTCCGCTTCAATTCTTTCAGCCATCTCCCCATTCAAATCCCATTTGTTGACGCAGACGGCAGCCGGAATATGGAAGTGGCGGGTCAGTTCTAAAACCCGTGCCATATCGTGTTCCCCTGACAGGGTCGGTTCGGTTACGATCAGGACGCGTGAAGCGCCACTGATGGAGGCAATCACCGCACAACCGACACCGGGCGGGCCATCCACCAACAAGAAGTCCGCCTTATGCGATGGAGCCAGCGTTCGTGCCGTTTCCTTGACTTTGCTAACCAGTTTCCCTGAGTTTTCCCCTCCTGGTATGAGTCGGGCATGCACCATGGGGCCATGGCGGGTGTCCGAGACATACCATTCGCCACTGAGCCGCTCAGGAAAATCAATCGCTTTCACGGGACAGGACCAGACGCAAACACCGCACCCCTCACACGCGTTGGGCTGAATGGAAAAGCTGGCTCCGCCTGAGTCAGTCCCTGTCATTTTTACCGCATCGAATCGGCATCGTGCCAGACAGGCTCCGCAGCGAATGCAATCCTTCTGGCGAATAGCCGCCTCGTGTCCGCACCAGAAGTCCTCACGTTTCCGGAGAGTTGGCGCCATGATCAAATGCAGGTCTGCGGCATCCACGTCGCAGTCCACCAGTACGGCATTTTCCGCCAGCGCCGCGAAGGAAGCGACAAGGCTCGTTTTACCTGTACCGCCCTTCCCGCTGATAACAACAAGTTCTTTCATGGATCGTGTTTCAACCTTCTTTAGCCTTTGTCGTGTTATTCTCCGCCAGCAGGCTGGCAGCCAGGCGTACACATTCGACACAGGGAATCCGCGCGGCACGCCGGATCTCCCGGCACTTGTCTGATCCTGCCTGAGTCACAAATTCCTCCCTCAACCGCTGGCGGGCCGCAGGGGTTTCGGTTAGACGGAGTGCGGCATACAGGGCGCCGCACAAGCCTTCTTCCGCCCGACCGCCCCCATGATGCCTGGCGTTCAGGATATCTTCATCACTGATATCCGGGTGGGGCTGAAAGGCACGAAGGACACTTTGCGCGCAGTTCAAGCGCTCCTTCTTGTAGGCGTTTAGGGCACGTTCTACGGGCATAGCGCCTCCTCCAAACGGGTCCATAAGGTCGAAAAGACAGCTTGCCACTCCGGGAGCGCCTGCACGGCCATCTCACCGCGGGAATAGGCCTCCGCTACACGCCGGTCATCGGGAAGCTCCAGCAGGACGGCAATCCCCTCGGTGGCGCAGTAATCCCGCACGCGTTGATCGCCGCTGTCAGCCCGGTTGATCACCACTCCATGTCGAAGGCCCAGTTTCCGAATCATTTCCACCGCCAGCGTTAAATCGTGCAGGCCGAACGGCGTGGGTTCGGTGACCAGCACGATGTAGTCGGTATCCCGCACGGTTGTGACCACGGGACAGGAGGTGCCCGGCGGGGCATCCAGAATTACCACTCCCTCGGCAATCGCTTTCTTTTTCACGGCGCGAATCAGGGGTGGCGCCATAGGCTCGCCGACATTCATACGCCCCTGGGCAAAGCCCACCCGATCCCTGTGACCGGTTTCAACCACCCCGATCTTCCGTTCCTGCTCGCGAATGGCCCCGCTGGGGCAGGCCAAGGTACACCCGCCGCATCCATGACAGAGCTCAGGGAATATCAGAGCCTTTTCAATTACCGCAATCGCGTGGTACTCGCACACCTTGGAGCATTGCCTGCACCCCGTGCAGTCGCCCACTTCAACAACAGGCACCAGAATCCCGACGGCTTCACTCGTTGTGATCACCGGCTTCAGGAAGATGTGGCCGTTCGGTTCTTCCACATCACAGTCAAGGTATTGAACCGGACGCCCCAGTCCGGCCAGTGTCCAGGCAAGATTAACCGCCACGGTGGTCTTTCCCGTGCCGCCTTTCCCGCTGGCAATCGCAAGTGTGATGGTTTTCTTCATGTGTCTGGTGTCAGGCTTGCGTCAATTCGCCCACTTCGAATCCGGCGGCGGTCAACAACGCCATGTCTGTTGCATAGCCCTGCCCCGGGGTGGTGAGATACCCTTCGGTAAACATTGAGTTTGCCGCGTAGAGCGCCAATGCCTGCATCGGGCCCAGGCAGGCCTCCCGGCCGCCCGCGATTCGGATTTCCGTTGCAGGATGCACAAACCGGAACATGGCTAGCGCACGCAAGGCATCGCCAGGCTTCAGTCTCGGATAGGCTTGGAAAGGCGTTCCGGGCCGAGGATCAAGGAAATTAACAGGAATGGAGTCGGCCCCAACTGCCCGGATCGCGAAGGCCAGATCGACCCGGTCTTCCCGTGTCTCTGCCGCTCCCAGAAGGCCGCCGCAGCACAATTCCAGTCCCGCCATTTTGGCAATACGGGCCGTGGATACGCGGTCTGCATAGGAATGCGTGGTGCAGAGGTGCGGAAAATGCCACTCGGAGGTCTCCAGGTTATGATTGTAGCGATCCAGCCCCGCCGCCTTGAGTTGAGCGGCCTGGTCGGGAGTGAGCAAGCCCATCGATAAACAAACCTGAATCGGCACTTCCGCCTTGATCTGGCGAATGGTCTCGCAAATTTCACCCAAGTCCGGGTTGGATAGTGTGCGACCGCTGGACACCACGCAATACCGGATGGCTTTCATTTTATGGGCCTGTAGCGCCCCAGCCACGATCTCCGCACGTGATTGAAGGGAATATTGCGGTGCAGCCCCCTCGCTCGCCCGAACGGACTGGCTGCAATATCCGCAATCTTCGGTACAGCCCCCGCTGCGGGCATTTCGGAGCACATGGAGCCGCACTTGAAACCCGAAATATTTCCTTCTGACGGTAAAAGCGGCATCCAGAAGCGACAACAATTCATTGGCCGGCGACTGGAGTATCCGCAGGGCCTGGTCACGGGTAATGGACTGTCCCTCCATTACCTGCCTTGCCAGGTCACTCCAGATCACTCCAGTCTCAACCGATTTGGTTTGGTTTTCTACCGGCATACTTAGCCCCGCCCTGCGCCAGGGCCTCGTCCGCCTCCAGGGCCGCGTCCACCCCCGGGGCCACGCCCCAAGCCGCGACCGGGCCCACCCCTGCCGCGTCCGGCGGGAGCCGTTCCTGCAACTCCCTGGATTTGCCCTGCTCCGCAAGGTCCCAATCCGCGTCCCGTTCCTCTTCCTAATCCCTTTGGTCCTGTTCCATCTCCTCGTGGCATGTTAGCCTCCCTTTCTTTTTGGTTAGGCCCAATGCCCTTCGACATTGGACGCCTTGGTTTCAGACAACTCGCCCTTTTTAAACTGGGTGATGGCTTCCGCGACGGAGCCATCCTTGACCAGAAACACTTTGACTCCCGCCGCGTCAAGAACACGAAATGCTTTGGGACCGACATTTCCCGTAATGACGGCTTGCGCGCCCAGGCGCACCACCGTTTCTGCGGCTTGAATGCCTGCTCCTTGCGCCGCATTCAAATTCTGGGCGTTATCATGGGGCGTCATTACGCCCGTATCGATATCCACCAGAAGAAACTGACTGGCCCGTCCGAAGCGCGGATCAACAGCATCCGTTAATGTGCCGCCACTTCCTGTAACAATAACTTTCATGATTCCCTCGCGTCCTTCTTTGGTTAGTAAAGTCTTCTCGCGACACCGCCCGCCTGCTCGTTGGCGATGCCTCCGCCCGCAACATCCCGGCATGCTCAGGGCGGGATCCGGCAGATTTCCGGCCAACCAGGCCGCCAATACTTTTTCAACATCTCCCGCCGTAAAGGGGATCACCCTGATGTTTACCGCCGCCAACAAGCCAGCCATGGCTTTTGAGATCGCCCCGCAAATCAAGGTCTGCGGCCCCAGTGCCGCCAGACGATCCGCCTGGGCCTGTGGCTCCGTCCCCGGGAGGGCTTCGTCCCGACGCCCGACCACGCGCCCTTCGTTAATGTCGATCAGCACCACCTGCCGGGCTACATCAAACACCGGCGACACCCTGCCGTTCCATGTTGTAAGCGCCACTTTCATGTATTGCTCTTCATCGTGATGACTTATTCCTTATCATTAAACGTGCCAAGAGCTGACGATGAATCAAAGTATCGTGTAACTAACAATATGAGAGCAGGTTAAGAATAACGCAGAGGGCTGGCATTCAACCTGTAGAGGAGCATAGATGCAACGGTATTGCGTCTGTAGAGTCGCGTCAATGCGACTCTATAGACGAGAAGCCAAACACCATGGGAGGGCTTGGTTGTCGTTACCGGCGGGATCGTCCGTCTTGATCGGGAAGTTCAATCCCCAGAGCTTTGATTTTGCGAAATAGCGTGCTTTTGTGGAGACCCAGCGCGCGGGCAGCGGCCAGACGATTGAATCCGTGCCGCTCCAAGGCCTTGAGGATGGCCTGCGTTTCGGAGGCCTGGGTTTGGGCAGCAATCGTTTCGCCGGCCGGAGCCCGACTAACCGGGGAGTGGCCGGTGAGTTCCAAAGGCAGGTGGACTCGCTCGATTCGTCCCGTGCGGCAGAGCACGAAAGCCCGTTCGATGATATTCTCCAGCTCCCGTATGTTGCCGGGATAGTTGTGCGCCATGAGTAATGCCATGACGTCCGGGGCGACTCCGGTGACTGATTTGCCCTGCCGCCGATTGAACCGCGACATGAAGTGCTCGACAAGCAGGGGAACATCTTCCTTGCGCTTACGCAAGGGGGGCAAGTCGAGCTTCACGACGTTCAGGCGATAGTACAGATCTTCGCGAAAAGCACCTTTGTGAATTTGGGCCGATAAGTCCCTGTGCGTTGCCGCGATGATACGCACGTCGGCATGCAACACGCGTGTTCCGCCCAAGGGTTCATAGGTCTTTTCCTGGAGGACGCGAAGCAGGCGGACCTGAAGTGCAGGGCTGATGTCGCCGATCTCGTCGAGAAACACCGTCCCTCCCTCGGCCAACGAGAAACGTCCGGGCTTATCTTTGGCCGCTCCGGTGAAGGCACCCTTCATATACCCGAACAGTTCCGATTCAAGCAGAGTATCGGGCAACGCCCCGCAGTTGACGGGAATAAACGGCTTGTTCTTGCGGGGGCTCAAGTTATGGATGGCACGGGCCAGGAGTTCCTTGCCCGTACCGGTTTCGCCCAGGACCAGCACCGTCGCGTCACTGGCCGACACTTGCGGCAAGACATCGAAAATACGATGCATCGCGTCGCTTCGGCTCACCAAATCGCCCACCTGGAACCGCCCCTCTAACTCCTTGCGCAGCTCCTCCACCAGACTGAGGTCGCGAAACGTCTCGGCGCCGCCCACAATCCGTCCGCGGTCATCGCGTAAAATAGCCGTGGACACTGAGATGGGGATCCGGCGTCCTTCGACATCCACGATAAACGCCGATTTATTGATAATGGGTTTGCCGTTTTTAACCGTTTGGCGAAGTGCACAGTCAGTCTCACACATGCTGGCGCGGAATACGTCCGAACAAGTCTTCCCAATGGCGTCGCGGCGGCGGATGCCCGTGATGGCCTCAGCGGCCCGGTTGAACGAGCGGATGCGCCAGTTTTCATCCACGGTGAAGACCCCATCCGAAATGCTTTCAAGAATGCTCTCAGCTCCCGTATGGAAGGTATTATGAATGTTTGCTTTCCGTGCCATTTATATGCGGTGACATTATATCATCGGCATCACTAAAACAATACCCACTTAGGAGGGTGCGGATCTCCGGTTATGCTTACATAACCGGTGTTCCATCATGTCGAATCTCAGACGTTTTTGAACAGGATTGACCTCGATGGAACGGAAGGGCTACGATTGCCGGCATGAGTGAGGAAAAAGCAACCCGGACGATGAACAGGAGCCACCCGATTGTCCTTGTTCTCGGTGGTGCACGCAGCGGGAAAAGCACCTATGCCCAGAAGCTGGCGGAACGCTGGTGGCCGCGCCCGCTCTACCTCGCCCCCGCCGAAACACTCGATGACGAAATGGTTGAACGGGTCAAACTTCACCAGGAGAACCGGGGTCCCCGCTGGGGGTGTGTCGAGGAGCCCCTCGATGTCGCGCGGGTTATTGGAAACCCGGTGCCAGACCAGGATGGAATCCTGTTCGATTGCGCCACGCTCTGGCTCACGAACGTGTTGCTGAAAGAGGGCGTGGCGGGAATCGAAACCCGGAAGCTCGCGCTGATCGATGCCCTGAAAACCTGTCCGACCGGCGTGATTATCGTCAGCAACGAAGTAGGAATGGGCATTGTGCCTGAATATCCGCTGGGTCGCGATTTCCGCGATCAGCAGGGTTGGCTGAACCAGGAGCTGGCCGCCATCGCCGACACCGTCATCTTCGTGATCGCCGGCATCCCGATGTTCCTCAAGGGGACAATCCCGAATGTCGCTTAATAATCCGGCCATCGAATAGAAGCGGAAATCAAGATTCACCACCCCATTCCTCTCTTCTGGAGGGCGAAGCTTGCTGAGCCGTCTTCAACCTGAGAGCATTAAAAGCGAACAATTCAGCCTTAAAAACAAGGAGTTCGATCGTCATGAACACCCCTTGACTGCAGGGACACTAGGGAGGGACACTAGGGACAGACCAGTAGTCAAGTTGGGGCGTTTTACCGACCATGTTTTCATTCCTGGAATCATTTCAGTCCTGGCGAGACCGCGAATCGGCTCCCCGGACGCACACGCCTGATGGTGCCATGTCCACAAATACCCCTGGTAGCGCGCTTTCCATGCCATCACCATAGCCGATCATCCGCATCGGCAACAGCGACCCCCGCGGCCGCTCGCGCGACGCCTCTCGGACCACCTCGCCCGGCCTCCACTCAGGCAGGCGACGCCACCGGGGTGATCACATCCTTCCGGAGCGCACGGGCAGAGAACAGCCCACCCCACTCCGCCCCTTTCATCGGACGGGCTCCGTCCTGCCGCTTCGGGCTGAAATACTCCCGATGCCGCTGGAAGACCGCATCCACAAAACTCCGGCTCCCCAGCACCACCCCGTCCGTGAAATACCTTGATCGGCATCTCAGCGCTTCGTTCAGCGTCAGGCGCCCCTTCACCGCCACCACCGTTGCCACCTGCTCCTCGCTGAATCCCGGCCTCACCGGCCCGCCATCCGCCGCCAGCCCACGCTCCTTCCCGCACAGATACAACAACTGCCGGTATTCCCCGCTCACCTCCGACCAATCGCTCGGGCCACCACCCACCACCCAGCCTAAACCTTCACGCGCCTGCTCCACCCCGCCCACCGCTTCGCCATAGCCGCTAAACCTATAGTCCCTGGGATCAGACACCAGGCCGGCCCTTACAGGATTCAGGTCGATGTACGCCGCCGTCTTCTTCAGCGCGCCCACCTCCCCCTCCACCAGCACGCTCTTGTACCGCTCCGTCCACAGTGTCCCCAGCCGGTTGTGCCGCTTGTTGTACGCCATCGTCATCCGCTGCTTCACCGTCTTCACGAACTCCGCCAGGTCGTACATCCGCTTCACGTACGGCGCCCGCCACTGCTCGGCATACTTACCCTGGCCGGCTTCCCTCAACCGCGCCAGTTCCTGCGCGAAGGCCTCCACCTTCTCCGCCTTGTAGATACACCCCATCCGCCGCACCAGCTCGATATCGTCAACCTCCTGGCACGGAGGAACTTCCAACAAGATGTGGAAATGATTGAACAGCACGCACCATGTCAACACGCGGCATCCGCTGAACGCCTCCATCCCGCGCATGATATGCCGGAACTGCTCGCGGTCCGCCTCCTCCCGCAATAGCCGTTCACGCCCAACCACCCGCGAGATCACATGATAGAACCCGCCCCCACTCTCCACCAGACGTGCCTTACGCATATCACCCTCCTCCAAAAAGGTTTCAAGGTGCATTATGCAGATAGCACTATAGTTGTCTAGTGTTAATTACTCTATAGGTCTGTCCCTACTGTCCGCTATAGTTGTCTAGTGTTAATTACTCTATAGGTCTGTCCCTACTGTCCGCTACTGTCCGATAGGTCTGTCCCTACTGTCCGGTCCCTACTGTCCGCTCCCCCGGGGGTTTGCGTTCAAACACCATCGTGTCTCAGCTTTTTCGTCTCTTGCTTCAATTCGTTCAAATGTAATTCAAGGATCTTGCGATCCTTCATATCCGCAATCGCAATCCTCTTCTTAAAATACTCCACACAGATCTTGTCATGTATCAATACAAGCGTTCTTCTGCCCAGTATACTTTTTAGAGAATGGACATCCTCTTTCTTTAGCATCTCCATAATGGGCTCAAGGGCAGGAACACCTATACAGCCTAGGGCATCGACTACGGGGTAAATCTTCTCTGGTGCAACGTCGCACCCCCCATCTCCAGTTGAGTCCACATAAGCAAAATCGATAATCCCAATCAGTGGCTCAGCAAGTTCTCCTGCACGAATAAGACCGGCGGTTTTAACAGCATCCGCCGTCACATCAGGTCCACATTTATTGGCCTTATGCTTCTTGAACACCTCGATAACGACCTCAATCTGGGCCTGTCGTTGCCTTTGAACGGCATCACTCTTTATTACAGCTACTTCGCCTTGCGGTGGTTTTCCCGCAATTGATTCTCCCTTTTGTTCGGAAGTTAAGCCAGATATCGCCCCTTCCAGCAGCACTAATCCGCCGACACACAACATATATATAACTCGCATGATCAATCTCCTCTTATCATGTTACTCGTCCATTGCGGCAATTGCCTCATCACGGAGGAACTGTTTCACAACAGTCCCCTTTTTTATCTCATTCAGTCCAACTCGCTCCCATGATCCGTTAGTTCCCTGATCGACCGGGTCAATCTTCACCAGAAGAATCGTGGCTCCCACTGGGTCGCGATTTGCGCGTCAGGACTGGGTGCTTTTCGGGAGCAGCGCCAGAAGATCCGAAAGATCGCGGCACCGTATGGCGCCCCGGTCTACCAGCGCCTGCACTCTCGAGACCGCCTCTTTCGACGGGGTGTAATCCCGGTCGGCGATCCCGTCGGCGATAAACACCGGTCTGCCATCGGAAAGGCCCTTTTCAAGAAGTTCGAGATTCGCCAGGTTTCCGCCCCCGAACGGAACCGGGGAAAGAACGAGGGCATCGGCGCTTCCGGCCAGCGACTGCGCCCCGGCCAGGGCCTCCCGGCTGATGGGTGAGAATGGTTTTTCGAGGGCCATCCGGATACCCAGGGCCCCGGCTACCTCGACGTCGAGATCACCCTGGTTCAAAACACCGCAGGTAACCGTATAGCCGCACAAGGCCAGTCGCCGCAGAAAAGCCTCGCCACAGCCTCCCCCGGCAATCACATGAACCTGTATCCCTTTCCCCGAGCCGGGCGAAGGCAGGCGCGGGGCAGGCAGGATGCTGATCCCGCCGCTCTGGGGGTCCTGGTGAACCCGGACATCACAATGATACACGCGGCGCAAGGTTTCTTCCGTCAGAACATCCCCCGGAGCACCGTCCGCCACCAACCGCCCCTGCTCAAGCAGAACCAGGCGTCGGCTGAATTCGGCCGCCATCTGGAGATCGTGGCTGATCATGACCACGGTCACCCCGTCATCCCGGTTCAACCGCTCCACCAGCTGCATGATTTCAAGCCGGTGATTGATATCCAGGTGGGAGGTGGCTTCATCCATCAGGATAATGCGCGGTTCCTGGGCAAGGGCCATCGCCACGATGGCGCGCTGCCGCTCCCCGCCACTCAGCTCATTGAGGGGCCGCCGCCGGATATCCGCCACATCGGTATAGACCAGGGCACGCTCCACCGCCTGATGATCCCGGCTCGAGGGACTGGAAAACCTTCCGATGGCGGCAGTGCG
>JAABPW010000001.1 GCA_011391785.1 Verrucomicrobiota bacterium
CATCGATCTTCTTCTCGTCCATCCAGTCGCCGTGGCACTCCTTGCACGACTCATGCCCGGCGGCGGCGAAATGCCCGTCCTTCGCCTTTCCATGGCAATCCGCACAGGCCATTCCATTGTCCTGAACATGAAGGTTGTGGCTGAAGACCAGCTTGGCACCCTCCTTGTCGCACCCGGCAACAAGGATCGCGACCACCAGCAACGCTACTCCGGCGAATACAGGCTTCATATAAGTCACACCGTTCATAACCGCACCTCGATGGATGCACGACCCCGATATCCCAGATCCGATGAGTTGCTGTCGTCCTCGACATCACCCTGAAGCCGCAAGGTCAGCTTCCGGGTCAGGTTCCACTTCATCCTGAGAAAGTAGGAATACGAGAAGGGGTTTTCAACCGTCACGGTCCCGTCTTCCGAGAACACCGTCTGTCCCCCGTTTATCGAATAGGAAATGTCTGAATAGGAATTGTAGGTGTAATCCGAATACGAGGTCCCGAGGCTGATCTCCCAGATCCGGGCGTGCCGGTATCGGATTTCGCCGCTCAACCCCAGGAAACTGTCGCCACCCGACATGTCCCAGTAATCCACCGATACAGAGGCGCTGATTTTCTTATTGGGCTCGAATGTCAGGACGACATCGTAATCATTGTAACTGCGGTTGGCATACTCGTTCTCATCACCCTCCGCAAAACAGGACGACACCCCGGGGGAAATCAGGAAATGAGGCGACAGTTGCTGTGAAACCCTCGCGTAGGCATAGGTCGAAGGCTCCTGCCTGCCCAATACCTCGTACAGGGGTGAATAGGCGCGGGTCCGAGCATCAAAGGATCCCCACCGGCTGCCGCCGCAGTAGAAATCCGTGGCGCCGCCCGGCGCGAAGTAGAAGAAATCCGCCCGTGCCATCCGGAACTCATCGTTCAACACGGACGCCTGCGCGCTAAAGCGCGCCGCCTCCGTCAGTTCCTGCCTGGACTCCACAAAATAGTTCTGGTCCGATTCCCCGCTGTCAGCCTCATACCGGGCAAACGTCACCTTGGTCCGATTCCCCTCCCAGGGTTTTCCTGAGAGCCAGACGCCTCCCGCCTGATCTCCCGACAAGGAGGTATAGTAGCTCACGGGATTGCCAAAGTAACCTCCGGCCCCGAGCCGCCCGTCCTCGAATACCATCGCCTGGACGCCGTCGAGATGCAGATAGTCGGATGAATCGATGTACTGTCGTCCGATCCGGATCCGGGCCCGGTTCGCCCGGTCATGGGCATCGGCATACAACTGCAGGAGCCGGTCTTCCTTCACCCCGTCGGAGTTATCCAGCCCCAGGAACTGATCATCGGCGAGCGAGGTCGAGGCGGGCTTGTCGAGGTCCTGATGCGAGCGACCGGAAGCGTAGAGGTCAAGGCGCCCCCCGAACAGATCGCGCGCGCTGCCATACCAGTATTCGTAGAAGTCGTTGTCCCTGTCGCTTCCCTGGGACCGGTAATCATAATCCAGACGCAGGCGCCCCTCATAGCGGGCCTTGATGGGTGACGCATTCGACTGCGCATCCGCCGGAAGCGAACCTAAGCACAAACACACCAGCAGGAGGGCCGCACTGTAACGACTTGCCAATCTCATTCCAGAAGGCTCGCTTTCTTCAGGACACTTAAACCAGACTCGCTCACGAGTTGACCCTACCGATAACAGACAAGACGGAGCCGGTCAAGACAACCCGCCCCGCTCGTCTGTCCACCCGGAACTACTTGACGATGACGCGGAAGAACCGCTGCGTCGAACTCCGGTAGGACTGCAGATTATAGTACCAGGCATTGGAGCTGATGAAGCTCGACCCGATATTGGTCCAGGTTCCGCTCAAGGCGTCCACCGACTGGAACTGTTGCGTCACCCCCATGGTTCCGGGCATGTAGGCCAGCTCCATGGCCGGCAGGATGGTCACGGCATTGGTCGCCAGAGTGGAGGCCGCGCTCAACGGATTGCTCCCGCCCTGCAACTCAGCAAGATCAGAAATACCATCGTAATCGCTGTCAGTACTGTTGGGATTGGTTCCGGCGGCCATCTCCATGGCATTGCTCACGCCATCGCCATCGGCATCACCCGACCCGGTCTGGGCGGTGATGGTGCCGAATTTCTCAATCTCCCACGCATCCAGCAACCCGTCGCGATCCACATCGATTCCACCCCGGAGATCATCAATGGAGGCCTGGAGAACGGCGGTCGCGTACTTGGGATTGTGCACGCCCTTGCTTTGATCCTCCCACACGAACAGGTAGTTGAAGGCCCCCTTCTTCTCGGCCAGCTTCCACCAAACAGCCGGAGCGGGAACATTGGTCGTCCCGTACGAAATAACCCGGGTAGACGTATTGCTGTAGGGCAACAACATGGCGAGGGTGTCCATCAATCCCTGCACTTCGGACTGCACGCCCTCAACCACGCCATCGCGGTCATAATCGATGCCTCCGAAGTCAAACCCTTCGATTTCACCGTGACACTTCACGCAGGTTTCGGTCATCTCATACTTCGTTGAATTAGTCGTGTAGCTAAGGCTCCAGGTGTGGCCGCCGAGGTGGTTCTTGGCCACGCCATTGGTCGGGGCACCCACCATATGACACTCGATGCACCCCTCTTCCAGCACATCGATGTGCTTAGACCTTGGCATCTGCATCCCGTACTCGATGGCATTCTGGCCGATCATCATGTCACCCTGCGGACCGTGGTGGGGGGTGGGGGCCGTGGTGGTATTGGTCGGGGCCTTCACCATGTCCAGCTCATAGGCGTTCGAGCGGCCATGATGGCATTGCATGCAAAGCAGGCTGGCTCCCCCCAGGGTATTGGTATAGAAGTTGGCGAGAATGACGTTCGGGAAGGACCGGATCTGGTAATCACCCATACCAACCTCATGCGGGTCATGGCAAACCGCGCAGGTAATGCCTTCATAGGTGGTGCCCAGGGCCGCGGGATTGGTTTCCCCCGCCCAATCAGGATCCGAGTTCAGGATAAACCCTGACCCCGTGTGACAATACCCGCAGGAACTGTTGAAGCGAAGATTGACAACCCCGCCGTTGTTCTTATGGGCAACCACGCCGCCAAGATAGTTCGTGGAATAGATCGTCGGCCAGTTCGTGAAATATGCGAAGGGACGGTAGTACGTGTGAGTCCCGGTCCCGTGCAAGGACTGGTTCCATTCATAGTTTTTCACATGATGCGCCATGCTGTCATGACAGGATCCACAATTCCCGCCGCTGATCGACATGCCGATCGCATCGACGTCCTGGATGCGCAGGTGACGGTCGGCAGGGCCATGGCAACTTTCACACTGGATGTTGGCCTTGTTTTGCAGCAACGCCGGCATCGAATCCCAGTTGTTCGTCGCACCATAGGGGTTCGCCAGCAACGCCGCGGTCGTCAGGTTGGTCGGCCAGGTCCAGTTCAACTGAGTCATGATGTCATCAAACCCGCCATTGGTCGCGGTGGCCGTCGCATCGTAACCCACTACATGGCAGGAGGCACAGGTGGACTTGAATTGCCCCTCCAAGCCGTTAATCTTGCGTTTAAACGCGGTGGCATGGGGCGTCTGAGCCCATGTGTCCATCTTATAGTTGCTCTCGGGACCATTATGACATGTCACGCACATCCCTTCCCCGGTAGGCCCCCAGGGCAAATCCAGGCATCCCACATACATGGAACCGTAGCAGGTATTCGTCGCGTAGAGGGTCTTGTTGGTCAACGCGACAACAACCTGAACGACAAAGTCATTAGCGGCCTTTCTCGTGGCAAAATCAGGAATCAGCATGGTCCTGCCGGCGATTTTGAAGGTATTCCGGTCGCCAACATCGTAGGACAACACATTGGTAATCCCCCCAACGGTATTGGTCAACAAGGGGCTAGCCAGAAAGGCGGCTTGTGAATTTGTGGACTTATTGAGGAAATTCCAGGTCACATTGGTCACCGTCGTCCCCGCCTTGGTCACAAGCGCCTCCAGATAGAGCGGCCTTCCCACGCCGACATTCCGGATGCCGTTTGCCGTCTGCGTTGTATTGGTCAGGCCCGCGTTCTTGATTTCCTGGGGCGTCAGGGGACGGGTCCTGATATACACCGACTGGGCGTCAGCGCCCGCGCCAGCGAAAATCATGGCCAGAACCGACATCATGACCGACTTCTGAAGAACCTCGCGGAACAAATTCATTATAGTTTTCTCCCCCGTTTAGCGAAATCTCAACCGGTTCATCCATTCCCAAATCACTTAAACTTTCCATAATTATTTCACATCCGGGTCGAAATACGTATTGGATTTATCTACGAATATAACGAATTAACGCATTCCTGAAGCCGTTAAAAACCGCTCGCCCCGGTCCCTTTCAGGATCGGGGCGAGCGGCGTAGCGTTCCGCTGAACGCGCCGGCCCTATCGGCCCTTGCCCGCCTTTTTCCCGTGATCACCGATCAGGGTGAGCGAATCGGCCCCCGTGATCAGCATGCCGTCCATCATTTCGCCGGTAAGCTCCAACCCCACCACCTCCCCGTCCTCAGAACCAGCCAGCAAACCAGCCACATCCTGATCCCGGAAGTGCATCACGATATCGACATATCCATCCTCCTGGATGTCCGCCATCGCCGTCTTGACCGGCACAAGGCCGGCAAGCATGACAGACCCCAAGTCAACCTGCGTAACATCCAGATCGGCTGATCCGATAAGAGCTACCGGCAGCACCCCTTTGGAACGCATATTGAAGGGGTTTTTCACCGATCCAGGCTTGATATCAACCGCCACCGCCTTGACCTCAGGCACAACCGGATCATCCTCCGCAGGTAGCAATATCATTGAGCCGACATAGGTCATGCCGTTCACGAATACGGTGAGCGTGTAGTTTTCGGCGTAGAAGTCAAGCGACACCGCCCCCGAGGGATCCGGTGGATAAAACGGCGAAAACGGGGCGGCAAGCACCTCCACATTGATCGCCCCTCCGAAAATCGTCTGCCCGGCGGCATTCCGGCATTTGACCGCAATCGTGCGCCCGATCCCGCCCGGCACGGCGGTCATCGTCTGGACGGACAGATCCTGCCATTCCCACGCCCCACCCGTCGCCAGCGTCTCCCCGCTGGCACTATCAAGTACCACGGCCTCATAAGTGGTGATATCCGTGAGAAGCGGCTCCGCGCAGAGCGTTGTTGCCAGTCCCAGTCCCATTGCCATCGTCAGCACTGCTGATTTCTTCATAATGCCCTCCCGATTCGACCTGTGTTTACTTTCAAAGTCATCGGATTTTTTTATAGCATCATCCGTGCCGACCCCCCAAAACCATGTCCAGGTGCTGACCGGAGGAAATCCGCAATCACGAATTTTCTCATCTGTGAGAGACCGGTGGACGCCGATCTTGGAGGATATCCAGATTACTTCAGGGACATCAGCAATTCAGGCAGTCGAGGAAAGTGGCCTGCCGGATTACGGGGAGATCGGACAGTGAAGGCGCTTCGTATCCTGGATCTGGCGGAAGATCGTCACCCTGCCGTGCCGCCACGGCTAGTTCGTCACAACGGGAGTTCTCCACATTACTGGCGTGCCCCTTCACCCACTCCATCCTAAGGTCATACTGTTCGGCCAGCGTCAGAAGCTCGGCCCACAGGTCGGGATTGCAGGCCTTGTCCCTTCCTTTGTTGCGCGTCCAGCCATTCGCCCGCCATTGGGAGGCATACCCGCCGTTAAACATGTCCACCACATACTTGGCGTCACTATAGAGCACCACGCTAGGCTTCTCTCCACCCGGCCGGTTGATCGACTGGCAGGTCCGCAATCCGACAATCGTCCCCATGAGTTCCATCCGGTTGTTGGTCGTTGCCCGGAATCCGCCTGAAAATTCCCTGCGATTCCCCTCGTGGATAATGACAACCCCGTACCCGCCCCTTCCCGGATTCGGTGAGGCGGCTCCATCCGCATAGACTAAGACGCTATTGGCTTCGTTCATCAGGAACCTGTCACTCCTTGATCCTGCCCAGGGCGCGCAGGAGACCGTCGAGAATCGTGATCGGATGCGGGGGACAACCGGGAATATAGACATCCACCGGAACAACGCCTGACGCCCCGCCGCAGGTTTCGGCATGGCCCGTATAGGGACCGCCAGAGATCGCGCAGGCCCCCACGGCAATCACCAGCTTGGGATCGGGTACGGCGTCATAGGTCTTCTTCAGCGCCAGTTCCATGTTTTTCGTGACCGGCCCCGTGACCAGTATGCCATCCGCATGGCGCGGCGAGGCCACGAACTGGATACCGAACCGGCCCAGGTCGAAAACCACGGTGGTAAGAACGTTGCAATCCGCCTCACAGGCACCGCAGCCGCCAGCGCACACCTGCCTCAGCTTGAGCGAACGGCCGAACAGCTTCCGGGTGGTCTCATCCAATCTGGCCCTCAGCACCGCCTCCTGTCCCACGACCAGAGACTCGCGGCCCCTCGATGCCAGGCGGTGCTCGCGGGTGAATTTGACGGCGCCTTTCGGACACCGCTTCTCGCATTCGCCACAGAACACGCACAACCCCAGGTCCAGGGTCATCCGTCCATCCCGCCGCATCAGGGCGCCGGTCGGACAGACCCCCTCGCAACCGCCACAGGCGTTACCGCACAAGCCCTGGTCAATCACCGGCAGCCCACGGAACCGGTCCGGCAACACGGGCGGACGCCGCGGATAACGGATTGTACGATGCCCCTGCCTCAAGCGCGCCATTATGATACTGAACATACGCTCCTCTTCACAGATCATGTCCGCAGTAGGACAAATTGAAACTCTTGTTGCACAGCGGAAAATCGGAAATCTGCTGGTTGCGCAACGCCATCGCCAGCCCCATCCAGTTATGGAATGACGGATCCACGACCTTGTAAGCCGCGAATTTCCCGTCCTTGTCCGTCAGAGCCACATGGGTGATCGCCCCGCGCCACCCTTCCACCAACGACACCACGACAGTGTCCGGTGCCGGGGCCTTCGCCTCCGCCATCACCGGGCCTGCCACCAGCATCTGAAGTTGCTCCCTGATGAAATCACCCGAGCGCTGGATTTCAAGCCATCTTACGAACGCCCGCTCGAACACATCCCCGTCCCGCCCCGTTGAAACCGGAATCTGCGAGAAGCGGAAGATGCCGGACGGAAAATCCTGACGGACATCAAACTCGGCACCGGAGGCCCGTGCCGCGGGACCCACCAGTCCGATTTCACCGCAGGTTTCCAGCGAAACCCGGCCCGTTTCCTCGAACCGGCTCATCACCGAGGGAGACTCCCAGAGCAGGGTAACGGCATTGGACACATCGCGTAGCGTCAGATCCAGCCGCTTCCGGAGTTCTTCCACAAGCGGCGCATCCACATCAAAACCGGCCCCACCCGTCCTCACCAGTCCGCGACCGAACCGGTTCCCGCAGAGCAGCGCCGTCATATTCAGGAAATCGCCACGCAACCGCCCGCAATAAGAGGACGTCGGCAGGAACCCGACATCCCCCGCCAGCGCCCCCAAATCGCCGGTGTGATTGGCCAACCGCTCCAGCTCCAGGGCAATCCCGCGCAGCACCTGGGCCCGGGCCGGTACAGAGCATCCGGATAACCCCTCCAACGCCTGGCAATAGGCCAGCGTGTGACCGATGGTGGTGTCACCCGAAAGCGTTTCCATGTAGTGGATCGTCCGCTTGTCCGGCCCGCCCCTGAGCACGCGCTCCACCCCGCGGTGCTGATACCCGAGCGATATCTCCAGGTGGAACACCTGCTCCCCGTGGCACTGAAACCGGAAATGGCCAGGCTCGATGATTCCGGCGTGAACGGGGCCGACCGCCACCTCATGCACCTCCTCGCCCTCGACCCGGTAGAAATCCATCACCCCGATCAGCGGCTGAACGTCCCCTTCCCGCCCCCAGGCGTCATGGCCGGGCCGGCACGACTTAACGAACCGCACCGGCTTGAGCCAGGGATGCCCCTCAGGCGTAAGGCCGAATTGCTCGGCAATCTCGCGCTCGAACAGGTGAACCTGCGGACAGGCGGGCGTCAACGACGGGAAACTTTCACCGGTCACCCGCATCCGCGCCACCCTCAACACCCCGTCCTCCCTGAACGCCAGCACGGCATAAAGGTCAACCCCGGGCTCCCCCTCCGGCAGATAACCAAAGTAGGCGGCGACCCGCGCACCATCCGCCACGGATTCGATCAATGAAGCCCGGAAGACAGCTCCTTCCAGAAGGGGTATCTCGCGGCGCGGCAGGGGCGTCCCGTTACGGAGAACGGCCCATCTCAGGATGGCGGTCATGTCAACACCTCCAGGTATTTCGCGGCATTATGCAGCATGGTGTCCAGGGGCTGGGGAATGTAAAGACCCAGGAAAATAGCCAGCCCCAGGAACAACAGGATCGGGATCACTAATCGCGGCCTATCCCGGTAGGAGGTCGCCTCAGCCTGCGCGGAGGGAGTCCCCTGCACCACCCGCAGCACCGTCGTGCCCATCCCGATGAAGATAATCCCCAGCAGCGCGAGGTAAAGCGCCGCCACCGCATAGTGGCCGGTCTTCACCGCCCCCGTCAGGATGGTGAATTCACTGATAAACGGTCCGCCGGGCGGGGAACCCGTGATCACAAGGAAGCCAGCCAGGAACAGGGCGCCGGACATCGGCAGCCGGCGCATCGCCCCGCGCACGTCATCCGTGTATTTACTGTCATAGGCCCGGTGGATATTTCCCGCTGAAAGGAACAACACGCCCTTGCTCAGCCCGTTGGTGATCAGATGCAACAGGGCGCCGTAGAGGGCCAGCCCGCCCATCCCCACCCCCAGCACCAGGATCCCCATATGCTCAACGCTGGAATAGGCCAGCATCCGCTTGAAGTCGCGCTGTCGGATCATGAACACCGCCGCCACGGCCATGGAAAGCAATCCCATGAATATCAGGATCTCGCGGGCAAAGGCCGCCTCGGGGGCCGCCTGGCAGATCTGGTAGAACCGCAGAATCGCCAGAAAGGCACAGCTTGTCACCCCG
>JAABPW010000002.1 GCA_011391785.1 Verrucomicrobiota bacterium
TTCCAGATGTGGGTTGATCCCAATTCAATTGGGCGTCGAAACTGGTCAGTTATTGTAGAGTCGGTTTCCGGGGGTGTTGTAGAGTCATCAGATGGTTTTATATATTCAGCACCTGAAGAAGGTTACCTGCAGCGACTACAGTGGGATTTTAAAACGAACTCTCCTGACTATAGTACGTCAACACGGAAGAAAATATTTGTTAAAAGCCGCGGGGGCAGGGTGTTCGCCGGAATTGAAATGGAGATTAATTGTTGGGGAAAAGATGGGGGGATTATTATCTTGGATAATTTAATCAACCCTTATGGGTCGCGAAATCTTGAGTATGATCGCGCAAAAGATCTTAGACATAGAGTGACGGATTTAACGAAGCTTGTTAATGAATTAAACAAGGTTCAGTAGAGCGATGCATTCCAAACAGGAAAAGCATCAAGATAATGATCATCTCGCACTGTCAGCTAGCCTGTCACCTTGTTCCCGCATCCTTTCTCCCCCCTTGTGGAAGTGCTTCTCGCATTGATCGCGATGGGAAGAGGTTTGTAAATGAAATTTATTTTAATGAGTTTGATTTCGGCCTTTTTATTGGGGGCAGTTGGCGGAGGCTGTGTAATGGCTCCACGTGAGGGGATTAGCGAGAAACCTTCAAGTGGGTGTCGCGATATGTTTTTGTATTCAGGTTGCGCCACCCAACTAGTGCCTGAAAGTAACTCCACACCAATGCATGTGAGCCCTCATGTTGTATTGCCAAAGGGACTTCCTGCCAATGAGTGGAATTCAATTTTGCAGCTTGCTGCTAGGATTCCCCGTATTGATCGGCAGGTTATTGATGTTATTGGATGGGATGAGTCTGGGCCGATATTGGCCATCAGAATCCAAACGAGAGACTTTCTGGTCTATTTCACGCGACTCCCTTCTGAGGTTTGGGAAGTTAACGTTGTTCGAGGAGAAATCCTCTTGGCGCCGACTTGTCCAAGTAAGCATCCACGGATCCCCGGGAGTAGTGGATCCCAGCATCCCGCCCGGTAGTTGCGTTATGTGCAGCAACATGTGACGCGAGGGGGGGCAATGGATATCGGGTTCAAGGGCCTTATCAGCGCAGGGCGTCAATCAGCTCGCGCATGTCGGCCGGCATCAGGGCCTCGAAGGTCAGTGCCTGGCCGGTGCGGGGATGGGTGAAGGACAGGCGGGCGGCGTGGAGCATCTGGCGGGTCGGGACGGGTACGGGAAGGACATCGCGGCGGGGACGCCCGTATTGCTGATCGCCGACGACGGGATGGCCAAGGAAGGCCATGTGGACGCGGATCTGGTGGGTACGTCCGGTTTCGATCTGGATCTTTACCAGGGAGGTGCCGGTGAATGTCTCGGTCGTCTGGTAGACGGTGATCGCCTGGCGTCCCGAACTGGGATCGGGGCGGGTGCACATCTTCTTGCGGTCACGCGGATTGCGGCCGATCAGGGTTTCGGTCCGGCCGGCCGCGGGCGCGAGGTGGCCCCAGACCAGCGCCAGGTATTCCTTCGTCACCTGCCGGTGACGGAACTGGTTCACCAGCGCACGCATGGCTGTTTCATTCTTGGCGACCACCATGGCGCCGGTGGTGTCGCGGTCCAGCCGGTGCACGATGCCGGGCCGCTTCTCGCCGCCAATGCCCTCGAGGTCAGGACAGTGGGCGAGCAGGGCATTCACCAGGGTGCCATCGGCATGACCCGCGGCGGGATGCACCACCAGGCCCGCGGGCTTGTTGAGCACAATCACGTCCTGGTCCTCGAACAGGATCTCCAGCGGGATGTTTTCGGCCTTCAGGTCCACCGCGACCGCAGGTGGAATAGTGATATCAATGACCTGGTCTGCCGCCAGTTTATGGCTGGGCTTGGTTGGCTTGCCGTTGAGGAGGATGTGTCCGGCATGGATCAGGTCCTGGATGCGGGCACGGGAGAGATCGGGTTCCCGGGTGCTGAGCCAGGCATCCAGCCGCTTGCCGCGACCATCCGGTGTCACGGGAACATGTTTGACCTCAGCCATGAGTTATTTCCCGATGGACGGAGCTTTCCGGGCTGTCTTGTAAATAAAGGCCCAGAGGACGAGACCGGTCGCGAACAGCCCGATGCTGATGCCCTGGGCCATGTCGATGGTGCCGAGCCGCATGCGGTCATCGCCCCGGAAGTATTCAAGCAGGAAACGGCAAACCGGATAGGTGGTCAGGTAGAGCGCGAGCACCGACCCCGGCCGGTTCCGCCTGTGTTTCAGGAAAAACCAGGTCAGCAGGGCATAAATCCCGAGGTTGAGGGCGGCTTCATACAGCTGGACGGGATAATGATCCAGGCCGCAGGAGAGCGCCGAGGGATGGGAAACCGCGCTGCCGCCGCAGCAGCCGTTGAGAAAACACCCCACCCGTCCCAGGGCATGGCCGAGGGGGATGGCGGTGACCGTGAAGTCCGCCAGATCGAGGACGTTCAGCTTGCGCCAGTAGGCGAAGGCGATGAAGACAAGAAGGCCGCCGATGAATCCGCCGTAGAAGATCAGGCCGCCCTGGTCCACGCGAATGATCTCCTGTGGCGCGGCGCGGAAATAACTGAAATCTGAAATCACATAGGCGGTCCTGGCCCCGATGAGTCCACCCACCATCAACCAGAACGCCAGATCGCCGCTGATGGAAACATCACGACCGGTGCGCCGGCCCAGCCAGTTCCAATGGGTTATTCCAGCAAGGAAGGCGAACGCCATCATCACGCCATACCAGTAAATCGGACGGCTCCCCACATGAAATAAAACAGGATCAACCATAGATAAAGCCTCAATTTCTATAGACACAACTGTCTATAATAGGCAGAATCGGTTTACGAAAACAATAGGTGTTTGAGCGATATGGCGACTGAACATGCTGAAATCATAACCGATCCGGTACAAGATGCCACGTGCCTGAAATGTCATCATTTGATGGATGTTTCCAGTCTGCCCGCTTTTGTCGAGATTGCCTGTCCGGAATGTGGCACCAAGCAGCGTGTCCCCGCCAAAATGGGGGCGTTCCTCCTGGTGGATCAGCTGGGAAAAGGCGGGATGGGCGCCGTGTATCGCGGCCGCGATACCGGGTTGGACCGGTGGGTGGCGGTGAAGGTCATGCAGTCCTCCTTCGGCGGCAATCCTGAATTCGTGGAAACCTTCCGCCGGGAAGCCCAGGCGGCGGCCGCGCTGAACCACCCCAATATCGTGCAGATCTATTCCTTCGGTGTGTCCCACGGCCAGCCCTACATGGTCATGGAACTGCTCGAGGGTGGCCGGATCGACCAGATGATCGCCAAGGGGGACTTCCTCGACGAGGCCTTTGTCCTCAAGATTGCCGTTGATGTGGCGGAGGGATTGAACGCCGCGGCGGCCATCGGCCTGATTCATGGCGACATCAAGCCCGAGAACATCCTGCTCGACAGCAACGGTATTGCCAAGGTGGTGGACTTCGGGTTGGCCCGGTTCAAGGAGCAAAAGGAGGGGGACACCTCCAAGGGTATCTGGGGAACCCCCTACTACATTGCCCCGGAGAAATTGAGGGGGCATCAATCCGATGCGCGCTCCGACATCTACAGCCTGGGCGGGACGCTGTTCCATGCCCTGAGCCTGAAACCGCCGTTTGATGGCGAGACGCCGCTGGATGTTGTGAAGGCCCGCCTCAAGCGGCCGGCCGCGCCATTGCATACCCTGCGCTCCAACATCAATCGCGAGGTGGAGGCGATCGTCGCGCGCATGCTGGAGGCCGATCCCCTGAAGCGTTATCCGAATTATGCCTCCGTGCTGGCGGATTTGCGGCGCGTTCTGTTCTCCCTGAAACCCGCCACGGCCCAGATCATGGGGCAACCTTCGAAGCGGGGAAGCAGGATTGTCCTGGCCAAGAAGAAGGGGGGCGCCACCCTGGTCGTGCCATCCGCCGGGGCGGTCGCCGCGATGGAGCCGCCGGATCCCGTGCCGGAGGGGAAAAGGAAGAAGAAACGAAAAACCGTGTTATGGGTTGTGCTCGGGATTCTTGCCGTGGTCGGGCTGATAGCCATGGTGGTGGTACACCAGTATAACCAGACCCAGAAAAGCGAAGCCGCGCGCGAAAAAGCCAAGGTCAAGAAATACCGGCAGGTCAGCGACCAGGTCTGGACCGATCTCCAGACGGTGCTGGTGGATGTCTCCAATCGCGAGGTGTTGGCGCGCGGGTGGTCCTCCAATGCCAATGAGGTGATCCTGATGGTGTCAAACGGGGTGAGCTTCCTGCCTGATCCCGCCGAATTCACGGGCGCGAGCTCCAATACCCTGGCGCAGGCCGCCTCGATCACCCACTACGTCACCGGCGTCCTGGCCACGGCGGTGGTGGAGTTGAGGAACTTGTCGGACCTGGTGAATACAAACCGGCAGGTGATCCTGGCAACGACCAATGCGGCCAGAGCCCATAGTCACCTGATGTTGATCACGAATGTCCAGGCCCGCTCAAGCGATGTGTTGATCCCCATTTCGGACGCCGGCCAGTCGGTGGCCAAGTCGGTGGCCGGACTTGAAACCTTAAGGAAGAAGTTCGAGACGGCGGTCAAGGCGGCCAAGCTCGCGGCGGACCAAGCGGCCATCGAGAAGGCGGCGGCGGACAAGGCCGCGGCCGAGAAGGCGGCGGCCGAGAAGGCGGCGGCCGAGAAGGCCGCCAAGATCCAGGAGGAACTCACCCTCATTGCTGAAAGCCGGAAGTCGTGCGCCGCCCTGGTTCAGCAGCATCAATTCAAGCAGGCGTTGGATACGGTGACGCAGGCGGTCAAGGGGCTCCAGACCGACGAGGGCAAGGCGATGGGAAAACAGGTCGTTAAAGCCTACGGGTATATGGTGGAGTTGAAGACGGCGATTATCGACGGGGTCAAGGCGGATGTGAAGGCCAACCCTGGCAACGGCTTTCAATTCGGATGGCTGGGAAGCAAGGATGTCCTGGGCATCACCGAGGAAAAGGTGATCATCCGCGGCGGGGAGATCAGCTGGAATGAAGTCCCCCCGAAACAGATGCTGCGGTTTGTGCAGCGCTATGTTGAGAATGGCGACCTGACGCGCGTGGAGATAGTTCAGCATAATTTCGCGATGGCCATGTATATCAACGAGGCGACGAGTGGTGCCGAGAAGAGCCGGGGGCAGTCGGCGAAATACCTTTCAGAGGCGGTCCGCGGGAATGCGCGATACGAGGAATTGGCCAAGGCGGTCCTGCCTGATGTGGAAAAGAAGTAAGGAGTGATGCGGATGACGTTGGCGCTACTGAATGATCCGGATGTGGGGAAACGCCTGGCGGCCGTCCGGGAACTGGGGGAGTCGGTCAAGCAGGGGATCGTCCTCACCGATGAAGTCAACAACCACGTCCACACCATTTATTCCTTCAGCCCCTACACCCCGACCCTTGCGGCGGTGAAGGCTGCGCAAGCCGGTCTCCAAGCCGTGGGGATCATGGATCACGACTCGGTTTCCGGCTGTGCCGAAATGCTGGAGGCGTGCAAGGCCATCGGCATCGCCTCCACGGCGGGCTTCGAAATGCGGGTGGACATGACCGGCACGGCGGTGGAAGGCCGTAAAACCAACAATCCCGACACGCTCAACAACAGCTACATGGCGGCGCATGGCATTCCGGCCACGCAATTCCAGGCGGCCCGCGAGTTCCTGCGTCCCATGAACGAGGCGCGAATCCTGCGGGACCGTGAGCAGGTGGCCCGGCTGAACGAAATTATCGCCGGGCTGGGACTCAAGCCCTTGGATTTCGACCGGGATGTGGCGGGACTCTCGCAGGCCGCCTCGGGCGGTTCCATCACCGAGCGCCATATCCTCTGCGCCCTGTCGCTCCGGCTGATCGAGACCTTCGGGCGCGGCGCGGCGTTGATCCGGTTCGTGAAGGAGAAGCTGGACACCCCCATCCCCCCCAAGCTGGAGAAGGTCCTCCTGGACGAGGCGAATCCGCATTACGTCTATGACCTCCTGGGGTTGTTCAAGTCATCCCTGGTGCCGCGGTTCTTTGTCCAGCCTGGCAGGCGGGAATGCATCTCCATCCTGGATGCGGTCCGGTTCGTCAACGGAATCGGCGCCATTCCGGCCTACGCCTACCTGGGGGATGTCGGGGAGTCGCCCACGGGCGACAAGAAGGCCGAGAAGTTCGAGGACGACTATCTCGATCAACTGGTTCCGGAGCTGAAGCGCATCGGGTTCAAGGCCATCACCTACATGCCGCCCCGGAACACCCTTGAGCAGCTGGTCCGCCTGCAGCGGCTCTGTGCGGCGAACGAACTGATGGAAATCAGCGGGGTGGATATCAACAGTTCGCGGCAGGAATTCAGCTGCCCCATCATCATGACCCCGCCGTTCCGGCACCTGACGGAGGCGACCTGGGCCCTGATCGCCCATGAGAAGCTGGCGACGGCAAATCCGGATTACGCCCTCTTCAGCGCCCGCAATCCGCTGGCCGGCCTACCCCTCAATGAGCGCATCCGCCGCTACGCCCGGGTGGGTGCCAGGATCGACAGCCGGACGCCTGAGCGTGCCATTGAATTGACGCCGATGCTGACGTCTGATAGTATTTAAATCTTGTTCCTTCAAGCGGGTGTAACTCAGTTGGTAGAGTCTCTGCCTTCCAAGCAGATGGTCGCCGGTTCGAACCCGGTCGCCCGCTCCATTCTTCGACAGACCCTCCCGGGATTATTCCTTGGTTTTTATTTGAGTGCCAGTCGTGGTTATGGCACCGTGTCGTCCGTATGACGACTTTTCGAAGAATCCTGGTTTCCTTCCTGGTGGCGCTGGCTGTCTGGTTGTATTTCGCCTGGCCGCTACCCTGCCACATGACCTCGGCAATAAGCTCGTCCTCCCTGAATGTCGAGGTTGGCGGGTCCCGTGCCATGATCCCCGGGGATCATTTCCAGCTCCTCTACCAGTTCTGGTTGACGGGCGACACGCTTCGCGGGAATGCGCCTGCCTTCGTGAACCCCTATGAGTTCAATGTCGGCCGGGATGCGGATGGCGCCTTCCGGGGCACCTATTATCTTCCCTTTTCCCTGTTCTATGTGATCGGGGAGTTCATTGGCGGGCGCGCCTTCGGGTATAACTTCGACCAGTTGGTGGCGGTCTGGATCGCGTTCCTGTTCACCTGGCTACTGGTCCGCCGTCATGCGCGTGACGAATGGGTCAGTGTGTCGGCCGCCATGCTTGGCATCACGTTGCCCTATTTCTGGATTGCCACGCTCGATGGAAGCCCGACGGGGCTTTCAATGATGTGGATTCCCGTAATTTTCTGGGCGCTGGATATCCTGGTGGCCGAACGCAAGATGTGGGCGGCCACCGTGGCCGGGATCAGCATCTGCCTTTCGGAGGCTGACTCGCATGTCTTTTTCTACGTCATCCTGACCTCCCCGTTCTGGTGCCTGTTCAGCTATCTCCTCCATTTCCCCGGCCGGCGTCCGTCCTGGGTCGAGTTCCGCTCTTTATTGAAAGCGTCGATTCCCCTGATGATCTTCCTGATTGCGGCGGCCTGGCTGGTGGTGAGCATTCGCCAGTCGGTGCAGGACACGACCCTGGTGGTGGTGGACCGGTCCCTCGAGCAGATCCGGGCGAATTCGCCGGAGCCTGCGGGGATCGTGCGGCTGGCGAATGTGGGGGAGGCCCGTAAAATCTACGTTGGCGGGTACGTGTTGTCCCTGCTGGCCGCGGGCGGGCTGGTCCTCGTCTGGATGCGCCTCCGCCGGAAGGAGCTGCAGGCCATTCCGCTGTTGCCCGTGATCCTGTTGCTGCTGGCGATTGCGGGCGTGGCGTTCCTCTCCACAGGCGTGATGAATCCCGGCGGCCACCGGGCGTGGAAGATGCTGACGACCCTGGTTCCGCCCTACGGCATGATCCGGCAGCCGCATAAAATCTACTGCCTGATGCCCATCCTGCTGGCCATGGCGGGCGGACTCCTCCTGCCGCTGCTGGTGCGTGGCGTGTCCGCGCGTTGGCGGGCGGGGATCCTGGTCGCGCTGATGGTGCCCGCGGTGCTGGAATACGGGCTGCGCATTCGCCCGACGGTCTGCGTACTCGACCGCGAACAGGGCGCCTTCAAGGCCATTGCGGAGGATGCAAAGGCGGCGGGAAACACACGGCCCCACTTGCTGTCGCTCCCGATCTGGCCCGGTGATTCGCATTTTGATTCCCTGAACGAGTATTACATCTCGCTCTATGGGCTCCGGATGGTGAACGGCTATGGCGGCACGGTTCTGGAGTCCTATCGTAAAAATGTTTTCGAGCGGCTGGAGGGGATGAATATCGGCGTCGTCGCCGATGACCAGCTGGACTTCCTGCTGAAACGGGGCATTGGCTATCTGGTCATGCATGAGGATTATTTCCCGGAAAAGGTCTCGCCGTTCCCGGTGGGGCAGGCGCTGGAATCACTGCTGAATCATCCCCGGCTCAGGCCGCTTGGCAAGGATGGGTCGATCTGGGCGTTCAAGATCCTCGCCAGGGAGCAGGCCGATACGGGACGCGAACGGGTATCCTTCATGCAGGACTACTTCCCCGCCCGCCGATTCGAGTTCGAGCACCTGATCCTGGCGGACCCGAAAACCACCCTGAAAGACACCGGCAAGGGCTTCGTCACGTTCTCCCGTTCCGGGAACCTGGTTACTGTGCCCGAGGTGCAGGTGCCCGGGGCGCTGCCCCTTTCGTGGAGCCTCCGTGTCCGGGGAGAAGGCCGCATCAAGGTCTTCCATGTGATCGGCGGCGTGACCAATGCGCCCGTCTCGGTCGCGGTGACTTCGACGGACTGGGACTGGCAACCCGTGCCTGTCGCGCTCACGGGTGGCCTCAGTTCAGTGGGAGCCCGGCTGGAATGGGAAGAAGGCCGCATGGATTTCGACACGGTTCAACTCGTGGCGGGGAAGTGGACGGGACCGGAGCGGGGCAAGAGCGTGGAACTGCCTGCCGCCTGTTTCTTTCATGCCGGGTTCATGGACGAGGCCGGGGAAT
>JAABPW010000003.1 GCA_011391785.1 Verrucomicrobiota bacterium
CCAGGAGTACCACCAGCATATCCGGGAGGGAGTGCAATCCTGGACCTACATGAAGTTCCCGTACCTCATGCAGCTGGGGCCGGAGAAGGGCTGGTACCGGGTGGGTCCCCTGGCGCGGTTGAATACGGCGGAGTTCATTCCGACCCCGCTGGCCCAGGCGGAATTCCAGGACTACAAGAAGGGTACCGGCGGGCGACCCAACGACCGGTGCATGCACACCCATTGGGCGCGTTTGATCGAGACGCTCCACGCGGCGGAGATGATGAAGGAGCTGCTGGAGGATCCGGATATCACCGGCGACCAGCTGGTGGTCAAGGGGCGGCGCCAGGCGGAGGGCGTGGGGTTGCTCGAGGCGCCCCGCGGCACGCTGTTCCACCATTACCGGGTCAATGCGGATGACCAGATCGAGATGGCGAACCTGATTGTCTCGACGACGAACAATAACGAGGCCATGAACCGGGCGGTGAATATCGTGGCCCGGGCACAGATGACCGGGGTCAGGGAGATCACCGAGGGCATGATGAATGCCGTCGAGGTCGCCATCCGGGCCTATGACCCCTGTTTGAGTTGCGCCACGCATGCCTACGGGAAGATGCCGCTCGAGGTGTCGCTGGTCGATGCGGATGGACGGGTCATCGCGCAGAGGCGGAAATGAGGTCACTCCTGATATACGGGTACGGGAATCCGGGCCGGCAGGATGACGGCCTTGGACCGGCCTTGGTGACGGCGCTGGAGGAGCGGAATGCCGCCAATCCGAGGGCGGGCCTCGTGCTGGAGTCCAATTACCAGTTGAATGCCGAGGATGCGCTGGAAGTCTCCCGGCACGACTCGGTGATCTTTGTGGATGCGGCGGAGGAGGGGGACGCACCCTTCCAGTTCAAGCCCCTGTTGCCCGAATCCGTCATTGCGTTCTCGACCCACTCCCTGTCGCCCGGGACCGTACTGGCCCTATGCGGGGAACTGTACGGGAAGCTCCCGGCTGCCTGGATCCTGACTATCCGTGGCTATTCCTGGGAACCGAATGCGCCATTGAGTGTCGAAGCCTCAGCCAATCTTGATGCTGCCCTCGCGTTCATGCAGCGGCTTGAGCCGCTTCCCGGATGACTTGCCGGGAGTTCATAAGCGGAGTGTCCGAGCGATTTCAGGAATGAGCCCGTCTCAGGGACTAGCATTTTCTCCCATTCCCGGGCCCTGTACCGCGGCTGATCCGTTGAATGGAATCGAGCCGTCGTTGCCAATCTTGTAGCCCCATTTGCCGAGATAATGGCTTCCCGGCTTAAACTCATCGCCGATCTTTTTCAGTTCCGCCTGGAGTTGTTCCTCCAGCTGTTTCTGCAGGGCCGCCTGTTCCGGGTTGTTCGCCAGGTTTTTCAGCTGATATGGATCCGTCTCGTTATCGAACATCAACCAGGGTCCCTGGAGATTGCGCACGTAGGTGTAACGGCCGGTTCGAATGCCCCTGTATTCCTTCAGCCCGCGGGCGAAGGGGGATACGCTCATGATCAAGGCGGCCCGGTCGTGCTCCGGGCCGGTTACCGCTTGCGAGAGGTCCTCGCCTTCAATGGTAGCGGGAATCTTGATTCCGGCAAGGGACAGCAATGTCGGGAGAATATCCGGCGTATCGATCGGCATCTTCACCTTCTTGCCTGACTTCCCGTGCGCAGCCGGGTACCGCAACAGGAAGGGGACCCGGATTGACTCGTCCCACGGATGCTGTTTCACGGAAGGTGAAATGCCGTGTGCGCCCATCATTTCCCCGTGGTCGGAAGTGAACACGAGAATGGTATTGTCGGCGATCCCCGCCTGGTCAAGGACCTGGACCAGGTCTCCCACGCACTTGTCCAGTGCCGTGCAATGCGCATAATAACCCTGCGCCTCATGCCGGACCCGGGCCTTCATCGAATCAGGTACATTCGGGGCCGTCTTCAGCTGCGCTGGGGGATACAGGTCCTTATAATCTTTGGGAGCCGTGTCGTGGGGGAAATGGGGCGTTCCGTACGACACAACCAGCAGGAACGGCTTTTCGCCCTTTGCGTGGTCCCGGATATACTGGCCGGCGTCCTTTGTCTGGGCAAAGGCGTCATAGCCGTCCCAGAACTTCTTTTCCTCCGAATTCCCCGTGTAATAGTGCGACTTGGGATAGGTGTGGTCACATTCTGCCACTTTCCAGTAATCAAACCCCTGGCGTCGTTCCGGAGGGATATAGGTGCTGCGGCCGTGCCCGTCCAAATGCCACTTGCCGATATAGCCGGTTTCGTATCCGCCAGCCTTGAAAATCTCGCCCATGCAGAGTTCCTTGTCGGGCAGGTAGAGATCGTTCATGAACATTCCCGTGCGGGTGGGGTAGCGACCGGTCAGCAGGGCGGCCCGGTAGGGGGTGCAGACCGGGCACACGGATACCGCGGTACCGAAATTAATGCCCTCCCTGGCAAGCCGGTCGAGGTTGGGTGTCTTTACATTCGGATCGCCGGAATAGCCTGTGGCCGATGCGCGCCACTGGTCGGAGAAAATGAAAACCACGTTTGGGGACCTTGCGGGCCCCTGCGGGGGCACGCTGCGGGAGGGGTTCCCGGCGGGCTTCAGCCCGGCCGTATCGGCGGTGCCCGTGATGTTCCTTCCGGGATTGCCCGCTACCGCGCCGAGGACGCTGAACGCGGATAATAGGCTGGCTAGGATTAGATAGTTCATGGCTCCTTCCTGATGCTTTGGGAATATTCTTAAGGCTGTCTGGTCTTCTTCCCCGTGGCGGCGCCAGGGTATGGCTTCACTTGGGCGCGCGTGGCCCAGGCGTCCCAATCGGCGGAAAGCGTGCTGACGATGTCCGGGTTCCCGGTTGCCACGTTGTGCAGCTCAGTACGGTCTGTCTTGAGGTTATAAAGCTCCCACCGGCCATTGCGACCGACTCGGACGAGTTTCCAGTCCCCGGTGCGAATGGCGGCGTTGCCCTCGTGTTCCCAGTACAACGCATGGCGCTCAATCGGCTGGTTGGCGAACGCCGGGACGAGGCTCCGACCTTCCATCGGCTGGATTGGCGCACCGGGATATTTTGCGCCGGCAAGCTCAACGCAGGTCGGCATGATGTCCACCAGGTGACCCGGCTGCTGGCGGAGCTCGCCGCGGGCTTTGATGCCGTTGGGCCAATGCGCAATGAGCGGGGTGCCGATGCCCCCTTCGTGGTTGAAATGCTTGTAGCGGCGGAACGGCGTGTTTGACAGCATCGCCCAGGATTGGCCCTGAAACACGTCGGATTTCGCTGAACCGGGCGGGTTGCCGTTGAGTTTGCCATCCGGGCCGCTCTCGGCATTGCCCCCGTTGTCGGAGAGGAACAGGATCAGCGTGTTGTCCAGCACCCCGCGTTTTTCCAGCTCGTCCACCAGTCGGCCGACCGCGGTATCCATGTGCGCGACACAGGCGGCGTAAATCGCCATGATGTGGTCGAACCGGTCCTGTTCCGCCGGCGTGACCTTGTCCCAGGCCTTGACTTCCGGTGGGCGAGGGGAGAGCGGCCAGGCCTTGTCCACGAGGCCAAGCTCGATTTGTTTCGCGTGGCGCTGCGTACGGAGTTTGTCCCAGCCTATTTTGTATTTTCCGCGGAACTTCGCGATCTCATCCTGTGGCGCCTGCAACGGGAAATGCGGGGCGTTGTAGCAAAGATGCAGATAAAATGGTTTCTTCGCCGCGAGCGCCTCGTCGATGAATTTGATCCCGAAATCAGTCCAGAGATCGGTTGAATACCATTGCTCCGGGATTTTTCCGCCACGCGGCTTGACGCTCTCTCCGTTGAGCCAGAGTTCGATGCGCGGGCTGTCGGGGAAATAAAAGGCGCCGGTAGCGCCATTGATCGACCGGTCAAATCCGCGTCCCCACGGCGTGACGCCGTGGTTCTGGCCGACGTGCCATTTGCCGCTCAGGATGGTGAAGTAACCGGTGGGCCGCAACACTTCGGCGATGGTTGCGCAACGGTCATTGAGGTGGCCCCGGTAACCGGGCAGTCCATTGTCCGCAACCATGTGGCCGACGCCGGCTTGGTGCGGGTAGAGGCCGGTCAGGAGCGAAGCCCGGGTCGGACAGCACCGGCCAGCATTGTAGAACTGGGTGAATCGGACGCCTCCGGCAGCCAGCTTGTCGAGATTCGGGGTCGGGATTTCGCCCCCATAACAGCCGATGTCGGAGAATCCCATGTCATCCACAAGGATAACGATGATGTTAAGGTTGCCCGGCTTGCCGTCAGCCGCTTGGGTGACGGCAAGTGGCGCCAACAGCAGTACAAGGAGAAGAATGAAGGTGTTTCTCATGGTTTTTTTAGCGAACAAAATACACACATCCTTTCATCATGTCGCTTCCTTTATGACGCCCCCGCCGGGGCTAACGTTGCGGCTTGCCTGCGTCAGCCGGAGTGAGCTGCGCGATCCCGCCGCCCCCGGGGACCTTGGCCGTGTACTGTTTCTGTTGCCAGGTGATGGATATGACCTTCCCTCCCATGGTCGGATCGCTCAACCACAAGCGATCTTCCGTCCACATGGCAAGGCAAGGCTTGTCAACGGTCAGCTCCTTGGTCGTGCCGGACGAGCCAGGCTGGAAGAACGATGCCATTCGAAGGCCCCCCTTGAATCGAACCGCCTGGCAATCACGGTCATTCCGCAGGATTCGCCAGGGCGGATCCCTGGCGAGGATATCCAGTTCCTTGGGGGCGGCGCCCAGGATGATGATCCAGCCCTGGGCCCCCTGGGTTTTCCCGTGATCAGCCAGGACCTGGAAGACAGGTTCCTTGACGGTGGTGGCGGGGTATTGGCTGTTGATCGAGTTCCAGTTCCCTTCCCGGGGGCCCAGGAACACCCTGACGCCGGCCATGTTCAGGGGAATATAGCCGATGTTGTTGTGGAGGATCCACCTCGGGCTGGTGAAGTCGTAAGTTCCCGGTTTAAGTTCCCTGGCCACGCCATTGCTCCCCCTGACCGTGACAGGACCGCGTAACCGGCATTGCTCCAGGGAGGAAACAACCGGCCCGTTGGCCTTGACGGTTTCCAGTCCCCCCATGAGGCAGATGACGCTATCGTCGTGGAAAAACCACGACTTTCGCAGCGAGAGGGTTGTTCCATTGGTGCTGGCACGCGCATAATCCATGGCGGTCAAGCCGCTCAGCCCGTTGCCGATGCCGCCCACAAACGGAGTGCGGCTCGGCTTCAGGTCCTCCGGCAGCATGGTGAGGCCCGGCAGGAACTTCCACTGCCATACCGGTTGAATGTCGTTATACTCGAGACCATCCCGCACGACATAGTGATCCCCGCAACTCAGGAAGGGGACGCCTTTCAGGTTCTCGGAATTGATGGATTCGGTCAGGGTCGTCCGCTCGGAAATGGTCTTCAGGAACAGGCTCGCCGCCGGGCGGTGGTACACGGTGAAGTCGGACTTGAAGAAATGCCGGTATCCCGTCAGGGGCGCTCCCCGTCCCTCCTGCCGGGCGATGACGGCTTTGAATTCCTGGGAGCGGGCCGGATCCACTTCCATCCAGAGCCGCAGCTGGCCGGTCAAGCCCGCCCCGCGAAGGGCTCCCTTCCGGCTTGCTGCCCGGTCGATGGTCCCGGGCGCCGTCGAGGTGCCCCGACACATCCACTGGGGTCCTTCCAGGATGTAGTCCGAGATGAGCTTGCGTTTATCCTGCGGGATGGCCCAGGGCGTCTGCCTCAACTGCCAGGCGAGGTTGCAGACAACACCCAGGTATCCGCCGCCGTAATGGAATGTCTGAAGCCGTGTTCCGTGCTGATAGAAACTGTTGTCGCACTGGATTCCGTCACGCTTGCCGATCACGATTTCCTTCCAGATTGCCTGTGCTGCTTTTTCCACCTGCGGCTGATTGCCCGTAATACATCCGTGGTGCAACGAAAGTTCCGCGCTCCACATGAGGTTTGCGCCGCTGCTGCGCATATTGAGTTGTCCCATTACCTCGGTGACGCCTTTCCGGCGCTCGCCTTTGAGGTCATTGCCGAGCAGGATGATGATATCCCGCATCTGTCCCGGCACGCTGATTTCATTGAAAAACCAGTTGGGTGCGCGATAGCGCTTGGCGCACCAATTATCCAGGGCCAGACCGACGGCGCTGCGGGTATTCCGCTCATCCTTTTGCGACAGCTTGCCTGCGGCAAGTGCGAGGGCCATCTCGCGGGCCCGGTTGAGGTGACCGATTGGTTTCCATGAGGCCATGGACTTATCGGCATAATTGATATCCGGCCAGGTGCCGTCCTTGGAGATCCCCTCCGCGTATTTCCGGATTGTCTCTGCCGCGGGCGGGTTCCGGGAGAGGAGCTGCACCCGGTAACTCCTGATGACCTGATCCATGCTGGAGGCCACGGACTCCGCAGACCTGCAGACCGGAACACCCAGCATCATGCCGGCCAGGGCGATGAGGATAAATTTATGTAGGGATCTGTTCATTCTGAATTGATGTCGTCCCGTTGAAGTCGGGGCTCTTCTTCACTGGCCAAGAGGGTGGTAGCGAGTGAGATAATGGGGAGAATAGACGGGGAGGGCCTCCAAGCCAAGACTCCTTTTACGCAAATGTAGACCTTTTTGCGAAATCTCACGACGTGGTTCAAAGCTGGCGTAAGCAGGTGAGTCAGCTCGACTTTCAGGCTGTCTAGCCTCTATTTTTTTCCACGCTACAAGGTATTCGTGCCGGCTTTCATGGTCATAATAACAGCCCTTGCATTCCTTAAAAGATGTTAGTACAACGTTGTACTTGAGCAAATTCATCACAATCCGGGATATTGCCATGGCGGCGGGAGTGTCGCCGACCGCCGTTTCCTATGCCCTTCGGGGCAAGTCGGTGGGGCTCAGCATTCCGTCGGAAACCCGGGCGCGGATTATCGCCATTGCCCGCCAGGGCGGATACAAGCCCAACCGGATCGCCCGTGATATGGTGCTTGGTCGCCAGTCCACTATCGGCTTGGTGCTCGCCGCGGCCGGGGCGGGAACCTCCGTTGAGGCGATCCCGGCGCTGGAGCCGATCCTTGCCGCCGCCGGATACAGGCTGGTGGTGGTCGTTCTGCCCTCCGATCCCGCCTCCGCCCGGGATCGGGTGACGACCCTGCTGCACGATGGTGCCGCCGGGATTCTCTGCTGTCCGGCCGCCATGCCCGTCACCAGCCAGGTTGTTGCTGCCAGTTGTCCTGTTATCCACTTGCCCCCGGCGCCGCCGAATCGCTGCTGAAAGCCCTGGGTGTGCCGGTACCCGTCATGGCGGTCGTGCCGGTAGCGGCCCCCGTTGCGGTGCCGCCCGCCGTAGTGGCTCCGGTTCCCGTACCGGTGCCCGTCAAGGTTGCTGAACCCGTAGCTGTGCCCGTCAAGGTTCCTGAGCCTGTCCATCCGGTGGAACCGCAAACAGAGCCCGTCGCGGAACCGGAGGCCGTGCCAGTTATGGCTCCTGAGCCGCCGGTGGAAGCCAGGGCAGAACCTGTTCCAGAACCGGTTGTCATTGAACCGGTGCCCGTCATTAAGGATCCTGTCCAGCCGGAACCGGCGCCTGTGATTAAAGAGCCGGAAGACGAAACGCAGGTGCCGGAACCTGTTGTCGAGTCCGAGCCAGCGGCGGAACCGGTGCCCGTTGATCCGGAGCCGACTCAGCCGGAATCGGCTCCGGCGATTACCGAACCGCTGCCTGAACCGCAGGTGACAGACCCTGTCGTGGTGCCCGATCCGGAAATTGATCCTGAGCCTGTCCGCCCCGCGGAGCCGGAGCCAGTTCCCGTTGTGGTGCCCGAAACGCCGGTCGAAGCGCAGCCAGCGCCTATGCCTGAACCGGTTATCCCTGAGCCAGCCCCCATCATCGTGGAACCCATCCAGCCCGAACCAGTCCCTGCAATTATCGAGCCGCCGCCTGAACCGCAGGTGCCGGAGCCAGTTGTAGTGCCCGAGCCGGTCAGTGTTCCCGAGCCCGTCCGCCCCGTGGAGCCTGAGCCAGTTCCCGTCGTGGTCCCTGAGCCGGTTGTGGAAGCCAAGCCCGCGCCTGTTCCCGAACCGGTTATCATTCAACCCGCGCCCGTCGTTCCGGAACCCGTTCAGCCGGCACCGGCGCCGGTGCCCGTGGTACCCGTGGAGCCCGAGGAGTCAGAGAAGGAGCCGGTGCAGGAGCCTGTCGCTGAAGAGGATCAGGAATTGCCCGTGGATCCGGAAAAGACCGGGCCCTCTGAATCTACCGTGAGTGAAGGATGAAATATGTTCCTTCCGTTCCTGGAAGGATCGGGCTCCTGGAAGTCCGTCGAAAGGCGCATTCCATCGCGCATAACCACGCTGTCTGAATGCCTTGCTGGACTCTTGCTCTCCCGATGTCTTCCTTGTATTGTGCCGGGGTTCATGTAAGCGAAAATTTGCCAATGTCCAGAAACGAACAACAGACAAGGTTTGAGCTCATCGACCCCATGTTGCTGGATCATCGCGGCTGGAGTCGCGAGGACATCCGCGTCGAAGAGACGGCTGCGCCGGTGGACATTGTCTACAGCAAGGGGCGGCGACGCCCGAAAGGCCGGACGGACTATGTTCTCCGCCGTCCCTTGAAGCCCGGTGCCGAACCAATCCCCCTGGCGATCCTCGAGGCCAAGCACGAGGGGTTGCCGCCCGGCCATGGACTCCAGCAGGGCAAGGGATACCTCGTTGGCCACCTTCACCACGTTCCCTTCGTCTTTTCCTCCAACGGCCACCAGTTCGTCGAGTATGACGAACATACCGGTTTCACGAGCGACGCGAAACCCATGGCGGAGTTTCCGACCCCTGACCAACTTGTCGCCCGTCTGCTTGCCACCAAGGAACTCCCGCCGGAGAACAAGGACTGGTCGTTGCTCCTGACACCCTATGCGAAAGGCCGCGACTATCTGCGCTACTACCAGGATGCGGCGATCCGCGCCACCCTTGAGCAAGCCATACGGCAACGCGCGGAGGGCAAA
>JAABPW010000004.1 GCA_011391785.1 Verrucomicrobiota bacterium
TTGGCAGGTGGCCCTTTATACCGCCGGTTCGCCTGCCGGGGGTGGGGGAAGTGTCCGCCTGGCCTCCGTGCTGGTGGTCGCAACATTGCTGTTCTCCATCCTGGCGGGCGGCAGCCTCATTCTGTGGCAGGCGGGGCGCCGGGCGAGGGAGGCGCGGCAGAAGACCACCTTCGTGTCCAATGTATCCCACGAGCTGAAGACGCCATTGACCACCCTGCGCCTCTATGCCGAGCTCCTGCGGGAAGGGCGGGTGCAGGGCGAGGAGAAGCAGCGGCATTATCTCGATGTGATGATTTCCGAGTGTGCGCGGCTTGGCCGGTTGGTCAACAACATGCTTGATTTCAGCCGGCTGGAACAGCAGCGCCGCACCTATGCCGTGGAGCCGCTGGAGTTGACGGCATGGCTTGACGCGTTTCTGGAACCGCAGCGGATCCGGCTTCAGGAGGCCGGGCTTGAATTGTCGGTTCACCGGCCCGCAGGTACCCTGACGGTGCGTACGGACCGGGATGCGCTTGAGCAGGCGGTGCTTAACCTCCTGGATAACGCGGTCAAATATGCCGCGGCCGGCAAGGTCGTGGAAATCGGGCTTGAGGAACAGGAAGGTGCCGTCGTGCTCAACGTGCTGGATCGTGGTCCGGGCGTTCCCGAGGCCCTGCGCGAGAGGATTTTCGAGAATTTCTACCGGCTGAATGCATCCCTGACGGCCCGTGTTCCGGGCAGCGGGCTCGGCCTGAGCATTGCGCGTCGCATGTTGCGGGATCTGGGCGGGGACCTGACCTGCCTGCCACGCGATGGGGGCGGCGCCTGTTTCCAGATTAAATTGAGGACATCATGAATCCAAACATCCTGTTAGCTGAAGACGATCCCCATATCCGTGAGGGCGTGGTGGCCGCGCTGGAAAGCGAAGGGTATCGTGTTACCGCGGTGAATGATGGCGCCCAGGCGGTGAAACGCTTCGCGGCGGACCATTATGATCTCGTGCTGCTTGACGTGATGATGCCCGAAGTGAACGGCTTCGACGTGTGCCGCCAGATCCGGCGCCGCGACAGGGCGGTGCCGATCATCATGCTGACGGCCAAGAGCGAGGAGATCGACAAGGTGGTCGGCCTGGAGCTTGGTGCGGACGATTATATTACCAAGCCGTTCGGCGTCCGGGAACTGCTGGCGCGAATTGCCGCCGTCCGCCGCCGGTCGGTGCCTCCGGCTCCGCCTGCGGTCGGCACTGCCCCGGCTGCCGAGGTATTCACCTTCGGGGCCGTGACGGTGAACCGGAAGACCATGCGTGTGACGCGCGGCCGGAAATCCGATGACCTGACGGCGCGGGAGCTCAAGATGATCGACCTCTTTCTCGCCCATCCCGACGAGGTCCTGAGCCGCGACCGGCTCTTGAACGAGGTGTGGGGGGTGGATTACCTGGGCACAACCCGTACCCTTGACCAGCACATCGTCCACCTCCGCAAAAAGATCGAAAAAGAACCCGATACACCGACTGTCGTTCAAACCGTCCATGGCATCGGCTACCGGTATGTCCCCCCTCAGTAGTAGCTTTCTGTTCCCCTCAAAGCCGCAGAACGCTCCTGCCATCCAGAAGAAAACAAACCGCAGATGAACGCAGAAGACGCTGATAAGAGGGTGCGAAAAGGCTGAAGACCTTGGTTGAACATGGCTGAGCCCACGCCCCACCGGCCATGGAGACCGTCAGGCGGAACCTGGCGATTGCCGGGGCGAAGGGTAGGCTGCTGTGCTATCCCACGCACATGCTTGAGCCGGACGTGGATCAGGCGGTAGACAGTGAGGACTGCGTCCTGGCGGGGGTAGGATGCCGGTGAGGTCAGGTGTTTCCCATGTTCCCGGTGTGTCCCTTGCGCCACAGGGAAGGGGTGAGTCCGAAATGGCGTTGGAAAAGGCGGTTGATGGTTCGGGACGAGCAGAATCCGCATTCGTTTGCAACCTGCTTGAGGCTCAGCTTGCCCTTCTCCAGTAGCATTCTTGCGTGTTGGATCCTTTTCTGCATCAGGCGCTCTCCCGGTGAGCAGCGCATTTCGTCCCGGAAGAGCAGGTAAAGTTGCCTGCGTGAAATGCCTGTCATTGTTGCCAGGTTGTTCATGGACTGGATGGATTTGAAGTCGCGGTCAATGATTTTCAAGGCGGCGTTCAACCGGGGATTGGTAATGGCGACATGGTTGGTTGAGGCGCGCTGTATCAACTGGCCGGGTGGAATGAGGGTCACTTTGGGAACTTTCCTGCCATGCAGCAGGTGGTCCAGGACGGCCGCAGACTGGAACCCGATTTCATCCATGTTCAGGCTGATGCTTGAAACCGGCAGTGGAGCGAATTTGCAGAGTGACTCGATGTCGCCGACCCCGATGATTGCAATATCTTCAGGCACGCGCAGTCCTGCCTGTTGGCACAAGTCAATGAGAGTGGCCGCGTCGTGGTCGTCGCGCGTCATGACGCCCAGCGGCCTGGGAGAGTGTTTCAGTTTCCCGATAACGGTTCCTGCGTCGAAGCGTTTGCGGCCGCAGGAGAGGTCTGTGCAGGCAAAGCCCAGTTCGCGGAGCCGCTGCTCAAAGGCCTGTTTCCGCAGGGTTCCAGATTGACAGATGTCACGTGCAAACCAGCCGTAATGTTTATGGAAAAGATCGTGCAGATGTCCGGCAGCCATGATTCCTGCCTGCCTGCTATCAGGAGAGACCATGGGCGCGTCAATTCCGGGATTCACCGTGCCGAGAATGACCGTCGGAACCTGCTTCGCCTTCAGGAGGGAATAGGCCCTGATGGCCGGGTCATGGTGGTACATGATGATCATGCCGTCGAACTTGCGATCGTAGGGGATCTGGTTCAGGAAGAAATAGCGCGTGTCCATTTGCCAGTTGGCCTTTTGCGCATAGCGGCTGATGCCCTGGAATATGCGGTAATCATTCCACGCAAGCAGGAAAAAGACTGATTTCTTCTTTACCATGGTGAAGTCATGATGCCAGCCCGAAACCGCTTTGTCACGCCACATTGCACGGATTGTCGCTTTTATGCACATAATGTCATTATGTGTATTACCCGGATCTGACATAGGATTCTGGTCAGGCAGTTTGGTGGAGCTGATACTTCAAAGGGATACGGGTTATGAAAAAAACGTTGTCTTCCGGAATTGTTGCTGTCATGGCTGCTGTGGGGACGTTATCCCTGTCTGGCAGCGCGCAGGCCGTAGTGGAGGCTGTGGGAGGGGATTTAACAAATTCCGTCGGGAATTACCGCATACACATATTCACCAACAGTGTTTTGACTGGAAGTCTTTTCGTTGCGGGCGGTGAAATATCCTGTGACGTCCTGATTGTTGGCGGCGGTGGTGGCGGTGGAGGAGGAATAAATGGGACCGTTTACTACTACGGCGGTGGTGGCGGGCAGGTGTTGAGCGTGAAAGGGATGTTGCTCGCGACCGGGGTTCACACTGTTGTTGTGGGGCGTGGCGGGACAGGCGTTGGCAACGGGACGGCCCCGAACGGTACGGGCATGTCGAGTTCATTCACCGGCTACACTGCGGTCGGAGGGGGTACCCCGGTGGTTGAATCCGGTATTGGCGGATCGAGCGGCTCGGGCAAGGCTGGCGGCGCAAAAAATGGTACTGCCGCAGGAGGCGGTGGAGGTGATTCCGCAGTTGGGCAGGCCGCTCCCGCTTCTGCAACCGGCGGGGCGGGCGGCGCAGGAACGAGCAGTGCGTTGTCAGGTCCGACGGTGTACTATGGCGGCGGGGGTGGCGGAACGGCTTTTACAACATATGGTGCCGGCGGGCTTGGAGGTGGCGGTGCAGGCCTTGTTGCGGGTGCGGCGAACACGGGCGGCGGCGGTGGCGGTGGAGCTGATGGAGGTTCGGGCATCGTGATTGTGCGCTACCTGGCGGTCCCGCTTCCGCCTCCTTCGAACCTGGTGGTTTGGGCAAGTGGTCCTTTGGCCAGTCTGCAATGGAGCGATACAGGCGGCGGCATGGCGCCGTATACGATTGAAAGGAGCACAGGTGGCGGAGCCTATCAAACCATTGCCACTCTCCAGCCGGGCGCAGTGGGCTATCTGGACCATGTTTCCAGGTCTGTCACCAATACCTGGCGCGTGACGGTCGGGAGCGGTGCCATGGCGGGTCAGGCGAGCGTGACCCTGGGGCCTGGCGTTTCGACATCAAACTCCCTTCCGGAAGACGCCTTTGCAAACATCCGTGACTACGGTGCCATGTGGTGGGTCGATGGTGTCCGCTCGGCCAGCAGGATATGGCGGATCAAGACGAGCCGGTATGCCTTGTCCTTCACTGCCGATTCCCTGACTCCGACATCGATCTTCCCGCTCTCAAGTTACGTTCCAGAAGCTGAAGCGCTGGTTGAAACCGAAGCACAGGCCTTTCCGGGTTCGGTGCCGGCGGCAGGCCTTGTCTGCAAGCTGGGTTCTGCCGGAACCACAAACACCATCGTGGCCTGTTCCGCCAACAATGATGATTCCCAGCTTGTCGAAAGCGGCCGGTTTTACCAGCGCCGCTGGCAGAAGATCAAAACCAATGCCGGCCCGGCGCTGAACTCCACCCAGAGCGGCCTGGAAACCTGTTCCTGGCCGGACCGGGTCTCGTTCGTCTACCGGGTTGTCCCTGCCTCAGGCGTAACAGCAGGGGCCCTCGATCTGACGCTCAGCCTGGGTGCAGCCTACAGCAATCTTTTGACCAACGGCACAGCCCAAGCCCTGGTGGCTGCGGACGGGAGCGGTTACATATTCTCCCGGAGTGCCGGCAGCGGTTCCATTACTGTCAACCCCGGGGCTGCAACGGTAACCGTGCATACCGAAGGTGGAACATGGGGGGGCGGTGTCGAGAGATCAGTTGGCGTGATCATCTATCCGGCCAGCAATGTCAGCAACGATATCACGGCTGCCGTGGCGGCTGAAAGCCTCGCGATGGTAAATGCTTTGCAGGTGGTGCCAACAACGAACACCGTGTCGCTGACCTATGATGCCGACAGGGGGCATTATGACGTGTCGCTGCGTTCGGACGCTGCCGGAGACAATTCCGATCGCCTTGAGCGCACTCAGATTTCGGTTTCCAACGACTTACCCGTCCCCAGGGTTGTCCGGTTTGCATTCACGAAGTCGCCCCAATATCCGGCTGGAGTAACGTGTCTCATGCGTGACATCGACGGAAATCCTGTCGGAATCCCCGTGCAACTTTCCAAGAACTGGCATACTGCCACGGGTGATCGCTGGCAGGGGCCCTGGTTTCACGGGCTGACTATGCTGACGGTTCCAGCGAACAGGACGGTCAGTTTCGAGATTCTGCTGGCAGGCCAGAACTACGGTGGGCTGCCGGCGGCCAGCCATTCCCAGCTTTGTCTGGTGGGATGGGGAGGAAACCAGCAATGGGATGAAGCTGCCATCGGCTGCTGGGGCGAAAATCTCTGTTATGACCCGGAATCCGACCTGGCCAGCGCGATAGGAACCGATTCGCGTCCGCTGCTGCTCTTGAACAGCTCCGGCCAGCAGAAGCAGTGGACTGGAAATTATGGCGGCTGTGATTTCATACGCTATTACGATGGGGGCAACGTCAGGCGTTACCAGAAGCGCATCCGCACTAAATACAGCTCTTACGGACCCGGCCTGACCGATGTCACTTACGCTGGCCAGACCGATGATTCGAAGATCGAATTCACGTATGGCGCCAGCCTGTACCGTTCCAGTGATTATACCCGTGGGCTCCACCGGATCCGTTATGACGTCAAGACCGATGCGGCCTTTATGCGGATGGTATTCTTCCAGATGGCCTCGGACAACTACAACTACAACGGAGGCAGTTCGCAAGCGTATGGTTATGGCGACCAGTTGGCGGCAGTGGCCCAGTGGACAACCAATATCAGCTCTCCTGTAGAGCTAATAGGCCCGCGGCCATGGTTCTCGACTATCAACTGCCCCGTTGATAGTTCGGTGCCAAGCCTTTGTGGCGTGTCGCGAGGATTCATTATCCGGTCCTGGAGGGCGCGTATAAACGGGCAGGACGGGGTGAAACCGCATTTTGTTACGAGCGGTTCGCGGTTCGATATCGTTCCGCCGCCCGGTGTTGCCACCCTGAAGGCCGGCGACTATGTGGAAGCCGAGATCGAACGGGTCTACTTCGGGCAGTCCGCTGCGGGTTATTATGGCGGCGACACCAATTATGCCGCCGCGCTCTCTGCTTATGGGAACACGCATTCGCTGGTGTTGAGGGAAGCGATCGGGAACAATATAGCGGCGTCGATAACCGTTGGACAGTTGGAATCGGCGTATCCGATCCGGGTCAGGGCCACCAACAACCTTGCTGTCCTTGCAGTCAAGGGCGGGGTCGGATATGTGCCCATCACATTAACCGGCCTGACGGATTACCGCACTCCGCTGCTCGAGGAGTGTGTGAAAGGCACGTGGACGGCCATTAACCAGGCAGTGTACGGAAAAGACTTCTGGCAGGCCAACATCAATCCAGGCGATGGGACCTGGGAGCTCACGTTCAATGTGAAATTGGACGGCGCATACCAGAATGTTTCCCAGATGCTTTCCAGTCCACAAGTCCGGACGTTCCGGTTCAGCAATGCGGCGAGTCTGCCATTCCCGGCGGTGACTGACGGTTACATGGTGTGGAGTTTAGGGATAACCAATAACCTTGCCGGGACGACGGATTGTCCGCTCGGGGACGGGTATCCAAACCTCCTGAAATACGCGACGGGATCCAGTCCCGTGGTCCGTGATGGATTGGCTGATCTGGGCGGCATGGTGTCGAACGGATTGTTCTGGATGGGATTCAACCTCAACACGAATGCGACGGATGTCTCGTTCGTGATCGACATGACAACCAACCTCCTTGATGCAGGTTGGACCGGGGTTGCCTCGAATATCCATGCCAGCGGCTGGACCCCGGCTGGTGTCGTGGAAGAAGCGGGGATAGGCATGATCAATCCCGTCAGGGTTTGTGTGAAGAGCGAGCCAGGACAGCAAACCGGCTTCATGCGTCTACGGGTGATATACCCCTGAGGATCCGAGATGAAACTGGAGTGAATGCATTGAAGATGCGAAGTACCATAAAGTGCCACGTAGCTTCCGTTTTTCTTTGTGCCGGAGCCGCGGGGGCGGCAGCAGGAACGATCACGTGGCAAGGCGGAAACGGGAACTGGTTTGATTCAACGTGGAACCTTGACGGCGTGGCCAACCACGCGTGGGCGAACGATAATACCACCTGCGTGGGAAATTCTGGCGCCATGGCATCCATCACCATGAATGGCTGGGCCAGTATGCCTGAACTGCATCTGTATAATGCGGGTTCCATCAATGTGAACGGCCAGGGACTCAGCCCGGGCCAGATTCATGTGGAGGATACCTCTGTCTGCATCATCCGGGGCAACAATGTCCATACCGCGTCATTCACATTGAACAAGGGTTGCCTGCAACTCGGCACCGGAGCGGACGAAAAACCCTGCGGCGGGAATATGGTCGTCAACGGTGGCAAGCTGGACTTGAAGGCGCAACCGTCGTCGGGAGTCTCCATCGCCGGCAATCTTACCGTGAACGGTGGCCTTGCCCGCTACTACTATGACAACCAGATCTCCAACACCAAGCTGATTGTTGTCGCTGGCGGGACGCTTGACGTCGGTCCCTGCAGTGACACGGTTGGCGGTGTGCAATTGACCGGGGGCAGTATCGAGGGGTCAGGCGGTACGCTTACCAGCGTCACTGCCTTCGACATGCAGTCCGGCAGCGTGAGGGCCAAACTCGGCGGTTCAGTCGGGCTGAACAAGACCACTTCCGGCACCGTGGCCTTGTACGGCGTAAACGGCTATACCGGCAACACAGCAATCAACAGCGGAACGCTTATTCTGGGCGGCACGATAGCGAGCGGTAGCACGATTGTCGTTGGCAACGGCGCCACTGGTGGCGCGTTACAACTCCTGCAAACCGTGAATGCAAACCCCCTTACTCTCAACGGAGGCACCGTCAGGGCCCTGTGCCTCGATGCGGATCCGGGTACAGGCGGCGTGGTGACCTGCAGCGGCAACAGTGTCATCCACACGTTCAATGCCAGTGGCACCCTGCATCTTTTGCGCGAGGTCACTGGCGCCAGGGCGCTGATTGTTGGCGGGGGCGGGGGCGGGGGCGGGGGAATCGAAGGGACCGTTTACACCTATGGTGGTGGCGGCGGGCAGGTGTTGAACTTGAGTGGCCTTGCGCTTGCGGCCGGCGACAACGCCGTAGTCGTGGGTCCCGGCGGAACAGGAGTTGTCAATGGCACGGCGCCGAACGGGACAGGCGGTTCGAGTTCCTTTGCCGGACAGACTACAGCCGGGGGCGGCACTCCCATTGTGGTATCAGGCGCGGGCGGATCTAGCGGTTCGGGAAAGGTTGGGGGGGGCAAGAATGTTTCGGCAGCAGGTGGTGGTGGCGGTGACTCGGTGGCCGGGGGGAACGCTGCTAGTAACATTGCAGGCGGTGCTGGCGGGGCCGGAAGCCTGAATACGGTGATCCCCGGTTTGACGGCATATTATGGCGGCGGCGGAGGGGGGGAGGCTTACTCCACCCAGGGAGCCGGGGGGCTTGGCGGTGGAGGCGCTGGCGGCGCGGTGGGGACACCGAACACGGGTGGCGGTGGGGGCGGCAGATCCAATGGCGGGAGCGGTATTGTCATCGTCTGCTATGATTTGCCCCTAATTCCAGGCGCGTGTACGCTTTGCGGAGCCATTACCGTTCCTGTGACCTCGACCCTGGATGCGGTGGGGACCGGTGGCGTGATGACTGTGGCAACGACCATGACCGGTGCAGGTGGCGTCAACATCGCATCATCCACCAATGGCGGCGGTGTCGTGTGTTTCACCGGTCGACAGGACTACACCGGCGACACGACAATCAACAGCGGGACATTAAGC
>JAABPW010000005.1 GCA_011391785.1 Verrucomicrobiota bacterium
TCACGCGGCGCTGACGCAACGGCGGGGGTAGAGCCAGAGCCAGGGGTCGGCATTGGTGACGTCAGCCTGTTTGACCTGATTTCCGCTTTTAATGAGGCGTTGAAGAAGGTCAAGGTTGAGGAATTCGGCGAGATCTATGACGAGAAATTTACGGTAGTGGACAAAATCGAGTTCGTATTGGGAACACTTCGCGAAAAAGGGAAGGTATCCTTTGCGTCCCTGCTCGAAAAAGCCGCTTCGCGAAACGAGATCGTATGCACCTTTCTGGCGATTCTTGAATTAATCCGTTTGCGGCAATTGACCGCGCAACAGGATGGGCACTTCGGGGATATTGTGATCATGCAAGAGATGGAAACTCAGGGGAATTGAGAAATGGAAAATGAGCAGCAAGCAGAACTTAAGCAGGTCCTCGGGGCAGTCATATTTGCCGCGCGGCAGCCACTGACGGCGGGGGCCATTCGGAAAGTATTGCAGGAAACCGCCGAAATCAACCGGGAGGAAGCGGGAGTGTACGGCACCATCAAGGAGGCTGAAATCAAGGCCACCCTGGCCCAATTGAAAGCCGAGTGCGAGAGCTTGAATCTGGGAGTGCATCTGGTGGAAAGCGCGGAAGGGTTTAGATTCCAAAGCGATCCCGCCGGTGGCGTTTGGGTCCGCCACATGCTTAACGTGGGCAGGCCGACCAGGTTGTCGCGTCCGGCGCTGGAAACACTGGCGATTATAGCCTACCGTCAGCCCATCTCGCGCGCAGAGCTCGAAGGAGTCCGAGGGGTGGCGGTAGATCATGTCATCCGTATGCTTATGGAAATGCAACTCATCAAGATTGTGGGACGGAGCGAATTGCCAGGACGCCCTATGTTATACGGCACCACCGCTCTTTTTCTCGATCATTTCGGACTCAAGGACGTCAAGGAGCTTCCAGGAATCAACGAGTTGGCTCGCATGGATGCTATGCGTAAAAAGCAGGAGCAGGCAGTGGCCACACCCGTTATAGAAGGAGATGACGCCATACAGGGTGACTCGATGGAACCGACCAATCCTCCAGATCCTGCAGATGATGGCGAGGCGGACGACGAGGACGAGTTTGATGAGGATGATGAAGACGAAGACGAAGACGAGACGAGGACGACGAAGAGGAAGACGACGAAGAGGAGAAGTGATGAGCCTGAAAATTCTTCGCAATAAAATTGACACCGTTGACGCAAAGCTCGTTCGACTCCTGAATGAACGAATGCGACACGCGCACGAAATCGGAAAAATCAAGCAGAAGAACGGGAACGGAATTTATGTACCATCCCGCGAAAAAGCAGTTCTTGCCCGCGTGTCTTCATTAAATCAGGGACCCATGACCGATACAGCAGTCCGGGCCATCTACCGGGAAATTATGTCGGCGGCTCGGGCGATGGAAAAGAACCTTAAGGTGGCATATATGGGGCCTCCGTCCACCTTTTCACATCAGGCTGCCCGCAATCGGTTCGGGACTTCTGTGGATTATCTATCCTGTGAGACTATAAGCGATGTGTTCGATGCGGTCGAAAAGCAAGTGGCGGATTACGGAGTGGTTCCGGTCGAGAATTCAACAGAAGGAGCGGTGACATTCACGCTTGACCGCTTGGCCGAGACCACGGTCACAATATGCTCCGAGTTGTATCTTCCCATCTCCAACTGCCTGCTGTCCAAGGTTCCCCGCAAACAGATTAAAAAGATCTACAGTCATCCCCAGGTCCTAGGCCAATGCCGGCAGTGGCTTCAGCGTGAAATGCCTGGCGTAGGAGTCATCCCGGTGGCCAGCACTGCGCGGGCCGCGGAATTGGCGGCCAAGGATGCTGATGCGGGAGCGCTCGCCAGCCAACTGGCAGCTGAAATTCACGGTCTTTCGGTTCTGGAATCCGACATCCAGGACCTTGTCGGCAATACCACCCGTTTTGTAGTGATTGGACACGATCGGAACATGCCTTCCGGGGATGATAAAACATCCCTCCTGCTGGCGGTAAAACATCAGGCGGGAACGTTATATGGGGCATTGGAGGCGTTCAAAAAATTCGGTCTCAACATGACCAAGATCGAATCTCGCCCCAGCCGGAGCAAGCAGTGGGAGTACTTTTTCTTCGTTGATGTTGAGGGTCATGCTGAAGACGCACAAGTGAAAAAGGCCTTGTCTGCAATGTCCAGTCATTGTGACATGGTAACGATCCTCGGATCATATCCTGCGGCAGACAAGAAGTAGAGAGGCTCACCCATGACAATCAAAGAATTGGCAAAGCCCTGGGTTTCCGGACTGGGTGTTTATGAGCCGGGACGGCCCATCGAGGAAGTCGCCCGGGAACTCGGATTCAAGGATACCAGCGCGATCGTCAAGCTTGCCTCCAATGAGAATGCCTTGGGCCCGTCCCCGAAAGCCGTGGCGGCCATGAAAAAAGCCTCACGCCAAATGCATCTGTATCCGGACGGGGGCGCGTTCTACCTTCGCCAGGCGTTGGGGGCGAAGTTGAATGTGCAGCCCGGCCAGATCCTGACGGGCACCGGAAGCAATGAGCTCATAGAGTTCATCGGTCATGTCTTTCTGGATTCCTCCACGGCGATTGTCATGGCTGACCGGGCATTTGTGGTTTATAAGCTTGTGGCCGATATGTTCCGTTCACGCACCATCACGGTGCCGATGAAGAACTACACCCATGACCTCGATGCCATGCTCCGGGCCATTACCCCCGAGACCCGCGTGGTGTTTGTGGCCAATCCCAATAATCCCACGGGAACATTGGTGGGACAGGCCGAATTGGATGCCTTCATGAGCAGGATTCCTCCCCATGTTGTGGTGGTGTTCGACGAGGCTTACATCGAACTCCTCCAGCCAGAGGATCAACCGGATTGTATCAAGTATGTCCGCGAAGGACGCAATGTGATTGTATTGCGAACCTTTTCGAAGACCTATGGGCTCGCGGGTCTCCGGCTGGGGTATGGTATCGCTTCGGAGGATTGCGTTGCCTTGTTACAACGTGTTCGCCAACCTTTCAACACCACTGCGATGGCCCAGGCCGCAGCACTGGCCGCGCTCGAGGATGATGAGTATGTGGCTAGGACCCGCCTAATGATGCGTGAGGGATTGGATTATTTTGAGGCATCCTTCCGGAAAATGCGGCTGGATTTCGTGCCTTCCTCAGCCAACTTTATCCTCGTGAGGGTAGGGGGGGGGCGCCTTGTGTTTGACGCGATGCAACGGGCTGGCGTTATTGTTCGGCCGATGGATCCCTATGGCCTTCCGGATCATATCCGGATCACCGTGGGAACCCCGCGTCAGAACCGCAGGTGCCTGTCCGTCCTGAAAACGATCTTGAAATCACGGGGTTCTGCCTGATACAGGCTATATTTATGAAACAGGTAGCCATAATTGGATTGGGGTTGATGGGGGGCTCCTTGGGGCTTGCCCTCAAGCGGCTTGGACATGTGAAGGTCAGCGCTTATGCCCGACGCCCGGAAACACGAATGCTGGCCCTCTCCCTGGGCGCTGCGGATTCCGTTTTTGACACCCCTCAAGCCGCACTGCAGGGAGCCGATGTGGCCGTTTTCTGTACCCCGGTTTGCAGTATGCCGGATCTAGCCCGGAAATGTCTGGCCGCCTTCAAGCCGGGTTGCGTGGTGACGGATGTGGGTAGCACCAAAGCAGAGCTGGTCACCCGTATGGAGTTAATCTTTCGGGATTCCGGTATCTTTTTTGTCGGCAGCCATCCTATGACCGGCTCAGAAAAAGCGGGCATGGAATCAGCCCGGATTAATTTGTACGAGAACGCTGTGGTTGCGCTAACCCCATCCAAGACGACGCCGGGAAATGCCCTGAAATTGGTCGCAGATCTGTGGGGCAGGGTGGGGGCGCACACAGTTCAATTAATGCCGGACCAACATGACACCCTGGTTGCGCGAACTAGTCATCTTCCCCATTTAGTCGCCGCCTTGCTGGCGGAAACGGCAGGGCGGGACTTCTTTGAGACTCAGAAGTCATTCTGCGGCCCCGGCTTCAAGGATACGACGAGAGTTGCTGCCGGATCGCCGGAAATGTGGCACGACATCGTGAAGACAAACCGGGATGCCATTTTAGTAGAGCTGCGACATTACCAGTCGGAACTTGGGCGCCTTATTAACCTGATTGATCAGCAGGATTATGAAGCGGTCACTAAAACTTTGGCGCACGCGCGGGAGTGTCGGCGGCAACTAGTGGACTGACAAATTATGCGTATTGGCATCATCGGTGCGGGACATGCAGGGATTGAGGCCGCCAAGGCCGCAAGCGAGCAGGGGTGTGATGTCGTACTTTTTTCCGCCGAGAATGTGCTTCCTTATTACCGGCCCCGCCTCGTGGCGTTGGCATTCGGTCAGGCCGATTTAGCTGCCATCCAGATCAAACCCCAGGCTTGGTACGATCAGCAGAAAATCTCGCTTCGCCTTGATTCCCGGGTGCTGGGTCTGAATCCCGAAAAGCGCGAAATCACGACGTCTACTGGAGTTGATGCCTTTGATGGTCTTGTCATAGCTTGTGGCGGAACCCCCGTGATGCCTTCATTCGCTAAAAAAAGTGGACCGCTTATGACACCACTTTGGGATATTACCCATGCCAACGCGATCCGGGAAAGGATCCGGAGAAATGCGCGACTAGTCGTCGTCGGTGGCGGTATTCTCGGGATTGAGGCGGCCCTTCATGCGCTTGAGGCAGGCATGTCGGTTATCATTATTGAAAAGATGAGCCGATTGATGCCGGTGCAGTTTGGCGCCAAGGCTTCCAGTGCCCTGCTTCGGCGTCTTGAGGAAAAAGGAGTACAAGTCCTCCTCGGCCGAGGTGTTGCCGATTCAAAAGAAGACTCAGGCGTTCTTAAGCTTCAGCTCGAAACAGGTGAAATCCTGGAGGCCGACTTGTGTTTGATGTCAATCGGTGCCAGGCCAGACCTTGCCTTGGCTGCCTCCGCCTGTCTCCCGTGTGAGCGGGGTATCGTCGTGGATCATTCTCTACAGACACCGGTCGGGTCTTTGGCCGCAGCCGGCGACGTTATCCAATTTGAGGGCGTTACCCGTTGCTCCATGAAGGAAGCCTCCGCCCAAGGACGGCTTGCTGCCCTTAACCTCATCTCCCGGTTGAGGGGGCTTGAGGAGCGAGCCTATGTTCCCGAGACCATTCCGCTGACATTCAGGTCAAAGGATTTCGAGATCTATGCGATCGGGGAAACGGCATCACAGGGATCTGAGGAGCACCTCCTCGATGGCTCTACCGAGACTTTGATCCGCGCTCTGGTCATGAAGGATGGCATTCCGGTGGGTGTTCAGATGATTGGGACCCGTGAAGGGTTTGATACCTACGCTACCCAGGTCAAGAAAGCCCAGAAGAAATAAGATTCCCAGCTCTTTCAACAGCCCCTTACCGGTTATGAACAATGTCGCATAATATATCTTATGTCTACTATAAGGGTGGCGAAAAGGCTTAATTACAGGGTATTCTTGGATTTGATCGATTTGATGTGGTTTTGTGGGTTAGCTGGAATGCCCCAGATCCTGCACCTTATGATCAGGGTGAATATGCCTGGTGGCAACCGTCAGATATCAGGCAAAGAATAGAGCTACGGCTGCATCTGGTAGATCTGTTTAGTGACTTTGCCGCCCCGCTCAACCTCCAGGACGACAATGTTCATCCGATCCTTGAGGAACTGGTCAATCATAGCCTCTGCCCGGCGACGGTTGGTCATAGGAAGGGAGTTTACAGAACGGACAATGTCGCCTTGCTGAAGCCCTACGGCATCAAAGAAGTTCTTCTCGCCTTCAATACCAACCACATACCCGGTGATCTTGTTACGCTCATCCCTGACGGGTTTCATGGTGTCAAAGACCGCGACCATTCGGTCAGGTTCATCTAGCAACTCCTGATAATAATCCAAGAGCGGTTTCCGGCTAAACTTCCACCGGTTGTCCTCAGCCTTTACGCAGCCGAACTTATTGGTCGATCCTTGAACTTCCTCACTTCGATTTGTGGAAGTCACTGATAGGGGTTGTGTTCGGGATGAAAACTCTACCCAAAGTTCACGGAGTCCAGCGGGTGACCTAAGCGTCACATGGTCATAGAAGATTGCCTCGACGGTAACATCTCCGATCCGCTCTCCCTCGCTGACAATGAACTGCTCCCGGCGGGTGGTATCATCAAGAATTGCCCTTCGGGTGGCATCCCCTGCCCCCTCAACAAAGAAGGTTCCGGCAAGCCTGAAGCGGTCAGGTATAACTTGGGGGGTGCCGTTGGCGGCCTGCTTCTCCGCTCTGGCCTGTAACGTGGCCCAGAACTGGCCTGTAGTTACGACTGGCGGCGTTAAAGGGGAAAGCGCGGGGATCTTTCCGGGTTCACCGCTGGTCTTAACCTGCACCTTTAGCCAGACGCGTGAGGCAATGACCAGGAAAACCGATCCTGTGACGATGGCGACACCAATCGTCCACTTTACCGCATTCTGATATCGAAAGGCAGAGGGCATAAGCCGGATTATGTTTCCCGCGAACGGGATCAGTCATTTATCTAAGCGATCAACCCGAAACCGCGTGCCGCTTTCGCGACAACACGAGGCGGGCCACCTCAGGTTTCCTATTTGATCTTGCTCCGAACGGGGTTTACCATGCGGCGGTCATTGCTTTCCGCCCGGTGGTCTCTTACACCACCTTTTCACCCTTACCACATCCCGGCCTTTCGGCCAAGTTGTGGCGGTATCGTCTCTGTGGCACTTTCCGTGACTTCCCTTTAACAGGAAATCCCCGGGCTTGTTAGGCACCGGCGTTCCGCCCTTTGGAGTCCGGACTTTCCTCCCCGGCCGGCTTTCGCTTAGACCGGAGCGACCGAACGCCCCCTGCCCCTCGACATCACAACCTTCTTAATAAAGCATCCGACCACAGTAGCCGCAGGCAACCACATTGAGTTGCTTTCTGGCATCATGGCAGATATACGGCGGCAACTTCATATGACAACCGCCACACGTTCCATTGTCCTCAACCGATACCAGGACCTTGCTTTTCTTGTTCTTGAACATCCGGTCATACTGGCTCAGGCGCGTTACCTCTATTTCACTAGTCAAGCCCGCGCGGGCTTTTTTTACCTGGTCCAGCTCAGCGCTAAGTTCATTCGCCCGGTTATCGATATTGGCAATTTCCGCCTTAACGCCGCCTTCCTCGGTGCGGAGCGCGTCCTCTTTTGCCTTCACGTCCCGCAAAGCTGCCTCTACGGTCTCCATGATTTCCAGGATCCGATCCTCGATCTGTCGGATGGATTTCTCCACGCCCTCGATCTCTTTTTCCATGGCGCGGAATTCCTGGTTATTCTTAAGCTGCATCTGCTGATCACGGTACTTGCGGATTTTCTCCCGAAAGGACTCGATTTCCAGCTCTGCTTTTTTGATCTCTGCCTGCCGTCCCTTGTGGACTTCCTTGGCTGCAGCAACCGACTGCCTGTGATCATCGAGCATGGAGTCAATCGCCGCCTTGCGCAAGGGAATGTCGGCCAGCTCCTTTTCAAATTTCAGAATCCTAAGGTCATGATCCTGAAGGATCAGCAGTTTCTCGATTAACGGTGTCATGCGCTCTCCCCGTCCGGTTGTTGAAAAAATCGGGCATCACTATCTCACACGTGAGATGCCAAGTCAACGCCTGGGTTCCCTGATACCGCAATCCTTAAATAGATGCAATTGCCTGTTGCTTGACGCGGGGACAATACTGATTAGATTCGGTCAGGAGTCTCAATGCCAAGGAGATTCAGGCCCTGTCGCAGGATACGGGCTACCACTACGCACAGGTTGACACGGCTTTCCCTCAGCCCTTCAGGGGCCTTTAGGAATGGCACATTCTGGTAGAATGTACTGTAGGCTGATGAAAGTTCGTAGAGATAGTCGGCCAGCACGCTGGGCTTGTAGGATTCCGCCGCCCGCATGAGGGTTTCCGGGAACCGGAGAATCATAATGGCGAGAACCCGCTCGATTGGTTCGCCCAGGAGAATTGGAAAATCTTCAAGCTTGGTCACAGGAAACTGATCCCGGTACTTGTCTTGGACACTTGCAATCCGGGCATATGCATATTGAAGATATGGTGCCGAGTTTCCGTCCAAGGCAAGTGCCTTTTCCCATGTGAACGTGATCAGACTTTGCGGGTTCTGGCTCAGGTCGGCATATTTGACGCCCCCAATTCCCGCCGCCCGGGCGATATTACGCTGGTGTTCTTCCGGCATCCCCGGACTGGTTTCCTTAACCACCGCAAGGGCACGGGATTCCGCCTCATCCAGATACTTCTCCAGCTTGATCACGTTGCCCTGTCGGGTTGAGAATGTGCCTTCCGGTAGCCGCATAAGCCCGAACCAGACATGCTCCAGCTTGGTGGTGCAACCCATTTTTCGTGCCACGGCAAATATCTGCTTGAAATGGTTTTGCTGGCGCTCATCTGTCACATAAATGATCTTGTCGGGATGAAACTCCTCCACCCGGCTCTGAATGGTGGCCAGGTCGGTTGTGGCGTAATTGAAGCCACCATCGCTTTTCTTCACGATACAAGGAGGGAGTTTCTCATCATCCAGGAAGGCCACCGTGGCGCCATCGCTCTCCCGCACAAGTCCCTTTTCCGTCAAAGCCTGAACAACGCCGGCCAGACGGTCATTATAGAAGCTTTCCCCACGGACAAGGTCGAATTTCACATCAAGTCGCTTGTAGATTTGGCCAAATTCACGCAGACTCAATTCAACAAACTGTTGCCAGAGCTGCCGGTTTTCCAGATCGCCCGCCTGAAGCTTTACTAGTTCCTG
>JAABPW010000006.1 GCA_011391785.1 Verrucomicrobiota bacterium
CGTGTTCTCGAGACAATAACTATTCCGGCGTGGAAACCGGCGGAGGCGGGCGGATCGGACCGGTGTTCCGCAAAAGAGTGTTTCTGGAGCATTCGCAAGCCGGATGTTTTTGTCGAGGATGACTCTATCATTGTGCTGGGGCCAAACTTTTTCACGAGGTACGATCGCAGGGCGAAGAGCTTCAAGGGGTTTGATTTGCCGTGGCGTGGCTTTGAGGGTTCGCGCCGGTATGGCGCGGCCGGGGATTATTTCTATACGATGAGCTGGGTAAAGAACCAGAGCAGCATGATAATGCAGCTGGACACCAGGACTGGCGCGACGACGATGCTGGCGAGCAGTCGCAGGAAGCCCAAGGAGGGGCCGCTGGACGATGTGGCGCAGTACGAGGTGAAGAATGTTGTGTCGCTGGCGAGCAATCGAGTTGCGTTCCTGGTGTATGATACGGATAAATCGGAAGTTCTTTACATGTATTCGGTGAAGGACAAGACCTGGGAGCGGATTTACCAGTCGGCCCAGAAAGGCTCGGCGCGGAAGACGCCCGAGGGGATTCTCGTCGGCAATTATTTTGACTTTGTTCAGGTGGATCCGTTTACGAAGGAGAAGGCATACCTGTGGAAGACGAGGAACAGTCCTGATGGCGGCCGCACGTGGCGCTGGCCGGGAAATGCAGCTGTTCTGCCGCATGTTCCGGGGTTGTCGGAAAATTCAGGGTATGAGGGCGGGACTCTTTATGTGCTGTGCCAGAAGACACGGGCGTCGGAGCACCGAAATGCGATTTACCGGCTCAGGGGGGCGGCTTCGGAGGGGGGGGTATTGATACCGGTTGAGTTCACGTGCGGTGATGAGGTTGTGAACTTTGAGGCGGGCTGGGTTCCACGGATACTGGCTGTGCCTGGCGGGCTGGTGTTTTGGCGGGAAAACATGACGGGCTTCTGGTTTGTTTCCGAAAAAGAATTCGAGGCCTTTGTAGCAAAGAAGGGGAAAAGACCAGAATGATTGAAGACCGCGCCCGCCCACAACGCTGCGCGTAGTGCTGCGGGAGGGGAGGTCCTGGGCCACCCTGAAAACGAAATATCCGAAACTCCGAGTAATGCGTCCCCGCGTTACGGTGTGGCGTCGGGTTTCATTTTCCACCGGGTGACGACACGCAGGCCGGTTGCCTCGAACTGGAGGTTGAGGTTGAGCGTGTCCAGGCCGCCGAGCAGGCCGAAGACCCGGTCGCCGGGTTTGTATTCAGGCTGAACGGGGTGAGCGGAGTCACCATACACCGTGCTGCGGACCCTGCCGTTTTCCCAGACCCACTGTCCCTTGCCGGGATGTTCGGGAATCAGGCCGAATAGCGTGCGGCTCAGGTTGACGGCCTCGGGTACCGAGCCGGCCCCGCTGGCGAGCAGCGGATAAAGATACCGTTCCCCCTGGACCGCGGCCGCCCGTTCCTGCTCGCAGGCGGCGGTGAAGAGGCCGGGCATCTGCAGCAGGCCGGACTCGGGGCGGAGCTCCAGCGCCATGGCGTTCAGCTCCGCGTTCCGCGTGGGGCCGAAGGACGGCTTTTGTGACCAGGGCAGGTTGCTGAGGATCAGGAAGGTGTCGCGCACTTCGACGCCGAACCGCAATGTGACAATATTTTCCATCGAGAAGGTGCAGACCCAGGCATCGCGGCCCTCCACCTTGTAAAACCGGACGGCGGGTTCCCAGCGACGGTTACGGCTCAAGGGCGCGGAGGCGGCGGCGAGCATCATGCGCCGCACGGCATCGGGATCCTGAAGCTCCACGATGAGCTGGCTGGGCCGGGTGAGAATGGAGGCGATAACCGGGATGAACATCATTTCCGCGCCGCGTCCGCCCGAGACCATGGGAGCCCCGAATATGCCCAGCGCATCGCCGGAGCCGAAGGTCAGGATCGGGTCGGCATCGTGAACGGCAAGATGGATGCCGGGCCCGATCTTGTCGAAAGCGGTCGGATCCAGCGTGGTATAACGGCGCAGCAGTTCGGAGAACATTTCCCGCGTGACCTTGGTCCACGTGTCTTCCGAGAGATTGGCGGACAGGAGCAGCAGCGGCTTTGGGGTCAGGTCGGGGAGGCGGAGCGGCGTGCCGTCTTCCTTGTGGCGCATGACTTCCTTGATCCCGTTGTAGATGGAATTGTCAAGCAACGGGAGGATGAAGGTGGTGAGTTGCAGTTCCCCCGCCGGGCCGTCGTCGAGGCGGAAGGCCATGGGGTCGAAAAACTGCCGCCAGAAGCGGGAGTAGTTCTCGACATAAGTTTTGTAGGCCTGCGCCTCGGCGGCAGTTGCCATGGCTGCGGGATTCTCCAGGAGTGATTTCAGGCGGGCGGGGGAACCATAGGCCGGGCAGGATGCGGCCAGGTTCGCATCGAGCGTGCAACCCGGGGCGCCTGCTGGTTCCTTCGCGAGATAGCCCTTCTTGACCAGGGTCGGGAGATCCGGCTGGCCCGGTTGTCCATCGAGCCGGTAGAGCAAAGCCGCCGCGGAAACTGTCTCCATCTCGCTTCTGGCAAAGAGGCGGCGCAGCTGACTGATTTTGACCTCGGGTCCGACCAGGCGCCGGATGAAGGGATCGGACAGGTAACAATAGGCGCGGGTTTCGGCCCGTGGCGGCAGCTGGCTGAGCATGTAACGGAATTCCGCGCTGCGGCCCAGGCTGTTCGCGCCACCCGCCTTGCGCAGGGCGATGATCCGGTCGACCTCGCCCCGGGAGGTACTGATGATCAGAAGGTCGCCGTCCATGGCCCAGTAGGAGGCGCCTGCGGGGCCGAGCTTCTCCTGAACCCCCGCACCCAGTTTGCCCATGCCAAGCGCGCTCAGGGCCGGCTTGATCAGGCTGGCGGCCGGGATGCGGGCGAGCACGGTGATTTCAGTGCCTTCGATGAAGAAGAGATCGGGCACCATGATGGCCAGTTCCTTGACGGCGCCGGATTTCAACAACAGGTCGCGCACCCACTGCTCGGAGAGGGCCAGCCGGTCGACGTAACGGGCCTTGAGGTCATAGGACGCCGGGTTGGCCATGGCGAGGGAGCTGCCCTGGAAAACGAACTCGCCGCCGCCATTCAGCAGGGGCAGGAGTGCCTCGGGTTTGGGGAAGTAGGCAAAGGCGCGGTCTGCCGGAACGCTTTCCGCCAGGGGCAGGCTGCCGGGGGTGACGGTTTTCAGCATCTCCTCGAAAGGATGCGAGGTCACCTCAACGCCCGGGATGGTGGAGATCGCGACGGAGGGAGTTCCGCCTGGCGTCGCGCCCTGGAGGATCGGCTGCATCTGCAGGGTTTCCCGCACGGCGGCGCGCCCGCCCAGGACGCTGAAGGCATCCGCGGACTCTCCGCGGTTCCTGCCGCCGGAATTATCGGACGGCGACATCCCAGTATCGTAAAGGGCATCGGAACGGGAGAGCCAGTATTGCAGCACCGGAGCGTCGCCTTGGTGGGCGAGCGACAGCCAATTCATGGCCCGTTGTCGCGCCCACGTGGAAAGGACGGTCCGGTCTCCCCCGGTCGCCTTGTCGAGGGGCCAGGCAAGTTCCACATGCGCGCCGGTGGTGAGGTTGGAGCACGACAGGCGGGCTGACTGGGAGCCGGCGCCGGGCCGCATCAGGGCGGAGATGACGAACTGGGGGGTGTGTGATTCAGACTTGGGTGGAGTGGTCTCTGGCGGCGATTGGGGTTGGATGGCGATTCCGTACTGGGAGCAGAGCTGCGGGTTGATGGCGATGCGCTCGGATTGGCCGTCTGAGTAGGTCACCCAGTGTTTGCCGTCGGCGACAACGGGGCGAAGCTGCAGGATGAGGAGTTTCCGCTCTGACCGCGGCGTGCCTGTCTGGGAAATAGGGATGGCGGGAATAAGGAAGAAGTTGGTTGAAAGCGTGGTGAAATCTCTTGGGATATAGCGCACCTTGTTGCTGGTGTTGATGTCGCTCCAGGCGTTGGGTCCCACCCCGTTGTTGGTCATGGCATACTGGGAACAAAGGGAAAATAGCGACCACAACGGATAACGTTCCTGTTCCGTCTTGATTTCGCGCTCAGCCTTGCGGTTGCGGATTCCCCGGGAGGCCGGCTCGTCGCCGGGCGGGGGGGTGAGTTGAATTTGGAAGACAGGGGAGTCCTTGCCGGGATCGGTGACCGACCACCAGCCTGCGGCCGGCAGGGCGACCGTGCCGGTCACGACGGTGAGGCCAAGCTGTGGATCGGTGAATGTCCGGGTTTCGGTCACAGGGGTTTCCGCGTGACATGCCAGAGCGAGGAGTGCGAACACCGAGGAAAAGGCGCGAACCATCTTCATAAGACCTCCATGGGCTGAACGTTGCGTCGATGCTACAAGAACCGGCATAGGATGACCACCACAAAGCTAGGAAATCGGGAAACGGTATCGGGTATTGTGCTGGCAGGGCGGATTTGTTGTACTCCCGTCCTGATTCCGGTCGGGTAGGGCTGCGGTTTATATTCAAGGAGATGACATGAAGAAACAATGCGTGATGGTAGGGTTGGCGTGCTTGTGTGTTCTCAATTCCCCTGCCGAGACCGGGAAGGTGACAGGAGCGGAGGACAAGATCCCGTTGGAGGCCGGGAAAGTCATCCACAGGACCGCTGAAGGCAAGTCCAAGGTGACTTACCATGTGAGTGTGCCGACGAACTACAACCCTTCCAATCCGCCCCCCCTGATGATCGTGTTCAGTCCCGGCGGCGATGGGCAGGGCATGATGAATGCCGTCAAGGCAAGCGCCGACAAGGTGGGCTGGATGGTTGTGGGATGCGATATGGTCAAGAACGGGATGGAGGATGCGGAGGGCGACCGGATTACAAGGGACTTGTTCAATGATGTCCACAAGTATCTGGCCTACAATCCGAAACGCCTTTATTACGGCGGCTTTTCCGGCGGGGCGATGCGGTCCTACCGGCTGAGTTACTTGATGAAGGACAAATGCAGCGGGATCCTCGCGTTCGGGGGCTGGCTGGGAGGGAAGGAGTTCCATAAAAAGCCTTACCAGCGGAATATGCGCATTGCCATGGTGAACGGAGCGTCCGACGGTTCAGCGAAGGGCTGGGAGGCTGATGATACCAGGGCGCTCAAGAGCAAGCAGTGCACCGTGAGGGTTTTCCGTTTTGAGGGTGGGCATCAGTTGCCTGCGGTCGAGACGGTCGACAAAGCCATCAGTTGGCTTAATGCGGGCTCCTGACCGCACGCGTACTTGTTCCCAGGCAACTGTTTCAGGTTGAGAAAGTAGATGACGGAACCTGCCGGGAATGGCAGGATTATTGCCCACGTTGATCAAGGAAGAGTCTTATGTGCCTGGCTATGCCGATGAAAATCATGGAGATCCGGGGGGATGGAACCGGGGTGGCGGAGCTCGACGGGAGCCGTCATGAGGTGAATCTCCTGCTGGTGCCCGATATCAAAACCGGGGACTTTGTGATTGTCCATGCCGGGTTTGCCATCGAGCGCATGAACGAGCATGAGGCCAACGCCATCCTGGCGGTGTTTGCGGAAATCGCGGATTGGCAGAAGAACGCGGTGGAAGCGGCACCATGAAGTACATTGACGGATTCAGGGATCCGGTGGTGGCGGCGGGGATCCGGGCGCGGCTCGATGCGGTGGCGGCGGGGCTCCAGGCGTGGAACCGCCCGGTCAATATCATGGAGGTGTGCGGCAGCCATACCATGGCCATCGCCCGCTACGGGATCCGTGACATCCTTCCGAAGAACGTTACCCTGATCAGCGGGCCGGGATGTCCGGTCTGTGTCACCCCCACCAGCTACATTGACACCGCGATCACCCTGGCGGAGCGGGGTGTGATCGTGGTGAGTTTCGGCGACATGATCGCGGTACCGGGCTCGTCCTCGAGCCTGGCCGGGTGCCGGGCCCGCGGCGGCACCGTTGAAATCGGCTATTCGCCGATGCGGGCGATCGAGCTGGCCGAGGCCCATCCGGACCGCGAGGTGGTGTTCCTGGCCATCGGGTTCGAGACGACGACCGCGCCGGTGGTGGCCATGCTCGAGCTGGCGATCCGGCGGGGATTGAGGAATCTCTCCCTGCTGACCGCGTTCAAGCTGGTGCCGCCCGCGCTGACGGCCCTGCTGTCGGATCCGGAGATCCGGATCGATGCGTTCCTGTGCCCGGCCCATGTCAGCGCGATCATCGGGGCGGATGCCTACAAGCCCTTTGTCGAAACCTGGAAGGTGCCCTGCGTGGTGGCCGGCTTTGAGCCGCTCGATATCCTCTATGGAATCCTCGGCATCCTCGAGCAGGCCGCGTGCGGGGAGGCCGCGGTGGCCAACCTCTACGCCCGTGTCGTCACGGCGCAGGGCAATGTGCATGCCCAGTCCCTGATGGCGAAGTATCTGGAGCCGGTCGATGCCGCCTGGCGGGGGATCGGCGTGATTCCCGCGAGCGGGCTGGGCTTGCGCCCGGAATATGCAGATTATGATGCCGGACGCAGGCACGGGGTGGTCGTCGGGCTGGGCGCCGAGAATCCGGCCTGCGCCTGCGGGGAGGTGCTCAAGGGCAAGCAGCGTCCGCCGGATTGCCCCCTCTTTGGCGCGGCCTGCACGCCGGATCATCCGGTCGGCCCCTGCATGGTCAGTTCAGAGGGAACGTGTGCGGCGTACTTCAAGTATATTGTAAATTGATGAGAGCTGATTTCTGATTTATGAGCGAACAGACAATACAATTGGGACATGGCGGGGGCGGGTTGCTGTCCCGTGACCTGATCCAGCGGGAGATCGTGTCGCGGTTCGGGGATGGGGCCCTGAAGGGGCTTCCCGATGGCGCCACCCTGCCGGTGCCAGCCGGACGGGCGATGGTGTTCACGACGGACAGCTTTGTGGTCCAGCCGCTGGAGTTTCCCGGCGGGAACATCGGCGACCTGGCGGTCCACGGCACGGTGAATGACCTCGCGGTCTGCGGGGCGCGCCCGCGCTGGCTGTCGCTGGCACTGATTCTTGAGGAAGGGTTGGCCCTGACCACCCTGCGGCGGGTTCTGGATTCGGTGAAGAAGGCCGCCGATGACTGCGGCGTGTCCGTGGTGACCGGCGACACCAAGGTGGTGGCGCACGGGCAGTGCGACGGGATGTATGTGAATACGGCCGGCATCGGGGAGCTGATGGACGGGTTTGAGCTGGGTGTGGGACGGGTGGCGGCAGGGGACCATATCCTGGTAAGCGGTCCCGTGGGCGACCATGGCATGGCGGTGCTGGCCGCCCGCGAGGGGATCCGGATCACCCATGGCGTCACCAGCGACACGGGTCCGGTGCACCGGCTGGTTCAGGGGGTTCGCGAATGGGCCCCGCACATCCGCTTCATGCGCGATCCCACCCGGGGCGGACTGGCCTCGGTCCTGAACGAGGTGGTCGAGGGACAGGCCACGGGGATTCTCCTGCGCGAGACCGATCTTCCGTTTTCCGCCGGAGCCAAGGCGGCGGCGGAAATGCTGGGCGTGGATTTGTTGCAAGTGGCGTCGGAGGGGCGCATGATCCTGGTTTGTGCGCCCCCGGTTTCGGAAGCCATCCTGAAGGTGTGGCGCGGGATGCCGGAAGGGCGCGGCGCGGTGAAGATCGGCGAGGTGACGGCGACGAAGGGGCGGGTCATTCTCGAGACCATTACGGGGGGCAGGCGCCTGGTCGATGTGCCCCGTGGTGAATTGCTACCGAGGATCTGCTGATGCATGAGATGTCGATAGCGCTGGCGTTGATCGAACAGACCGAGAAGGTGGCGCGTGAGCGCAATGCCCGGGCGATTCCCAGCATCACGGTCGTGATCGGCCGGCTGTCCGGAACCGATCCCGACGCCCTGCGCGCCGTGTTCGAGCTGGCGGCGGAGGAGTCGATGGCCGCCGGGGCCACCCTGAACATCGAGCTCATGGACGGGCGCGAGCTCTATATCAAGGCGATGGAAATTGAGGAAAATTGTTGATTTGAGATTTTTGAATGCAGAATGAAGATTTTCGAATGTTGATTTTAACAGGGGCAGGCGTCCTGCGTCCAAAATCTTCACTCTTCACTCTCAAATCTAAATTCCAGAAGGAGCCGGACGATGTGTAAAGATTGCGGATGCAGTACGGCGTTGGGCCATAGCCATGGGCATCACCACCACCCCCATGACCACGGGCATTCCCACGATCATGGCCACGACCACCCTCACGACCACTCCCATGGACATTCCCATGATTCCCATCATTCCCCTGTCGAGCGCAAGACCATCGAGCTGGAGCAGAAGATCCTGGCCGATAACGATGCCCATGCCGAGGCCAACCGGCAGTGGTTGACCCGGCACGGAGTAACGGCCATCAACCTGATTTCCTCGCCGGGGACCGGGAAGACCTACCTGCTGGAGAGAACCCTGGAGCGGTTGCGCGGCCGGGTGCCCTGCGCGGTGATCACGGGCGACCAGTGCACCGACAATGATGCGCGGCGGCTGATGGGGAAGGGGGCTGTGGTGCGGCAGATCGAGACGATCAATTCCTGTCATCTGGATGCCGCCCGCGTGGGGTCGCTTCTGCCTGAGGTGGCTGGCAACGGGGTGAAGCTGCTGTTCATCGAGAATATCGGCAATCTGGTCTGTCCGGCCGCGTTTGATCTCGGCGAGCACTTCAAGGTGGCACTGTTGTCCACGACCGAGGGCGAAGACAAGCCCGTCAAGTATCCGACCTTGTTCAACATGGCCCCGGTGGTGGTGCTCACGAAGATGGACCTGGTTCCGCATCTCGACTGGGATCTGGCGAAATGCCGGCAATACCTGCATACGATCCGGCCCGATGCGCGGATCTTCGAGCTTAGCGCCAAGACCGGC
>JAABPW010000007.1 GCA_011391785.1 Verrucomicrobiota bacterium
CCGCACCGACGAATCAACCGCCCACCGACCTGAAGATCATCAGCACGCGGACCATGACGGCGGCCCAGCGCAATGACCTTTGTTCCACCTGTCATGCGCGACTGTCGCCAATCACGGCGACCTTTACACCCGGGAACCGGTTCTTCGACCATTTCGACCTGATCGGGCTTGAGCATCAGGACTTCCACCCTGATGGCCGCGACCTCGGCGAGAATTACACCATGACCGGGTGGCTGCTCAGCCCCTGCGTCAAATCCGGCAAACTCGACTGCCTCCACTGCCACACCTCCAGCGGGCGCTACCGCTTTCCGGATGCCGAGGCGAATAATGCCTGCCTGCCCTGTCATGCTGAACAGGTCGAGGAAGGAACGGCGCACACCCACCATCCCCCGGACTGCAAGGCGGGCAAATGCGTGTCCTGCCACATGCCCACGACGCGCTTCGCCAACATGAACAGGACTGATCATTCCATGCGCCCCCCCATGCCCCAGGCCGCGCGGGCTTTCGGGTCGTCATTGGCCTGCCTGGGGTGCCACACCGACCACAACCCCGAATGGGCTAATGACCAGGTCGACTTCTGGCGTCCCAACAGCAAAGTCGCGGTAGCCACTTTGCATTGGGGCGGGCTCATTGCGGACGCCAGGCGCGGCGACTGGGGCCGGTTGCCCGAAATGCTGGAATACTTGCAACGCACAAACCGGGAGGAGATTGTGGCATCGAGCCTGCTCCGGCTCTCCCTCTCCTGCCAGAGCGCCTCAAAATGGCCGGTGATCCAGGGCCTCGCACTATCGGATCCATCCCCCCTGGTACGCTCCGCCGCGGTCGACGCCTGTCAGGGGAACGCGACACCCGGCATGCGGCAGACCCTGCTCAAGGCCCTGAGTGACGACTATCGCCTGGTCCGGGTGCGGGCGGCGCAGGTTCTGGCGGGCATGCCCGAGGAAAGCCTTCCGGAAAGCGACCGTGCCGCGATGAAGAAAGCGAGAGCTGAACTGGAAACCTCACTTCATCTCCGCCAGGATGATGCCGCCTCGCATTTCAACCTGGGCAATTACCATGGCACACGGGGTGACCTGTCAAATTCAATCGCGGCCTATGAGGCCGCCCTGTCGCTGAGACCTGATTATCTCCCGGCACTGGTCAATGTGGCCATGATCTTGAACAGTACCGGCCGGAACGACGAGGCTGAACGCCATCTGCGTGATGCCGTTGGGGTGGCGCCCAGCAACGCGGCGGTCCGGCTGAACCTGGCCCTGCTCCTTGGCGAAATGAACCGACTTGCTGATGCGCGCGCCGAATATCTGCAAGTGATCCGGATCGACCCCACCAATGCGACGGCCGCCTATAACCTGGCGGTTTTAAGCTGGCCCGGCCAACCCGCCGAGGCCGTCCAATGGGCCGGCAAGGCCGCGGCCTGGCGGCCGGATGAGCCCAGGTATGCCTATAACCACGCCTATTTCCTGATGAAGAACAAAAACCCGGAAGCCGCTATTGCCATCCTCAAGAAACTCCTGGAACGGTTCCCTGATTACACCGATGCCAGGCAGCTATTGCGCCAGCTGACCGCAGATACATGGAATGCGACTACTTTTGTTCCATAGGATTCCCGCGGGACACCAATCGATTTGGGATTGCCCCTTCGGGGGCGACACGCTATAAGACTCGACAACTTAACCGCCCAGCAGGCGGAGACAGGGAGATGGTACCATGGGCAAGATTATGTTTGTGATCCTGGGTGCGGTAGTCATTTTAGTCCTGTTCCTGATCGGCATCTACAACCGGTTGGTTACCCTCCGGAACCAGTTTAAAAACGCCTTCGCCCAGATTGACGTCCAACTCAAGCGGCGGTATGACCTGATCCCCAATCTGGTTGAAACCGCCAAGGGTTACATCAAGCATGAGCGCGAAACCCTTGAGGCCGTCATCTCCGCACGCAATCAGGCTTATGGCGCCAGCCAGCGGGCCGCCGCCAATCCCTCCGATGCCGCCGCCATGCAGGGACTCATCCACGCGGAAAGCCAGATGGCCGGGGTCCTCGGGCGCCTCATGGCCGTCGCCGAAGCCTATCCTGACCTGAAGGCCAACCAGAACATGATGCAGTTGACCGAGGAACTGACCACGACCGAGAACAAGATCTCGTTCGCGCGACAGGCCTACAATGACGCCGTCATGATGTACAACACCGCCCGCGAGACTTTCCCGAATGTTCTCGTCGCCAACAACTTCGGATTCGCCGCAGCCACCCTGTTCGAACTGGAATCCCCCGCCGAACGCCAGGTACCCAAAGTTCAATTCTAAATCAGGGATGGGTTCCCGCTAGCCCATGAACGCCAAACTCGGCATAATCTTCAAACGACGCAGTATCCGCCACTATCAGGCGGGGAACATTGCGCCGGAAACAGTCCAGGACCTGCTCAAGGCCGCCATGGCCGCGCCCAGTGCCTGCGCCAAAGATCCCTGGCGCTTTATCGTGGTCACAAACAAGGACACCCTGAACCGCATCGCCGATGGCCTGCCGAACGGCCAGATGCTCCGCTATGCCGCGGCCGGAATCGTGGTCTGCGGCGAACAGGACCAGGCCCATGACGGCCAACTCTCCTACCTGATCCAGGATTGCAGCGCCGCCATCGAGAACCTCCTGCTTGCCGCCTCCATGCTTGGACTCGGGGCCTGCTGGCTGGGGTCCCATCCCCGCGAGGATCGCCTGCTCCACTTGAGACGCGTGCTGGAGATCCCGGCATCCATCCTGCCCGTTTCCGTCGTCGCCGTGGGCCTGCCTGCCGAGAACAAGGACGCACGAACCCGTTTCGACGCCACCAAAGTGCACCACGAAAAGTGGTAAGCCCACTGTCGCTCAATTGATCCACGCCCCCAGCTCAAGACACTAGCGCTGCGCCAACTGCCCGCAGGCGGCACCGATGTCGGAGCCCAGGGAATAGCGGCGCGTCGCCTTGAACCCGGCCTTCTTGAGCCCGGCGAGAAAGGCGCTCACTGTTGATTCGGACGATCCTTTGATAGCGGCCTCCCCTGCCCCGAATGGCGGGTTGTAGGGAATCAGATTCACATGAACGGCCAGGCCGGATAGCCATTCCGTCAACGCCACCAGGTCGGCTGGAGTATCCGTCATGCCGTCCAGCATGAGTATTTCAATCATCACCGGCTGACCGGATTTGTTCCGCTCCAGGATCGCCTGACGGAGTTCGGCAAGCGGCCAACGCCGAGTCAGCGGCATCAGGGTATCCCGCATCTCCTGACGGGCGCTGTGCAGGCTTACCGCCAACCCCACCCCGGGAAAGCCACGCGACAGCCGACTGATGGCATCCGGAATCCCCAGCGTGGAAACCAGAAGATGCCTGCCCGACAGGTGAAACCCGTCCGCGCCTTCAAGCTGACGGAGGGCCGTAAACAGGTTGTCCTCATTATGGAACGGTTCCCCCATCCCCATGAAAACCACATTGCGCAAACGGCGTCCCTCACCCGCCAGGGCTTCCCCGGCACGCACCACCTGATCCAATATCTCGGCCGTGGTCAGGTTGCGGACCCCCTTCAGCCTGCCGGTCGCGCAAAAGAGGCAACCCGCCGCACAACCGGTCTGGGAGGACACACATACCGAGGAACGGCCGGTGGCAATGCGGAGAATAACGCTTTCGATGGACTGTCCGTCACGCGTCTTGAAGAGCAGCTTGCTGGCGCCATCCCGGACCGAATGCCGCGATTCAGCCAGTTCGAGCTCATGGAACCTGACGGCTTCCGCGAGGTCGGGACGATTCGCTTCAGGAACCGATTCCAGCGCCTGAACGCTCCCGGCAAACGAACGCAGGAAAATACTCCGCACTTTCCGGATGACCCGCGGATCCAGCCGCAACCTTTTCCGCAGGGCCTCGAGCGCCGTTTGATCGTATAGGGAAACCATCAGCTTTCCCGGAACTCGGCAGCCAGTTCGGTCTTCAGGGCGGCCTTCACCTTGTCGTGGAAAGCGTTGGCCACCTCGTCGGTCAGGGTCTTTTCCATGGAACGATAGGTTAGGGAATAGGCCACGCTCTTGCGCCCCTTCCCGAGATTCTCGCCGCGATAGATGTCAAAGAGACGGATATCCACCAGCTCCGGCGGCGCGGCTTTCCACATAGTCGCCACAATCGCCTCGTGGGAAACCCCGTCCTCCACCACCATCGCCACATCGCGATCCACGCAGGGAAACGTTCCGATCGCACGGGATACCGGGATGCGCAGGGCATTCGCCAGGAGCGGCGCGAGATCCAGTTCCAGGACGGCAACAGGATCCGTCAGGCGCCATTCAGCGCGGACACGGTCACCCACCAGCCCCATCACGCCACAGTCGGCGCCCGCGATGCGGATGCGCACGGCGCGGCCCTCCTCGAAGCAGGGACTCGGCATCATCGACAGGGTGACATCAGGACGACTGAGCCCGCCGCTGACAATGGAAGGCACATGCTGGGCGGCAAGAAGCGATTCCAGGATCCCCTTGATCCACTGGAACATCTCCTCATCCTTCACCGGCTGGGACTTGAGCATGCCGGGCCGCCCCACGGGGCCCATCAGGCCGACGCAAACACGGTCAACCTCGGCATTGCGGCCGGCCTCATCCTTGCAGAACACCCGTCCCAGCTCGAACAACGCGGCCTCGCGCGCCTGCCGGGCACGGTTTTTCCCGAGGGTTTCGATCATCTGGGGAATGAAGGAATCACGCAACACGGTATGATCCGCGCTGATGGGATTCGGCAGCACCACGCGTTTGGCCGCTTCGCCAAAGCCGACCAGATCGAGCAGCTTCTCGGACAGGAAACTGTAATTCATGATTTCCGACAATCCCAACCCGACCAGGTTGCCGCGGAACGCCAGCAAGGCCCGGGTTGCCCGGTCCTCGGCTCCGGGCACGATTTTCGCCACGGGTGATGGCGAGGGAATCTTGTCGAGCCCGTGAATGCGGGCGATCTCCTCTATCAAGTCGGCTTCCTGTAAAAGATCGACCCGGTACGCGGGGATCTCGGCCACACAGCACGCGGCATCCCGGGAGACAATCCCCAGTCCCAGCGCCTTGAAGATCGAAACGACCTGGTCGTTCGTGATCGCAATGCCCAGCAAGTCGCGGGCGCGATCAAACCGTAGCGTCACCTGGCCGCGTGCCGGCTTCGACGGAAACACGTCAATGCAGCCCTTCGCCGCGACGCCGCCACCCATTTCCACCATCAGCTGGGCCGCCCGCCGGCTCGCCCACTCGATATTCTCGACATCGACCCCGCGCTCGAAACGATAGGAGGAATCGGTGGACAACCCGAGCTTCTTGGACGTCTTGCGGATATCCGACGGCTTGAAATACGCGCTCTCCAGAAGAACGGTCTTCGTCACGTCGCGGATCTCGCTACCCGCCCCGCCCATGACCCCGGCCACGGCCACGGGACGGCGGCCATCGGCAATCATCAGCATCTCCGGATTGATTTCCCGTGCGGCACTGTCGAGCGTGCTCATCGTCTCGCCCGGCTTCGCCCGACGCACGACAATCCGGTGCCCGTCCAGCAATTCATAGTCAAACGCATGGAGCGGCTGGCCACATTCCAGCATCACATAGTTGGTGACGTCCACCACGTTGTTGATCGGCCGGATTCCCGCCGCCGCCAGGCGGCGCTGCATCCAGGAGGGACTCGGCGCAATCGTGATACCGGACAACACCCGCGCGGTATAGCGGGGACATCCGGCGGGATCCTCAAGGGCCACGGAGGCAAGACTTTCGACGGAACGGGATTCCTCCTTCACCACGGGCGCGGGAATCCTCAGCGGCTTGCCCAGAAGCGTTGCCACCTCACGCGCCATGCCGATCATGCTCAGGCAATCGGGCCGGTTCGGGGTAACCTCAAGCTCGAGCACCGTCTCCGGCGGACCGGCGATCTCGGTGAAGGGGGTGCCGACCCGGGTGTCGGCGGGCAGAACCATGAGCCCGCTGTGATCCTCGGACAACCCCAGTTCATCCGCCGCGCACATCATGCCGAAGGACTCGACGCCGCGCACCTTGGCCTTCTTGATCTTCAACCCATTGGGCAGCGTGACCCCGATGACCGCCAGGGGCACCTTCAGTCCCGCGGCGGCATTCGGCGCCCCGCAGACCACGGTCAGCGTTTCCGTCCCGCTGTTCACCTGGCAGACCGTCAGCCGGTCGGCATTCGGATGCCGCTCACAAGTGAGGATTTCCCCAACCACGATCCCGGTGAAATCTCCGCCAATGGTCCTGATCCCCTCCACTTCCGTTCCGGAGAACGTCAGCAGCGAGGCCAGCTCCTTGGGGGCGAGGTCCACATCCACATAATCTTTCAACCAGCTCAATGGGAGTTTCATAGTAAATACCTCAGGAGAATTGTCCCAGGAACCGCACGTCGTTGTCGTAGAGCAGGCGGATATCCTCAATGCCGTACTTGATCATGGCGATCCGTTCCAGCCCCATGCCGAAGGCATAGCCGGTGCAGGCCTCCGGATCATAGCCGACGATGTTGAACACCTTGGGGTTCACCATGCCCGCCCCGGAAATCTCGATCCAGCCGCTGTGCTTGCAAACCCGGCAACCGGATCCCCCGCAGACATGGCAGGAAAAATCGTATTCGACGCTGGGCTCGGTAAAGGGGAAGAAATGCGGACGGAACCGCACCTTGACATCCGGCCCCATCATTTCACGGGCGAAGAACGTGATGTCGCCCTTGAGATCGGCCATGGACACCTTGCGGTCCACATACAAGCCCTCCACCTGGTGGAAATTGGCGCTATGCGTGGCATCCGTGGTATCCCGCCGGTAGCAGCGACCGGGCGCGATGATGCGGACCGGCGGCTTGCACCGTTCCATGACCCGGATCTGGACAGGCGAGGTCTGCGTGCGAAGCAGCGTCGTGCCGTCCAGCCAGAAGGTATCCTGCGTATCGCGCGACGGATGGTCCGCCGGCGTGTTGAGCGCGTCAAAGTTGTGGTATTCGGTTTCAATATCCGGACCATCGGCCACCGTGAAGCCGAGCATGCTGAAGATGCGAATCGTCTCCTCGATGACCTGCGTCACCGGATGGCGCGTGCCAAGCCCCCGCCAGGCGCCGGGCAGAGACACATCGAACTGCTTCCGGCCCGCCGCCTTCCCGGCCGCCGACAAGGTGGCCTTCCGCCCGTCCAGAAGCGCCGTCAGCTCCTGCTTGAGCTCATTCGCGGCACGGCCGAAGTCGCGGCGTTCCTCAGGCGGAACCGACTTGAGTCCATCCATGACATCCTGGAGCAATCCCTTCCGACCCATGTACTTGACTCGGACCGCCTCGATCTCCGCCAGGGTCGCGGCCTGAGCCGCCTCAGCGAGGCCCCGCTCCTTCAGTGCAATGATATCCTGTGCATTCATAGCTTTGATCCATTCCCCAAAAAGGCGGACAAATTAACGCAACCGCGCGACGGTGTCGAGACTAGAGACCACAAGGCTTACCCATAGGCGGCAAGGAGGACGGCGCACGCTTCATCCATGTCTTTTCCGATTGAAATGACCCCCTCCTCATGCCCGCCCATGGCGGCCAGCTTCCGGGTGGAGAGATCGGTCTCGCGGTACAGGCGCAGGATCTCTCGGGCCATGTCCGGGGTGCCATATTCCACCTCACGGGCCGTCGTGGGAACCCGGTCAAGCAACCGCTTCCAGAACTCCAGGTGATGCACATGGATGACCGCCCCCACCGCGGGATCCGCCTGGTAGAACATCGCGTGCGTCATGCATTCCGCGGACGGGGTGGTCGTCTCGACCACGGCCCGGAAGTCCACCGCATTGCGATCCACATCCACCTTCACGATCTCGGTGTAGTGCTCCGCGCCCAGCACGGGAAACCCGCCTGTCCGCGTCGCCGTGATGACAAACCCGCCCGGAGTGCGGACACTGAGATTGCCATACCCGATCCCCTTGAGTTCGCCTTCCTGGAACATCCCCACCAGCCGCAACGCGAACAGGCGTTCACGGCAACGGTTCAAGTCGGCAAGGACGGCGGGCGAAAATTCGGCGATCCCGACAAAACGGGGATTGAACTTATAATAACCTTCTTTGGGGTGTGTGCTCATGACGCTTCTTTTCCCATCTCCCCTCCATGGCGTCAAGAGCTTTACCGTCGCTTGCAGAATGCGCAGAGGAGGAAGGCAACCGCAGGGGGAAGTTGTGGATCGAGTCTTATGACAGCGAGAATCATTTAATCAATAGAATTACTTTTGATGATTCAGGAAAAAGAAGTTGGCTCACATTCTGCATAAAGACGAGCGATGGGCATGTAGGATTTGTCCATGATTCAGTTTGTTACATGTTGTCTCTTCCCGCCTTGAAAATTGTAAAACAGTTCCCGGTCTTTAGTTCTGAAGCCTACGGTATATTGTTCTATCCATTTACGAATTCACAATACCTGCTTCAAATAGTTAACGGCATTTTTATACGAAGTGAATTTCACAATCAGGTCAGAATGTATGACGCGAGTAATGGTAACCTCTATTTCGAGAAGACTGTTAAATGAGGAAGGAGCACCGCGAAACGCAGGGTTCGAAACGGTGATTTGGATCGTTCTCCGAATGACAATGATCAAGAAAAGGAAAACATTATGGATCGCCGCCAACGTCATGATCGCGAGGTTTTCTTTCGCCGCAGAAATGGATATAATCACTACTGTCCGGTTTAAATTTGTTTAACATGCATTTCAC
>JAABPW010000008.1 GCA_011391785.1 Verrucomicrobiota bacterium
ACGCCTTCTTCCTCAAGCAACGCGGCGACACCAATGCCGCCCTATCCCTGCTAACCGAGCCATTGCTGGCGATGGATATGGACCGGATGCCCTCAGGAACCCAAAAAACAATCAAACCAGGGCAAACGGTTGACCTGCCTGAGCGGGTCAATTCCGTCCTCATGCGCTTCTGGTCACGCCATTGCGTGCCCGGCATCGCCCGCAAGGAATTCATCCGGCTGGCCTATGGCGAATTCAAGAGCGCAGGCCAAACCAACCTCCTGACTGGACTCATCCAGCAACGCATCGATGGAGGTACAAACCGGTTGCGACGCGTCCTCGCCCGGATCCGCATGCATGAAGGCAAGACCGATGAAGCGCTCGCCCTGGAATTGGCTTATCTGGAAGCCCTCAAGGCCAGCCCCTACACCATGGCGCTGCGGAAGGGAAGACTCTACGAGGATGTCGGCCGCCTGTCCGAGGCCGCTACCGAATACGAGACATCCCTGACCCTCCCCGCAACCAAACCATTACTACCTGATCCCGACGAGGACACGTTGGACAATGAGCGGGCATGCCAGATGGGGCGGCAACGGCTCGCGGGTTTCGATAATTCACCAAGCACCGGTGAAGTCCTCAGGCTCGATTCCCTGGAACGACTGGAGCGACTCTATTCCGCCATGGGCAATAGCGATCGTGCCATGGACACGTCCTTGCGGCGTCTGGAACTGTCCGAGAGCGAAATGGGGAATCTCGAGCGCTTGAAACAAACCCTTGTCAGGTTCCGGACGGCAGGCAAGGAACCAGTCATCATGGCCTGGCTCGCCCACCAGGCAAGCCAACCTTCCACCAAGCCGCGGATCCGGGCCAACCTCTACTGGCTGCTGGGCAAGCAGGAGAACACGATTAAGGCCATAGCCGAAATCGCCGCCCGACCTGAGGACAACACCAATTACTACCGGGATAACACTATCCTGGCCTGGAAGGAGACCTTCCTTAATGCGGGGCACGAACCGTACCGCAAACTCCTCAAGGCACTGCTGGCCGCCAATCCGCAGGACATGCAAACCCTACTCGAGTGGCTGGATATACAGGACCAACTGAACACGCCCGAGGTTATCCCCATCCTGGAAAAACTCTTGAATGGCAAGGCGTTTCAAGCCTTTCCCAGCGGCAAGGGCACACAAAACCGTACCCATTTCTGCAACTATGCCGACCTTGCCTATCGGCTGATCCGGCTATACGAGCAACATCCCTGCAATGAGGATAAATTACTGGCGCTGGGCTTCCGCATCCTTGAAGGGAAAGCGCCCCCCTTCACCCGCGAGGAATCGACCTTGTCAAATTACCGGGCCAACTGGAACAACAGTGTCTTCAGTGAAACTGCGGCAATTGAGGACACCCTGCGCTGCCTGTACGTCTTTTTCGCCCATCTCAAGAATCCCGATGACATCAAACGGGCGGCCCTGCTGGCCGAAAAAACGGGATGCATCCCCCTCATCAACCAGGTCAACCGCCTGATCAAGCCCACCCCCCGTCCCCGCATGGATCCTGTGTCCGGCCATCGAGTGGCCTATGACACCACGACAGTCCACACGGCCGGCCTCCCGGACGGGGTGAGACTGTTTTCCAACCGTGACGATGTCCGGGCCATTGCGCCAGGCGCACAGTGGGATCAGGATAGCGGCCGGATCTGGATCGGTACCTCATGGGGACTGGTCCGTTATCTTGCCACGGGCAAGACCCTCGATATCCTGCAGCTCCCTACCGGCGCGGGCATCACGTCCTTTTGCGAAACCCCCGCAGGCTTGTTTGTCGGAACCAAGGACGGACTTTTCCGTATGGAGGCCCCATGGTCCGGGAAGCCCAAGCTCGTCCGTATAGGCATCGAAAAGGCGGATGGAAAGCGGCGGGACCGGACTGAATGGACAACGGATGTTTCTGGGGAAACTCGCACCGATAAGATCCATGAGGCGTTCCCCGTAGACGACCTGGTCTGGTGGGGCAATGCCCTGTGGATCGAATCCAACGAGGACATTTATCGATTTACCCCCGGAACAAGCGACTCCTTCTTCCTCGGCAAGGGCGGGCTTATCACCGGATGCGGTAAACTCTGGGGAAAGACTTCGGTCTATGACCCCGATACGGGTGAATTCAAGCCCATTCAAGTCGCCAGCCGGCAATGGCACATCATCGGCTCAACCGACCACGAGATCTGGGCCGACACCTACGTCGACGATCAGCTCCGTCACCGTCCCGCCCTCCTGGACCCCTCAACGCTGTCATTCACCGTGCTCCCCATTTCCGGTCTGGCGCCTTCAGGGGAACTCATGAATTCGGACTTCCGCCTGCTGGGCGAAACCAACGGCCAAGTCTGGTTGTCTGGCAACAATCCCGATATCCTGGTGACCTATGATCGTTCAGGAAAAGTTCTGCGGAAAGCAACTGGACCCGTGCCCGCAGTCCTGGCATCCAAAACCGGGAATTCCGTTCCGGATATTCTCACCTCCGTAAAACTGACGCTTTCGGGAGACAGGGGCCCTCGTTACACCTCCATCCCCCTGCCCGGCAACCGGGTTCTTGTCGGTGCGTCAATCATCCGCGAATGGCAGGAGGACAACCTCGGCTACGATGACAATTCAGGCATGAGCCATCACGTCCAGGACCTGGAAGGCGGCCTCTTCCTGGTGGATCCAGTAGCAGGAACCTGGAACAAGATCGGGAGCCAGGACGAGGAACTGAGTGATTTCTATGTGAAGCGGTGTGTTCGCCACGACAACCGGCTTTATGTCTGCTCGAACGGCGGCGTTACCATCATTTCCCTGCCTGACGGTATTATCATCGGCCGCATCACCGTTTCCGACGGACTCCCCTCCAACAAGGTCGAGGATATCGCACGCATCGGCAACCGGCTCTACCTGGCCTGTGAACTTGGTGACGATGGCGGAGGACTTGCGATCATGGATCTTACAACCGGCTTGATCCAAACCCTCTCAATGGCCGATGGACTGAAGTGCAACAAGATCAAGGGGCTCCGTGCCGACGGCAACCGATTACATATTCTCTATGGAACGATCTATGCGCCACGCGCCTATGGCACGCCTATGGAAAAAAGCGTAGCCGCACCTATCGCCCAAGTTATCAAGAACCGCTATACCTCAAGCACCCCTGATGAACGCGTCAGGACATTCAGCAGCTCAATCCTGGACACAAAAACCGGAATGATCACGGAAGGCACGGAACTCCTTCCGGAAACCCCTCCACCAAACCTGTGCGGCAGCGAGATGCCAATCCTCGGCGGCTATACTCTGGTCAGCAACCTCACCGCTGGCACCTCCACCATCCTCGCCGGCACCCACGGGATGCTGATGTTCCCAACCGCCTCCAACCTAAACTTAACCACCCCTCTCTGGCAACATGCTGTGGTCAAGATTGCCCGTTCCACCAGACAGGAACAAATCGATGAGGCGAAAGCGCGCCCGGCACCCGAAGACCTGGAGGCCGCATTGTCTGACCCCAACCCGTTTTACCGCGCCCGGGCAGCAGCCGGACTGTTGGGCAAAGAAGCCAACCTTGCAGCCCAGGCTCCCGCCCTGATCCGGATGCTCGCCTCGCCGGAAATCCGGGAACGGTGCACCGCCCTGTTCATGCTTGGCCGCGCCACCCCAACACCCGCCATGATCAAAGCCTTCGAGAAGTCCCTGACGGACAAGGACGCTTCCGTGCGAGGATTTGCCGCTATCCAGCTGTGCCTGAACGGGCGAATCCCTGATCTTGATATCCTCCGGAACATCATCCAGCGCCACGATTACGGCAATTTCCCGTTTGGAATCGACTCAACCATTGGTGTCGTCGTGAACCGTGACTATCTCTATACGGCCCTGGCACCCAGAGCCACTGCGCCGATCGTCAGGCTCATGATGGAATCCCCGCCACCGGTCAGCGACAATCAACCTCATGACAAGCTGCTGGATCGGCTGGCAACCTCCTTGAACGCACATCCCGACATTGCCGATGTCCTGCTCCAGGCACACAACAATCCAAATTCCAGCGCACAAATCCGTTTTGCCACAGCCGTATTCGGTTATGCGGGCACCAACCAGCTGCCCCGGCTGCACAAGGCCCTATCCAGCAAGGACCGGATCATCAGGTCGAACGCCGCCCGCGCTTGCGGTGCCATTGGCAATCCCACCTCCATTCCCCACCTCATCAAGGCCCTCGACCTGGAAAGCGGGCTGGCACGCGCCTCGATCGTAATTGCACTGGGGGAACTCAAGGCGAAGGAAGCCATGCCACGGCTGACCGAATTGTATATCGATGCCCAGAACGACGAGAAACGCCGGAGAGGCAGCGGATTCATGGTAGCCCAAAGCGGTGCTCTCCAGCAGGCCCAATACGACTCGATCCGCAACGTCGACTCGCTGTCGAGCGACTGGAATGAAATCAAGGAATTAACCGTGGAACCTGGGAGCGATCCCCGGAACAACGAGGAACTCCTCTCTCCGGAAATCATCCTCGAAGCCGTCGCCAAAATCGGGCCTGACGCCGGACGGGACTTCTACCGGATGCTGGCCGGCGGAAAGGACACCGATGGCCGGCAACAGGCCGCAATCCAGCTTGCAGGCGCAAAACAGGATGACCGGGCAAAAAATGTGGAGATCCTGAAAAACCTACTCACGGACACTGAATACAAGGTCAGAATCTCGGCAGCCGTCAGTCTCCTGTTACTTGAGGAGCAAGTTGCCCACCGCCCCCTGCTTGACGGCCTCGAGGGAGGAGATCGCTGGTCCAAGGGCAATATCATTCAGGAATTATGCCGGGTAACCAATCACTCCCAGCTCGAATTCGCCCGCAAGGCCATCCAGTCCTTCTCCGAAAACCCGCAGAACCATGAAGATCTCCGCGAGACCGCCAAAACGTTGCTCAAATAGGATCTATCCCGCGGGGAAAAGGGACGGGTTGTTAGTCCGTTTCACCCTTTAGTCGTGCGCCATGCCGAACGGCGAAAGTCAGGTTCCGAGCGGAACGCGAGGTGACCTGGACTTTCTGGTTCGACAATCATTTCATTCCGGCAATCCAGGGACAAACGCCCACAGTCCTGTTGCCACCAGGCACAGAACAACAAGCAATCCGACTGCCAAGACCTTTTGGTTCTGCCTTTCTGCGATCAGCACGCGAATGATCGGCGCCAGAGGGGCAACGCATCCTATGATCAAGCCCTCAACGAGATTGGACAGCGACTTTCCAGAATCATTCGCAATCATCAGCACACCCCAGACTGCAAACGGTATTGCGACGATAGCGAAATCCCACATGCTCCATTTCGCCCGTTTTCGCCCGAAGAACCAGACTGGCCCCGCGATGATGAGCAGAGGCACGAGGTGAAACAGCCAGATGGGAATAAGAAATCCCACCGCCCCCAGATACTTCAATAATCCTGTCGGGTCTGCGTGCATTTCATTTCTCCGGGTCGAACGAGACTCTTGAAACGCGGCGAGCGTGCGAGCCGTCGTGTTCCAAGAGCTGGTTCGCATTGTCTCGATCGCTTCAGGCAATTTTCAACGTTAACCGTTTGCCGATAGCCTCGGCGAATTTCTCCAGCGTGGACAGCCTGATGTCCTCCGCATGATTCTCAATCCGGGAAATGGCCGATTTCTTCGTGTTCAGGCGCGCGGCAACCTCATCCTGGGTCAGTCCCGCCTTTTCGCGGGCTGTACGCAGGACAAGTCCGATCTTAAACTGCTCGTATCCGGTTTCAAATCCAGCCGCGAAAGCGGGGGACCGCTTTTTCCGCTTCTCAATGTATTTTTCCAGATCATCCATGGTTTTACCTCCGTCTTATGTGATCGGCTTTACGTTCCTCCGCCAGCCGGATCTCGGCGGACGGTGTCTGTTGGGTTTTCTTCTGAAAGGAAAAGAAGGGACGGGTTGTTAGTCCGATCCAAGTCCCGAACCACTCGCAGCACCCAGGCAATCTTTTGGACGGTCTTGTCCGGCAAATCATCAAGATGCTCTTGAACAGGGCAACGACCTGTTGAAGTGGCGTAGAACTTGATTTCTCTCATGAGGGGAGGTTACCATATATGTGAACATGATCAATCATTTTCAATGAATTATGCGAACGCTCTGATCTCGTCAGCGCGCGCCGAAATTGCCAACAGGACACACGCGCCACACCACATGCCAATTGTCTTCATTCGTTTCCCTCGTCCCAACGGCGAAAGTCAGGTTCCGAGCGGGACGCGAGGTAACCTGGACTTTCTGGTTGGCATTCTCTTTTATCCGTGCGCAAGTTTTGCCGATGCGAGACGGTTCAAACTGACACCAGCTTCAGCGGCTTCTACAGCGAGTTCACGGTGCACATTAGGAGGGACGCGCACCATGAACTTCCCGCTGAATGACCGGCCTGCCAGCGGCTCAGGAATTGGCTCCCGCTGTTTATTCATATCCTCAATGACATCCGCCACAACGGAGCGAACGCCACGAAGCGCAGCTTCGGGCGCGGCGGCCAGCCAGCTCAAGCCTGGGAATTCCGCGCAAAGGCCAACGTACTCTTTGTCTTCTTCCGACCACGTAACGCGGTAGGTATAGTGATCATGCGGAATGGTTTTCATATTCCCACCTCTCTATTGCCTTCAATACTTGCCTGACCTGGTAAGCTTTTGCTTTCCCTTTGTCATCCTGAATGTTCACCCGCGGATCACCCTGCCATGGGGTCCTATAGATCCGGTGGCTGGTTCCCTTTTGCCTTGGTTGCCCGAAAAAGTGCTCGCACGCACGGCACAAGTCCGCAAAACGAACCCCTTTGGGGTTGCTTCGCATCTCCGAAACTATGTCTTCAACCGAGACCATGGCAATATAGTATCATTATTGATATCATACTCAATAATTTTATTGTGCCAACGCTACGCAGCAGTCGCGCGAGCTTGCGAGCGTAGACTGGCTGCGCTTGTTGGGATCTTTTCCATTACGGACCATGTCCATGGCTCATGGTGGCGGCATAGGCGCACCACCGCGCAATGAAAATGAGCCACCATGCCACATACGGGTACGACAGCAGTAGACCACAATATGCAAGCATCCGCCACCCTCTTGCCATTTCATTCTTCCTGACAGACCGGAGGGCCAAGTGACCAAAGACAACCGCTGAGACAGCAACGGGAAATGAGAAGGCAACACCTGATCCCCCTCCCCACAAGTAAGGTCCGCCAATGTGGCGCGACATACAGAAATGCTGCAGCGTCATCAGATTCTGCCAGTTTAGTAGTCCGAGGAGAACGGAGCTTGCCGCAAGACTTGACACCTTGTGGACAGCCTTCCGGTTGTAGATGCGCGCCGCGATAGCCATTGCGGTTGGCACAAGGACAACTATCGGCATGTAGTTCTTTATAAGCGTGTAAAGGATCATTGTTATCTACCCCAACGCCCCGGAGAACCGGCGGCACGTCAGCGACGTACGGTTCCACCGGTTGTTAGCTGTCCTTGTCTTTCGTCGGTTCTTTCAAGATTCTCTTGATCGTATCCAACTCGGTTGGTTTCTCAGCTCTCAGCAACTGAAGTTTGCCGTCTTGCGATGTGAGGAGGAGTACGTACTGCTCCTTTGGCTTCATCTGTTGCTCCAGACCTGAGCCTGGCCAGGCGAGCCATACGCCCTTGACCACTGTGAATGTGAAAATGAGGTCGAGTTCCTTTGGGGCGCTCGCCTTGAGTTCCTCGATCACTCTGGCCTTGATGCTGCACGTATAGACGACTGAGGCAGGTCCTTTCTCGGGCTTTCGCTCAACTATCGTCACGACGTTGGTGGAGATCTCTGCGAGCACGATAGCGTCCGCCTTCGGAATAACTTTCTCCAACGGCATGGGGGAGAGCCCATCGGCGAGCGCATGGGTTGCACACATGCCGAGAGCAAATAGAACTGATAGTAATCTCATATTTTTCTCCAGCTAACGCCAGCCTTCACGCGCGGCGTACTCGACGTCGCGTGTGAGGCGTGGTTCGGCAAATCATGATGCCCATTTGAGCGAGAGTTTGCGATGCTCCGTGGCGCAATCGCGGAGATAAAGATTGATCAAGTTCTGGTAAGGCATGCCCACCTCTGTTGCCAGTACTTTGAAATAGGCGACTGTCATCTTGTCCAGCCGGATGGTGATAGGCTGCTTGAGTTGTTTGGTGTAGGGGTTCTTTACCCCCTTCATATTCGAAAAGTCATAATGTGTTCTCATGGCGTCACCTCCCGTAATCCCGGATTTCGTCTTTGTCGGCTTTCCTGGCCGAAATCAATCTGATAACCTCATCATTTTCCCTATAGCAGTGGCACACTACCAGTTTCCTGAGCTTGAAGCTAATGCCCAACATGATAAACCGGTCTTCATTTTCTGAGTGATCCGGATCGAAGAACCGGATGGCGCTCTCGTCCAGGAACACGGTTTGGGCTTCCTCAAATGAGACGCCGTGCTCCCGCTTGTTCTTGCGGTTCTTGTTTTCGTCCCATTTAAATTGGATACCACTCATGTATTTACAGTGTATGTATTGATAGTATGTCGGTCAAATCATTTTGCATTGCCGAACGTTTGGCAACAGGCTGAACGAACCCGCAAGGGTGAGTTCTAGCCTGCCTGCCGTTGTTGGCATTGCCTTCAATCGTAAAGGGTACCTGGATTGAGTTCGGAGGGGGAATACCACACTATTCCCCTCGCTTTGAGTTTGGCC
>JAABPW010000009.1 GCA_011391785.1 Verrucomicrobiota bacterium
ATTCCCGAGAAGCCCAATTATTTCAAGAGCCGCGGTTCGGCCCAGGAGGCGCATGAGGCCATCCGTCCCACGGACGTGAACCGGACCCCGGACAGCCTCTCGCACAAGCTGACGCCGGACGAGTACAAGCTGTATTCCCTGATCTGGCAGCGGTTTGTCGCCAGCCAGATGGCGCCCGCCCGCATCGAGCAGAAGACGGTCGAGATCGAGACAACCGGGTCCTCCGGCGAGGTGCCTGACTACCTGTTCCGCGCCTCCTGTTCCCAGGTCGTGTTCCCGGGATACATGAAGGTCAGCGGCGTCCAGATCAAGGTCAAGAAGGATGATCAGGCGGAGAAGGAGGAGGGCGTTGAGGAGGCGGCTGAGGTGGATCAGCTTCCACCCCTGCAAATCGGCGAGTTCCTCGACCTGATCAAGTGGCTGGAGGAGCGCAAGGAAACCCAGCCGCCCGGCCGGTTCAGCGAGGCCTCCCTCATCAAGGCACTGGAAGAGGAAGGGGTGGGGCGTCCCAGCACCTATGCCTCCATCATCGGCACACTCTATGACCGTCGCTATGTCGCCAAGGAAAAGAAGTCAATCCAGCCGACTGAAATCGGGATGAAGGTGAACGCCTTCCTGGTGACGCACTTGAACGAGCTGTTCGATGTCAAATTCACCGCCGGTATGGAGGAACTGCTGGACGAAATCGAGCAGGGCAAGGTCGAATGGACCACCATGATGGGGGACTTCTATGCCAAGTTCATGGGGTGGATGAAGGAGGCCAAGGGGCCGGCGGCCGACAAGGCCAAGGTGGCCTTGGTGCTCGCGGCCCTGACGCATGTCTCGGCCTGGGGGCCTGAGACCAAGAAGGGGCGCCGCACCTACAGCGACAAGAAATTCACGGATTCGATCCAGGAGCAGCTCACGGACGGCGAGAAGCCGCTCTCGCTGCGGCAGCTGGAATCCATCGGCCGGATCGCGGGACGCTACCGCGATCAGATCCCGGGCTTCGAGGAGACGCTCAAGGACGCGGGACTGGGCGCGCTGCTGGAGGAAAAACCCGAGGAACCGCCCGCCCCCTCGACACTTGAAAAACTGGCTTTGCTCAAGCCGATCGAGTTCGATCCGGCCAGCGAACGCCGGGGGCGCAAGTTCGATGACAAGTCCTTTGTGGAATCCTTGCAGCGCCGTGCCGACCAGAACCGGGAATTGTCGCCTGCGCAGCTCCAGGTCCTGAATCGCATGGTGTTGAAGTACGCCGAGAAAATTCCCGACTTCGAGGCGATCCAGCCCCGGCTGGGACTCGACCAGGGTGCGCAGGTGGATGATCCCGAATGCGTCGCCCTGCTGGCCCAGCTCCAGCATGTGACGGAGTGGAAGGAAGCGGTCGCCAAGGGCGGGAAAACCTTTGACGACAAGACCTTCTATGTGTCCCTTTCCCGGCAGTATGCCCAGCGCAAGTCGCTGACACCCCGCCAGAAATCGGCATTGAAACGCATGGCGAAGAAATATGCGGGACCTGAAGCCCAACCTGACGCCGTCTAGCGCTCCCACCGTGGCCGCCCCGGGCGGGGCGGGCATGGGTGGAGCCATGATGACCGACGATCCGTCCGTGGCTCAATTTGCCGCGTACCTGGAGCATGAGCGGAACGCCTCGCCCCACACGGTGGCGAACTACCTGATGGATATCGCCCAGTTTGTCCGGTTCACCTGGACGGGTGATGCGATGCCGCCCTATGACTGGGAGGCGGTGGATCGTTTCAAGGCAAGGTCCTTCCTGATCGAGTTTCAGAAATCGGGGAGCGTGGCCACGACGACATCGCGGAAGCTGTCGGCATTGCGATCCTTTTACCGGTTCATGGAGCGGGAGGGCCTGGCCCGCTTGAATCCGTTTAACGGCCTGAAGCCCCCGAAGCGGGCGCGGAAACTGCCGCCGTTCCTCTCCCAGAAGGAAATCATCCAGCTTCTGGACATGCCCATGCTGCTGTGGAAACAGGTGGAGCGGCCCAAGTCGGACCGGGAACGGACGCTGGCGGAGTATTGTGCCCTCAGGGATGCCGCCATGCTGGAGGTGTTGTACAGTACCGGCGGGCGTATCAGCGAGATCACGGGGCTGACGGAGCCGCAGGTGGATCTCCTGAGCGGGATGGTCCGGGTCCGGGGCAAAGGCCGCAAGGAACGGCTCTGCGCACTCGGGCGCCAGGCCTGCAAGGCCTTGAAAGCCTCCATTACCCTGCGCGATGCACTGTGGCCGGAACTGGCACGGCGCCGGGCGGTTGACCGGGCCTTGTTTCTCAACAACCGCGGCAACCGGATCACGTCCCGGTCGGTGGAGCGGCTCCTCAAGAAATACCTCGCGGCGGCAAACTTGAATCCCTCGATCTCTCCCCATGCCCTGCGCCATTCCTTTGCCACCCATATGCTGGATGCCGGGGCCGATCTGCGCAGCGTCCAGGAACTCCTGGGGCATGCCAGCCTGTCCACCACCCAGATCTACACGCATGTTACTGTGGAGAAATTGAAGAAAGTATACGATGATGCTCACCCGAGGGCCTAAAATGGTATATGTGGTCTACAATCTGCTGTTCCCTGTCATCCTCATGGTGATGCTGCCGTATTTCCTGCTCCGGATGTGCCGGCGGGGCGGATACGCGAAGGGCTTCATGCAGCGGCTGGGTTGCTATGATGCGGTCCTGAAAATCCGGTTGCGGGAGCGGCCCCGGATCTGGATCCATGCCGTGAGTGTCGGCGAAACCTATGTCGCGCTCCGGTTCATGGAGGAATGGCGGCTGACGGAGCCCGGCGTGGCGTTCGTGCTGACGGTCAACACCTCGACGGCCAGGGCGCTGGCGGAAAAGTCGCTCGCGCCGGCGGATGTGATGGTGTATTTCCCGCTCGATTTCCCGCCTGTTGTCGCGCGGGTGTTGCGGTTGATCCAGCCGCGGATGCTGGTGCTGACGGAATGCGAATTCTGGCCGAACCTGATCCGCATGGCGAAGTCCCGCGGCATTCCGGTGATGCTGATCAACGGACGTTTGTCCGACCGCTCCTTCCGCGGATATTACCGCTACCGCCGCCTGTTCACCCCGGTGCTGGGATTGGTGGACAAGCTTTGCGTGCAGGGCGGGCAGGACCTGGAGCGTTATCTCAAGCTGGGGGTGGATCCCGCGCGGGTGCAGGCCACGGGTAGCGCCAAATATGACGTGGCCCTGAAGGAGCCCGGCAGCCCGGAGAAGGCGGCGGAGATTTTAGGGACGGCTGGCATGACGGAGTCCGACCTGATTCTGCTGGGGGGCTCGACCTGGCCCGGCGAGGAAGATGTCTTGCTGGATTATTTTGTGAAGGCCAGGGTCGCCCACCCGGAGCTCAAGCTGGTCCTGGTGCCACGCCATGCCGAGCGGCGGGACGACGTGGTCGCGGCCATCGGCCGGCGGAAGCTTCCCTTTATCCAGCGTAGCCGCGGGACGAAGGCGGCGCCCGGCGAACATCCGGACGTCCTGCTGGTGGATACCACCGGGGAGTTGAAGCATCTCTATACGGCGGCCACGGTGACTTTTGTCGGGAAAAGCCTGACCGAGCACGGCGGGCAGAACATCATTGAGCCGGCGGTGTGCGGAAAGCCGGTGGTGGTTGGCCCGAACATGGAAAATTTCATGGATATCACCCGTGAGTTCAAGGACGCCGGGGCGCTTGTCCAGGTGTCATCGGTTTCGGAACTGGACTCGATCCTCGACCGGTTGCTCCAGGATGAATCCCTGCGCCGCGAGTATGGAACCCGGGCCTCGGCGCTGGTGTCCCGCAACCGTGGCAGCATCAAGACCACGGTCGATGCCGCCCGGCAACTGCGGCGCGACAATACGATCCGCATGACCGCGTGAAAATTCGCGGGGGCGTGATTACTAATGTTCTCGATTAGGCATTCCACGTGGATCCTGCTCCTGGTCATAATCTTAATCGTAATCTTAATCGTAATCCTCTGCCCCGGAATGGATTACGATTAAGATTAAGATTACGATTACGAGGGGAATGTCAGAAATCACAATAGGGAAAGAAGTTCAAGCGCCCTTGTGCTGGCATTGGCGCCAGGCTTGGGGGTAAAGGCCCTGTTCACGCACGAAGGTGCGCTGGAATGTGCGCAGGGTGGCGAATCCGCATTGTTCCGAAATGGTGTCGATCTTGTCGGGGGTCGACATCAGGAGATGGCAGGCGCGGCGGATGCGGAGCCGCTGGACCAGGGCGGAAGGCGTACACCTGAGTTCCTCGTGGAAAAGCGTGTAGAGGAGGCTTGTCGAGATGCCGGTTGCCTGCGCGATCTGGCGTGGCTTGAGCGGTTTTGTGACGAGGTGTGTGGAAATGTAGTCCACCGCCCGCTTTACGGAGGGGTGGGTCATGGCCAGGTGATCCGTGCTCGTCCGCGTGATCAGTTCCGTGGGCTGCAGGACCAGCGTCCCGGTGGGCGCGGGGCGCCCCTTCATCAGCCGGTCCAGCAGGGCGGCTGACTCGTAAGACAGCTGTTCCATGGGCAGGGCGACACTGGTGACCGGCCTCCGGCTGTATTTGCAGATGAGGTCGAAATTCCCCACGCCAACCACCGCCATGTCTTCCGGGACGCGCCAGCCGTGGTCCAGCGCCGCTTCAATCGCTTCCGCGGCCAGGGTGTCGTCCACTGCAAAAAGGCCCAGTGGTTTCGGGAGCGTCTTCAGCCTGGCCGCCAGCCATTCGGCCATGTTGGCGCTGGTGGCGGAGTGGTGCGAGAGGACCATGCAGTCGCGATCGGCCTCGCGCAGGCGTTGCCGGAACCCCTCGAGCCGGCGCCGGGCGTGGATCGCCGACGAGTAGTTGAAGAAGGCAAAGTGCTTATGCCCCTGGTCCAGCAGGTGCTGGGCGGCCATGCGGCCGATGGCGGCTTCGTCGCATTCCACACGGGGAATGCCCAGCTTCAGGTCGTCGCACCCGTGCAGGACCGAGGGGATGATCCTGGCCGTCTTCCGGACGAAACTCCGCAGGTCGGACCGGAATATGTTCGTCGTCAGCATGCCGTCGGCCCGGCAGTGCCGCGGTGCCGCGCCTTGGAAAAGGGAGGTCGTGTCCAGCGTCCAGCCCGCCTCATGGGCGTAGCGGCAGAATCCCATCAACTGATTGTAGTCATGCCAGCCGGCAATGACGATGACGTGTTTACGCATAGGCTCCCTTCTGGAACAGATGTCGCATAGTATAGAGCCAGCGTCGTTTACGTCAATGGCGGTTATGCTATGTTGGAACCATGAATTCATATGACATCACTTTTCTCGGGCACATGTGTTACGACGAAATCACCCCGTACCAGGGCCAGACAAAGGTCTCTCCCGGCAGTGCGGTGCTCTGCGGCGCCCTGGCGGCGGTCCGGACCGGCAAGCGCGTGGCGGTGATCGCCAAGATGGCGCAAGCCGACGAGGCGATCCTGCAGCCCATGCGCGATGCGGGGATCGACACCTATCTCATCCCCTCCGCCGAGACGACCTATTCGGTCGTCATTCATCCCGTGGCGGATGTGGACGTCCGCCGGCTGATCCTCAAGAAGAGCGCGGGGATCATCCGGATCGACGAGGTCCCTGAAATCAAGACGAAGTGCCTGCACCTGGCCGGGATTTCGGACACCGAGTTTGACATGGACCTGATCGCCGGGCTCGTCAAGCGGGGCTACAACCTTTCGACAGACATGCAGAGCTTCGTCCGCCAGGTCGATCCCGTCACCCGCGAGATCGCCTTCGGGGATGTTCCCAACAAGAAGGAAATCGTGAAGCAGCTGTCCAAGGTCAAGCTGGACGTGGTTGAGGCCAAGGTGCTGACCGGTACCGACGACCTCGACAAGGCCGGCCAGATTTTCGAGCAGTGGGGCTGTCCGGAGACCTTGATCACGCGGGCCGACGGTGTGCTGGCGCGGGTCGCGGGCAAGTCGTATTTCGAGAAGTTCTCCAACAGCAACACCACGGGGAGGACGGGACGCGGCGACACGACCTTCGCGGCCTATCTGGCGCGCCGGCTGGACTACGGGGTCGCCGAGTCGCTCAAGTTCGCCGCCGCACTGGTGTCGATCAAGATGGAGACGCCGGGCCCGTTTGCCGGCACGCTGGACGATGTGCTTGCCCGGATGAACCGGACCTAATTTTTAAACAACCGTACTGACTATCAAAAGGAGACAAGAGACTTATGAAGACCAAGATTCCCGATCCGTATCTAAAGATTGACCCCTGGCAGGTGATTGAGGAGGGCTTTGATCCCAAGCGCGGCAGGCTTTCCGAATCGATGTTCAGCCTGGCCAATGAATTCATGGGGGTGCGCGGCTATTTTGAAGAGGGGTACAGCGGCGACCGGCTGCAGGGCAGCTATTTCAACAACCTGTACGAGGTGATGCACGTGGATCATCCGCAGCTGTTCAAGGGCATCGTGACGCGCACCTGTTTCGGCGTCAATTCGGTGGATTGGCTGTATACGCGGATCACCATTGACGGGGAGCAGCTCGACCTGGCCAAGGTGAAGGTCAGCGGATTCGTGCGGCGGCTGGATATGCGGTCCGGCACGATGACGCGCGAGTTTGTCTGGAAGACCGCCAAGGGCAAGCAGCTCAAGATCACCTTTGTGCGCCTGCTCAGCATGGTCCGGCCCCAGTCGGGTTACCAGCGGATCCTGCTCGAGCCCCTGAACTTTACCGGCAAGGTCAAGGTTACCTCGGGTCTTGATTACTCGATCCGCCATGAGATCGCAGGCGGCTGGAAGCAGACCGAGGCCACCGGGGCCGGGTCATTGGACGCCGGCAAGAACTTCTGGACGTGCCCGCGCATGGAATACAAGGGTGGGCGCGTGTCCGTGCTTGGACGCACGATCAACAGCAGTCATTACCTCTTTTCCAGCTTTGACCTGGATTGCAGCGAGGCGATCAAGCCGAAATTCATCGAGGAAGAACAGAAGGCCTGCCTCGAGTTCACTCTCTCGGTCAGGAAGGGCAATGTCACCCGGGTCGACAAGCGTGCCGGCATGCACTGGGAATTGACCAAGGACGCCGCCGGGATCTGGAAGCGCGGCCTGAAGGCCGGGCAAGCCGCGGCGGATCAGTCCTTTGACGAAGCCCTCGCCGGACAACGCAAGTTCTGGGACAAGGCCTGGGAGAATATCGATATCCGCATCGAGGGTGATGCCGAGAGCCAGCAGGGCGTCCGTTTCTCGATCTTCAACCTGCATCAGACCTATCATGGGTATGATCCCGCGCTGAACATTCCCTGCAAGGGGCTGACGGCCGAGGTCTATTACGGCGAGGTGTTCTGGGATACCGAGACCTATTGTCTCCCGTACTACATGTTCAACAACCCGAAGGCGGCCCGCAACCTGCTGCTCTACCGGCATAAGTACCTGCCGCAGGCCTGCGAACGTGCCCGGGAAATGGGACTCGAGGGAGCGCGGTACCCCATGTGCACGCTCGACGGAACGGAAAGCTGCGCGACCTGGCAGCACGGCGACTTCGAAATCCACGTCAGCGTGGCGGTGGCCTATGCCATCTGGCACTACGTGACCGTCTGCGCGGACAGGGGCTTCCTCTACAAGGAGGGCATCGAGATGCTGCTGCAGATCAGCCGCTTCTATGCCGCCCACGGCGAATACAGTCCGCTCAACGGGGACTTCTGCCTCTACGGCGTCATGGGTCCGGATGAGTACCACATGAACGTCAACAACAACTGTTACACCAACGTCATGGTCAAGAAGATGATGGAGTTCACCCTGACCGTTGTCGAGGAGATGAAGAAGGCCGCGCCGGGGCAGCTGGCCAAGGTCGCCGCCAAGGTCGGCTTGCGGAAGAATGAGCTGGTCGAGTGGCGCCAGAAAGCCCGCAAGATGCGGATTCCCTACGACAAGAAGCGCGATCTCTATGAGCAGCATGACGGCTATTTCGACCTGCCCGAGGTCGACGTCAAGAACTTCCCGGAATCCCAGATTCCCGTCTACAAGAACTGGCCGTACCTGAAGATTTTCCGCTACAACATGATCAAGCAGCCGGACACGCTCCTGTTGCCGCTGTTCTTCAGCAACGACTACTCGATCAAGACCAAGCGGATCAACTACGACTATTACGAGGCGCGGACCATTCATGAGTCCTCGCTTTCACCGGGAGTGCATTCCATCCTGGCGTCGGAACTGGGCAAGGAAAAGGAAGCCTGGGAGTTCTTCTCGTACATGGCCCGGATGGACCTGGACAACTACAACCGCAATACGGAGCAGGGGTTGCATGTGACCTCCATGTCCGGCGCCTGGTTGAACATGGTCTATGGCTGGGGCGGTCTGCGCACCGACGGGAAACTGCTGTCGTTCATTCCCGTCATTCCCCGGAAATGGAAGGCCTTCAGTTACAGGCTTCGTTGCCGCGGTTCGATCCTGGAGGTTTCCGTAGGCCGGAAATCGACCTGTTTCCGCGTTGTCAGCGGCGACAGCGTGAAGATCAAGGTCTACGGCAAGGTGCGGACGGCCACGGCCGCGGGCTTCGAGGTGCCGTTGCAGAAGTTGCCCCTGTAACAGGGGCGGTTCCCCTGGCCGTGACGGACGTTCCGCTCCAAGATTTACCACGGAGTGGGATGAGGTTTGAGGGAGAGGAAGAGAATGTTGCGGCATTTTCATTCCCGCTGAAGCGGGACCGAAAATGCCGCAA
>JAABPW010000010.1 GCA_011391785.1 Verrucomicrobiota bacterium
CTGCCGGTTTCGGGGTCCCAATGAACTGGGCTTTCTTCATGTCTGATACAACACTGCTATCCCCCCCCTGAATGCGGTCATCGATTTTTCGATTTCGTTCATTCGCTACTCCACCAACAACGGGTTTCACAGACGCAAGACGACTAGCATACAAACCCTTCATGACAAGCGGTGACTTGGCCTTTGCGACTTCAATCTGTGCCGCTTGACCCGCCCCCCCGCTACCTACCCCGAGGCCTTCATGCGATCCTGCTTCCGGCTCGTCATCGGTTATTCTTGAGACTTCATCACTTCTCTTCGATAAATCCTTACTGTCGCTCCCGGATCTGCCGATTTTGGATCGGCCATTTTCCTCCTTGTGAATCATTATCTTGTTACCCGACACACTTTCACCTGTAAGCGTGAAATTATCGCCTTTGGTTACCTCACCCGCCAGAAGCATGTCGGGGGTCGCCTGATTGATGGTCTCATCCCCCTCCTTAACCCCATCCGTATCCAGTTCGCCCCGCTGAATTCCTAATTTGCCGCCACCTGTGGCGACTGTAGTAACTGTAGAATCCTCTGCGGGCTTGTCTTCTGATTCGATACTAATATCAGCCATCGACTCTCGCATTTTCTTAAGGAGACCGGGAACATCAGAAGGCGTCGCATTCCATTTCAATTCCGGATTTGGTTCAGACGCTGTGAATGCACCGTCTTGTCGAGACTCGATCGCTACTCCGTTGATCTGCTCCGAGGCTACAGCATTCTTGAGGCGCCCCATGTCAGGGTCGACTGATTTTGATGACGGCATTGGCGCATGCTCATCCAATCGCCTACTGTCAGCCACATAACCGTAGGTTGGTCCATTGCCTGAAATTTGTTTTTTCCTTACCTTGTCAAGATTTCCGTTGTCAAACCATCCTGGCGTTCCACCGTCTTTTCCGCTTTTCGCGGGTTCACCAGGCGCTGCAACGGGAACTTCTTCCTTATCGAAGGCCTCCATTGGCATCGGTTGACGGCTCGTTTCGGGGAGCTCCTGAAAAGATTCAAAAGATGCCGGAGTTGAAGCAACTTCGATGCACGCCAAGCTGGCACGTTCACGAGAACGACTCATCGCAGGCATAAAAAGACCCGCAACCCCGATCAGAATAACCACCGTCGCGGCGAGCTTGAGTACAGCCGTTACGGTGATCCGGTGCCTTTTTCGCGTCCCTAGAATCTTTGCCCGCCGCTTAAACTCCAAGTGTGGTTTGGCTTGAGCCTGAACTTGCAACGCTTGCTTAACATCCCCGATAGTTGACTGGATCATTTCCAGTTCCGCCCGGCACTGGGCGCAGGACTCCATATGGACTGAAAGCTCCTGCCTTGCCTTTTCGTCAAGGTCGCCCAGTACATAGGCTGTCAGAAGTGGTTCATAGTTATCGCATTTCATGTCTGGCCTCCCCCCGCCATGGCCCCCGCCGGCAGACCTTCCTCCGATTCCCGCTTAACCCATTCCCCCAATTTCTTGATAGCGTTATGAAGAATGCAACCGACATTCCCTTCGGTTCGCCCTGTCGCCTGACTGATCTCCCGATAGGACAACCCCTCCTGAATACGAAGCAACACAACCTGCTGCTCGGAGGGATCCAATCGGCGAACTGCCGCAAGGATTCTTTCAATCCGCTCGGCCCCGCCGTTTTTTGATGAGATTGTTGTTTGGTTTTCCATGGCGTGTCGCTCGTGTAGCAAGCCCCGCCGTTTTTCCCGGCGCAGATAATCCACAGCCTCGTTGTGGACCACCCGGTAAAGCCAGGCCTTTAACATCGGCGTGGGCTTCATCCCGGGACCCCACTGGCGGAAGAGTTTGATGAAGGCATTTTGAACAACGTCCTGCGCCGCATGAGTATCCCGTAGCAGACCTCCAGCATATCGCAACAAAGACGATTCATGCGCGGCAATAACCGCTTCCATCTCGTTTACGGCTTCACTATCTTCCGACACGTGTGATCTCCCGGCCTATCGGGGCCTCTATTAGACATTACGCTTGCCGCCACCTATTTCTTCAAACAAAATGACAGGAAACCCTGTGATTGGTGTTAAGTTGTTTAAGTTCAGGACGTTCCGTAAAGCAGTATTGCGTCACGCAATGACAGCGAGGAGCAAATGGGCACCCGATAAAATTGGGATAATTAGGAGGATTGGTCTTCTCAAGCCGGCGGGGGAGCGCACCCAACCCTCCAGAATCATCCAGATCCGGGACTGCCGATTTCAACAACTGGGTATAGGGGTGCCGTGGAGAACCAAACACATCGGCGGTTAATCCCTCCTCCACAACTCGTCCCTTATACATGATCAATACACGCTGGCACACGTAGTTGACCACGGCAAGGTCATGCGCCACAAGCAGGAGCGCCATCCCCCGTTGCACACTCAGGTCGCGGATCAAGTTAAGGATTTGAGCCTGTACGGAAACATCCAGGGCCGACACCGGTTCGTCGGCTACCAGTAGCGCCGGGTCGAGAGCCAGACCCCGTGCGATTCCAATCCGCTGTCGCTGACCACCACTGAATTCATGGGGGTATCGCCCCGCGTAATCCGAATCCAACCCCACCTGATGCAGGAGCTCCCGAACACGATTCTTCCTTTCCAGCCGGGGCACCAACCGGTGTACGGCAAGCACCTCTTCAATGGCGGAGCCAACAGTCAAGCGGGGATTCAGCGAGCCCATTGGATCTTGAAATATCATCTGGGCGCCGCGTCGGAAGGATTCAAGGACGGCCCCGCCCATACCAGAGAGGCTGTGCCCACGAAACGAAACCTCCCCGCCCGCCAGAGGTTCAAGGCCCAGTAACGCCTTCCCAAGCGTAGTCTTGCCGGAGCCGCTTTCGCCAATGATCCCGACCCGTTCCCCCTCGGCAACAGAAAGGCTGACGCCGTCCACGGCGGCCCAGAGGCATCGCCGCCCAGCATCATCATGTCCTTGAAAGCGGACGGTTACCGATTTGGCTTCCAGTAGTGACATCGAACTTCATGTCCTTCCTCAACGATTTCCAATTCAGGCTCAGTCACCCTGCACCGCTCACTTACCATTGTGCAGCGCGGATGAAAACGGCAGCCGGAGGGCATCCGGCCGGGATGAGGCACGGTGCCATCAATTCCCGTCATCCGTTCGACGGCACGGTTCAAACGCGGCACCGCCGCCAGCAATCCCTTAGTATAAGGATGAGCAGGGTTCCTCAACACACCCTCCACGAGCCCGGATTCCATCACCCGCCCGGCATACATCACATAGACCCGTGAGGCATTCCGCGCCACCAGCCCCAGGTTATGGGTGATCAGTAGCACCGTCATTTTCATCTGAACCTGCAAATCCCTGAGCAGGTCAAAAATCTGAGCCTGGATAGTCACATCCAGCGCCGTGGTAGGTTCGTCGGCCACGAGAATCTTCGGGTGGCATGCCAAGGCCATCGCGATCATGACGCGCTGCTGCATCCCGCCACTGAACTGGTGGGGATAATCGCGCCATCGTCTCTCAGGCTGAGGAAGCCCAACCAGCCCCATGAGCCTGATTACCTCTGCAGTGACATCGGACACCTTCCGGTGCAAGCGGATCATTTCGGCAATCTGGTCCCCTACCCGTTTCACCGGATTGAGTGAAGCCGCTGGATCCTGAAAGATGTAGGACAGCGTGGCGCCACGCAATGCCCTGAGGGCTGAGTCGGACATGTTCAGGATATCGTTGCCATCAATCCGGATGTGTCCCGAGATTTCAAGTCCCGGCCCGGTTACCAGTCGGGCCAGCGCTAGAGCCGTCAGGCTTTTGCCGCACCCGCTCTCCCCTACTAGTGCCACGGTTTCGTTTTCGTGGATCGTCAGGTCAACCCCATCCACAGCCTTGACGGCACCGTCGTCAGAGGCGAACCGGATGCGTAATTCATGGACTTCGACAATGGGAGACGGGCGCATATCAGAAAGGCAATCCGTCATCAGGCTTTTCCGGGCGGCTTGCAGGCGGCTCATCCGCCTCCTCAAATTTCTCGGTTGTTACGGCATCGCCTTCCTTGACCAGAATTTCGATCCGGCGCTCAACCTGATTAAGCTTCGTTGAACAGAGCTTCACCAGCTTCTGACCTTCCTCGAAACGTGCCATCATGTCCTCAAGACTAAGCTTGCCGCTTTCCATCTCCTCGACAATGGTTTCAAGCCGGGATAACGCTTTTTCAAAACTCACTTCGTCTGTCTCGTCACTCTTTTTTTTGCTCATATCGTCACCTTTGATGTGAATTCGCCTTCGCTGATTCGAGTCCGGACAAGCTCTCCTGGTTTGACTTCACCTGAAGATCGGATGGCATGGCCATCCGCCTTGAACGTAATGCTGTAGCCGCGCTTCAGGACAGCCAGGGGATTGTAGGCGGCAAGCTGGCGTTCCAGGCTCCGAGCCTGTTGCGCTTTAGTGGAAAACTGCATCTTAAGGGCCTGGGCCATCCGTCCGGAAAGATCATCGGTTCGTTGCTGGTTGTTTTGGAATTGCCGCTCCAGGGAATTCCTGGACTGGGTCTGCAGGCGGGCGATCCGCTGCCGGTAAACCCGGGCGGCATTGCCGGGCTCCCGGAACACATAGCTGCGCGCCGAGGCGTTGAATCGGCTTTTAGCCTCCAAAAGGGCATGCTTGAGAAGCCGCGTGATCACCTGTGACCGGTTTCGCAGGGTGTCCAGAAACTGATCCTTCCGTCCTACAACAATTTCGGCCGCCGCCGAGGGTGTTGGTGCCCGGACATCTGCCACGAAATCGCAGATTGTGAAATCGGTTTCATGTCCCACCGCTGAGATAATGGGGATGTCAGAGCGGGCGATGGCGCGCGCCACAACCTCCTCATTAAAACACCAGAGATCCTCAAGGCTTCCCCCTCCGCGACCAACTATCATGACGTCAATTCCGCCCCTCTTGTTCAATAGATCAATGGCGGATGCAATTTCTTCCGCTGCGCCCTGTCCCTGGACACGGGCAGGCGAAATCACAACATGCAGATTAGGGAATCGGCGACGAAGAACATTCAGAATGTCACGAATTGCCGCCCCCGTGGGAGAGGTCACCACCCCGATGCAGCGAGGCAAGAGCGGGAGTTTTCGTTTCCGCTCAACTTCAAAAAGGCCTTCAGCCCCGAGTTTCTTTTTAAGAGCCTCGAAAGCCGCCTGAAGGGACCCTTTCCCGCCTTCATCCATACGCTTGACGACAATCTGATAGCTGCCATCCCGCTCATAAACGGTCAGGGATCCATAAGCGCGGACGCGAATGCCGTCGCGGGGAACAAAAGGCAAGCTACGCATATCAGTCCGCCAAATGACGGCCCGAATCTGGGCATTTTCATCCTTGATGGTAAAATAGCAATGTCCTGATGGCGGTTGGCGTACATTGGAAAGCTCACCCTCAACACAGACTCCGCCGAGATGCCCCTCTACCAGGGCACGGATCTGCTTCGTCAGTTCGGTGACTGAAAACACGCGAATCCGGGGAGTATCTTGAGAGGACGGGGTCATATGCCCTATTTCTGTTGATCAAGAAACTCCCGAACCCGCGTGATCTTACGGGCTTTGCCGGTGACCTCATCCACGTCAATCAGGACGCCTTCCAATGTAACGTTGTGTTCCGCGATCTCGAATTTGGAGGGCATCCCGGTCAGGAATTTTCCCATCACTGAAGCATAGTCCCGTCCTATAATTGAATCCTTCGGGCCCGTCATTCCCAAATCAGTAATATAGGCAGTTTTCTTTGGCAGAATGGTGTCATCGGACGTTTGCACATGGGTGTGGGTACCCACTACCGCACTAACCCGTCCGTCCAGGTGACGCCCCATGGCGATCTTCTCGGAGGTGGCCTCAGCGTGTAGGTCCACAAGAATTACCTTCCCCATGTTGGGTTCCTTCGCCAGCAAGGCATCCACGGAACGGAAAGGACAGTCCATGGGAGGCATAAAGACTCGCCCGATCAGGTTAATGACGGTAACGCGACCCTTAGGGGTATCCACGGTTACAATCCCGCGGCCCGGACAACCGGGCGCAAAATTGGCGGGTCGAATAATCCGCTTCTCAATTTCCAGATACTGGGCGATTTCCTTTTGATCCCAGGTGTGATCCCCCAAAGTGATGACATCTGCCCCGGCATCGAACAACTCACCGGCAATAATCCGTGTGACCCCCTTCCCTCCGGCGGCGTTCTCCGCGTTGACGACAACCATATCAACCGCGCCGCGTCCCTTCATCTGGCCTACAATCCTGGCGAATATTTTCCGCCCGGGCCCGCCAACAAGATCCCCAATCATTAAAATATTCATCGCGCATACTCCACACAGCGGCTTTCTCGCACTACCATGACTTTAATCTGTCCGGGATATTGAAGTTCGCCTTCGATCTTTTTGCAGATATTCCTGGCAAGGGTCATAGCCTCATGGTCGTTTACCTTGTCGGGTTGGACAAGCACCCGCATTTCACGGCCGGCCTGAATGGCATAACTTTTTTCAACACCCGGGAAACTGTTGGCAATCCCCTCCAGTTTTTCGAGCCGTTTTATGTAAATCTCAGTCGTTTCAATACGCGCCCCAGGACGGGATGCTGAAATGGCATCGCCGGCTGCCGCCAGAACAGCATAAAGGCTTTCCATAGGAACATCCTCATGATGTGCCGCAACCGCATTTAGAACCACGGGGGTTTCTCCCACACGACGAAGGAAATCCGCCCCGATCAACGCGTGACTGCCCTCCACGTCATGGTCCAGCGCCTTTCCTATGTCATGCAGCAGTCCGATTCGCTTTGCTAACGTGACATCGAGCCCGAGTTCAGCCGCCATGACGCCCATCAACTGAGCCACCTCGATGGAGTGCATGAGGACATTCTGGGAGTAACTGGTGCGGAATTTAAGGCGGCCCAGCGTCCGAACCAGCTCCGGATCCACATCATGGAGACCGACCTGGTAGACCGCTTCCTCGCCTGCCAGCCGGATCCGCTCATCCATCTCCTCCCTCGTCTTGATTACAACCTCCTCAATCCGGGCGGGATGGATGCGCCCATCCTGGATAAGTCGCTCCATAGAGATTCTGGCAACCTCACGGCGTATGGGATCAAACCCTGAAATTACCACGGCCTCGGGAGTGTCATCCACCAGGATATTGATTCCGGTTGCCGCTTCAATGGCACGGATATTGCGTCCATCACGCCCGATGATACGTCCCTTCATCTCATCGTTCGGAAGGGCGACGGTACTGGTCATGAGTTCAGAAGCATGACTCGCCGCATAGCGCTGTACCGCCTGGGCTACGATTTTCTGGGCCTCCCGGTCAGCGGTGTCCTTGGCTTCCTCCTGAAGCCGGCGGACCAGTCCGCCCACCTCATTGCGAACCTCAGCTTCAACCCTGGTCATCAGTGTCTGCCGGGCCTCCGCCTCCGTCATTCCTGCGATACGTTGTAATTTAAGCTTCTCGTCATCAACAAGGCGCATCCATTCCTCGCGGCTTTTCAGGGCATCCGAGGATTGCTTGTCAACCTCCACGATCCGCTGTTCAAGAGCGCGCTCCTTCTTGTCGATCATCGCCACCTTGCGCTCCAGGTTGGCCTCCTTCTGCGCAATCCGGTTATCGAGACCGGTAATTTCCTCGCGACGGGACTTGATGGATGATTCAAATTCCTCACGGGCCTTGAGCACTTCCGCCTTAGCCTGGATCGCAGCATCTTTCAGCAGGTTATCAGCATCACGCCGCGCATCTTTCATGAGATCATCGGCATCACGCTCCCGCTGGTTGGATCGGGCGGATCGCATCAGGGAGTTGATGCCATATCCCAATCCCATGCCTGAAACTGCAGCCAACAGCAGTGATAAAGTCATTTCCAACATTGCAAACATCCTTTCCTTAATCTTCGAGGTTATCGAGGGCCTCTGTCCAGATTTCAAACTGCCGCCCCTGGCAACCTACGTTGTTCTAATCACAGCATCTTCCGTTACAATCACATCCATACCCACATCATGCTCCGTCACTGGTAAATCCAGCACAAGTTGACAACCGAAGCAAACTCCAGCCCGGCATGTCAATCGGGAAGCCAGTCTGGCCAGCATGCGATCATAAAACCCCCGCCCATGTCCCATCCTGCCGCCAGTTTCCGAAAATGCGACGCCCGGCACAATAGCCAGGTCATATCGATCCGGCTTGGCCCAGTGAAGCGTAGCAGGTTGTCGCACGCCAAATTTCGAGGTCATCAACGGTTCATCGGGCGTAATCCAGACGGGCATGTACTCCCCGTCATCCCGTAGCCCAGCAACGCTCACCCGTTTGCCGACCTTCCACGCCACATCCAGGATCGCCTTGGTCTGGACTTCCCCTGGCAATGAGAGATAGACACAAATCACCTCTGCCCTCTTGAATTCGGGAAGCGCAAAGAGCCGTTCAGCAATACGCAGGCTCGCCGCCTGAACCCAGCTTGCATCCAGATCCGCCCGACGTTGCCGCATGATTTGCCGGACTGCTTCTTTTGTTGGCGTCATTTCCATTATAATTTCAAGTTCAGGGCTCATTCACGCTCTCATGGCCAGCTTCTCCACCCAGACCAGGGGAACCCCGCCCCCCGGAAGAATCATCACATGAGGCGCTCTGACTGCGGATCTTTCGCCAGCCTGCCATGCGCTTCCCGATGACGTCCTC
>JAABPW010000022.1 GCA_011391785.1 Verrucomicrobiota bacterium
TCACCAAAACGGACGAGGGCGGGTATAAGGTTCAATTCACCTCCAAGGTCGACGCCAACTGTTCGTTCGCCAAGCTCAAGGACTCCATACGGTTCGTGCTGATCATCGCGGATGCCAAGGAAAAAGAACTGACCGGCGCCGACGAATTCTAAGTCCCGGCCCCGGACATCCTCCATGCAAAAGATTCGACACATGGAACGGCGGGAAACTCTCGCTTACTGGCCGGCTCTCGATGAGCAGTCCGGCGACTCCGTCGGGCTTGTGACCGATCTCAGCGAAGAGGGGCTGAACATTCACAGCCACATCCAGTTCGAGACCGGACAGAAACTGAACTTGCGGGTGGTGATCGACCCGAACATCTCCGGGGTCAGCCTCATCCACCTGCACGTGGTCAATGCCTGGTGCCATCCGAGCGGGCTTTCCGGACACTTTCATGCCGGGTTCAAGATCACGAACCTCTCCGCCGATGCCGACGAGGCCATCCTGAAACTGCTCACGGCCTTCAGTTATTCACCCAAATGAACGGAAACCCCAGGCCCACCCTCAGGGCTTTCCTGGCCACCGGCAAGCTCATGCTGCCGATCCTGATTATCACCGCACTGTTGTCGGGATTCCGCGCGGGCACATTCTGCCCGGAGAACCTTGAATCCGGCGCCCCGCCCCTCCTCATCACGCTGGCTTTCGGCTGGCTGGGCGGCACCCTCCTCGGTCCCGCCCTGCTGGGCTGGCTGCCTGGGAACTCCGTGTCATTCAAGGGATGGACCGCCGGGATACTCGCCCTGGTCGTCTGGCCCGCCGCCTGCCTGCCCCTGCACCTCACCCCCCTGGATGTCATCATGGCCATCCTCCTGATTCCCGCCCTGACCTCCCTGCTGACGACCCGGTTTGCCGCCTCCCGCGAAGAATGCCGAAAATCCGCCCCGCTCCACCTGCCGCCGATTGCATTAGCCGCCGGAATCTGGATAATGGCGCGGTTCATATGACAGAGGAGCGTGGTGTTATGGCAAAGTTTAGTGTCTCATGCGGCGGAACCGGCGGACATGTGTTCCCGGGAATCGCCACGGCCATTGCCCTGAAACAACGGGGACACGAGGTGACGCTCTTCCTGTCGGGCAAGGCGATTGAAACCGCCACCCGGCATGCATGGGCTGGCCCGGTGGTCAGCATCGGGGCAGAGAAATTCTCCTTCCACCCCCTCCGTTTGCCACGGACCCTATACACCATCCTTCGGGCTTTCCTCACCAGCCTGCAGGCGCTCCGACGGCAGAACCCTCACGCCGTCCTGGCCATGGGCAGCTATTCGTCGCTGGGGCCCGTGCTCGCCGCCCGGTGCCTGGGAATTCCCGTGGTCCTTCATGAAGCCAATGTGATCCCCGGCAAGGCGGTCACCACCCTGTCCCGTTTCGCCAGCGCCATCGCCATCAGTTTCCCTGAAACGCGCCATCACCTGAATCATTCCTCCATCACGCTGACAGGACTCCCCCTGCGCAAGGAGATGGAACAGGCAGCCACCGCGACCACTCCCGCGCCTACCGTATTCACCGTCCTCACCATGGGCGGCAGCCAGGGCGCCCAGCGCCTGAACGAAATCGTCCCCCTGGCCCTGAGCCAGCTCCGGGCCGGGGGCATCCCGGTTGAGGCGCTCCACCTCTCAGGCGAAAAGGCAAAGCCCACCGTGGAGGCGGCTTACCGGACCGCCAACGTCCCGGCCACCGTATACGGGTTCTGTTCAGACATGGTATCGGCCTATCAAAGGACCAGCCTCGCCATCTCCCGCTCCGGCGCCAACTCCTGCATGGAACTGGCGCTGTTCGGGATCCCTGCCCTGCTGGTTCCCTACCCCCACTCCGCCCGCGATCACCAGCTCGCCAATGCCCGGGCCATGGCGGAGGCCGGGGCGGCCATTCTCATCGAGCAGGACAACCTCACGCCCGAAACCCTGGCCGCCACGCTCCGGGAATTTTCCACCCTGCCCGCAAAACGGACCGCCATGCAGAATGCCGCCCGCGCCCGCGCCCTGACAGGCGCTGACAAGGCGGTTGCGGATTTGATTGAGAAAGTCGCCGCCACACGCTAGTCTGCCACCCATTATGCGAATCGAAAACGGAACTATTGTCAGCCACGAACCCATGGGACCGGATTACCGGGTCCTCATCCTGAAACTGCCCGAACTCGCCCCTCTCGCAAGGCCCGGCCAGTTCGTCCACCTCCGCATCGCCCAGCTGCATGATGCGGTGCTGCGCCGCCCTTTCAGCATCTACAAGGCGGAGGGCAGCCACCTCTCCATCCTCTACAAGACCGTGGGACGCGGCACCGCCTCCATGCAGGATCTGCGGATCGATGACCCTGTCAACATCGTAGGCCCGCTGGGCAACGGTTTCCCGCTGGACGTTCCCGATACCGCGACCCCGGTCCTGGTGGCGGGCGGCTACGGGGTAGCCCCCCTCTACTTCCTCGCCAAACGCATGAAGCGGCGCGGCGTGCTGTTCATCGGCGGAGCCAAGGCCATCGATATCCTGCTTGTCGACGATTTCCTGGAACTCGGCTGGGAGGTGCAGGTGGCCACGGATGACGGTTCACTGGGCGTCAAGGGACTGGTGACCGCACCCCTGGATGCGTGGCTGCAGACCAGCCTCAAGGGAGCGCGCCCCGAATTCTACGCCTGCGGCCCCAACGGCATGCTCAAGGCGGTAGGCGACCGGGCCATCAAGGGTGACTGGAAAGCCTGGCTCTCGCTCGATCGCCACATGGGGTGCGGCGTGGGCGCCTGCCTCGCCTGTGTCCAGAAGGTACGGCTCAACGGACAGGAAACGCTCGCCCGTGTCTGCAAGGACGGCCCGATTTTTGAAGCCCGTGACGTGATATGGGAAGACTGACATGAAACCGACACTCGACATCACTCTGGCCGGCATCCGGATGAAAAATCCCGTCATGGTGGCCTCCGGCACCTTCGGCTACGGCCCTGAATACGCGGAGCTGGTCGACCTGAACAAGCTGGGCGCCATCGTGGTCAAGGGCATCAGCCTTGAACCCTGGGGCGGCAACCGGACCCCGCGCATGGTGGAGGTCCCCGGCGGCCTGATCAATGCCATCGGACTGCAGAATCCCGGGGTCAAGGGGTTCACCGAGAAATATATGCCTTTCCTCCGGAACCACGACATCGCCGTGATCGTCAACATCTGGGGAAAAACCATCGAGGAATACACCGAGGTTGCGGCCCGATTCGACCAGGTCGAGGGCGTTCACGGGCTTGAGATCAACATCTCCTGCCCCAATGTGAAGGCAGGCGGCAGTTCGTTCGGCACGAATCTCGACTCCACCGCGAAGCTGGTTGCCGCGGTCCGTGCCCGCACCCGCCTGCCCATCATCCCGAAGCTGGCGCCGAACGTGTCGGATATCGGGGCCTTCGCCAAGGTCTGCGAGGACAACGGCGCCGACGCGCTCTCGCTGATCAATTCCTTCCCCGCCATGGCCATCGATATCGAGACCCGTAAGCCGGTTCTGGCCAATGTGTCAGGCGGGCTCAGCGGCCCGGCCATCCACCCGATCGCCGTGAAGCTGGTGTTTGAGGCCGCCAAGGCCGTGAAGATCCCCCTGATCGCCCTGGGCGGAATCACCTCGGCCAAGGACGCCATCGAATTCATGATCGCCGGGGCCTCGGCCGTAGCCGTCGGCACAGCCAACTTCACCGAACCCCTGACGTCGCTGGAGGTCATTGACGGCATCGCCAGCTACCTTGCCCGCCACAAGATGAAGTCAGTACAGGACCTTGTCCGCAGCATCCGGCTCTGATCCGGACATCCCGCGAAGTCATTCACCGCCCGCTGCGCTCGAGACGCGGAGGCACAGAGAAGAGAATGTCTCGAGGTTTTCTTCAAGAGCGGGTTGCGGGAATTCCGGTCCCGCCTAGCGGGGGCGGAATTCCCGCAACATTGCATTTGCCCCTTGTCTTCTGTTCTCTGTGCCTCCGTGCCTCGAGCGAAGCGGGCGGTGAATCTTTACGCCCCGTCACGCGATGCCCGGGACGGGTGGCTCCGCCGCCTTGGCTTGGCGGGATGCCGGGTCACCGCCTTGCGCACGGAGAATCCGAAATGGTCGATCTGGCGACCGAGGACATAATAGTGTCCGTGCGCGTAGGCGATCAGCCCGGCGTTCTCCAGCGCCAGCCGGTTGGAGCGCGTCATCAGCTCCCGTGACGCCTGGATGGCAACGACCTCGGCCACAAACATCACATGCGAACCGAGCTTCAGCGTCTGCCGGACCTTGCACTCGATGTTGAGCGGACACTCCTGCACGATGGGGGGACGCACGACCAGCGCCTTTCCGGGGGTCAGCCCCGACTTGGCGAATTTATCCTCGTCCCGGCCGGACACCACGCCACACCAGTCCGTGACCCGCGCCTGGCGCACGGAGGGCACGTTGACAACGAACTCACCGGAGGTGCGGATGAGGTCATAGGAGTGTCGTTCCGGGCGCACGGAGATGCTGAGCATGGGCGGCTCGCTGCAAACGGTGCCTGCCCAGGCGATGGTGATCAGGTTCGGCGCCTCACCCGGTTTGGTTCCCCCGCAACTCACCAGCACCACGGGCACCGGCGAAAGCAGGGTAAAGGGTTTCATGGACACCTTGGCCTGGGCGCCAAGGGAATGTTTCAGGTTTTGCTGGTGCATAACGGCTCCAAATTTTCCAAACACGCTTCCCCCCAATGCCCGAAAGTTAAGGCATCCATCCGGAAACGTCCATCCGCATCTTTTTCCTGCATCTTTTTCCTTGCCTTATAACCCGCCCTGTGACAGAAATTCCGGCTTTCGAAAAAGCAACTTCAGGCTGGTGTGAACGGGCGCGTGTCCGTGCCGCCAAAAAAGCGAATTTTGTTTATTTCAAAACGATAAACGAACGGGAAGGGACAAGGGGTTTCCCAATGGTTTTCAGTTCTTATCTTTTTATCTTCTACTTCCTGCCGGTGGCCCTGGCGGCCTACTACCTGCTCGCGCGGGCCGGGAACCGGACCCTGAACTACTCGCTGATCGTCTTCGGGTACATCTTTTACGGCTGGGCCAACCCCAAGTTCATTTTCCTGATGGCGGCCACGACGCTGGTGGACTGGCTGGCAAGCGTGATCATCGCGCACGGCACCTGGAAGCTCTGGAAGGTCTGGCACGAGCCGGTCGTGCCATTGCATCGTGATGCCGCACGAAGCCGGTCGCAGCGCTGGGCGATCATCCTCTCAATCGTGTCGAACCTGCTTTCGCTCGGGTTCTTCAAATACTTCAATTTCGGCGTGGAAAGCTACAACGCGCTGGTGGTGGCGATGGGATGGCCGCAGGCCCAGTGGGAAACCTTCTTCCGCGTGGTCCTGCCGCTGGGAATCAGCTTCTACACCTTCCAGTCGCTCTCCTATACGATCGATGTCTACCGCGGCGACGCCAAGGCCATGAAGCATTTCGGCGACTTCGCCTGCTTCGTCTCGATGTATCCGCACCTGGTGGCCGGCCCCATCCTCCAGTTCTCCTTCCTGGCCGAACAGATCGAGAACCGCCGGCTCACGATGGACAAGTTCGCACGCGGGGTGGCCATGCTCGCGCTGGGCTTCGGCAAAAAGATCCTTCTGGCCAATCCTTGCGGCAAGATCGCGGACACGGTGTTCGACGCGGGAAGCGTCCACGCGCTGGACGCCTGGTATGGAATCGGAGCCTACGCCTTCCAGATCTACTTCGATTTCAGCGCCTACTCGGATATGGCCATCGGTCTTGGCCTGATGCTCGGGTTCGTTTTCGCCAAAAACTTCGACTCGCCCTACAAGAGCCAGTCGATCTCGGAATTCTGGCGGCGATGGCACATATCCCTCTCGAGCTGGTTGCGCGATTACCTCTATGTCCCGCTTGGGGGTAACCGCCACGGCGAAGTACGCACCTATATCAACCTGTTCCTGGTCATGCTGCTGGGCGGACTCTGGCATGGCGCAAGCTTCAACTTCATCATCTGGGGCTCCATTCACGGCAGCTGGCTCGCCATTGAGCGCGTCATGGGCAAGAAGAGCTTCTACGCGGCATTGCCCGCCGTGTGCCGCACGGCCATCACCTTCGCGGTGGTCTGCCTGGCCTGGGTCTTCTTCCGCGCGGTGGACCTGCCGTCCGCCTGGCACTTCCTGGGGAACCTGTTTGGCACCAGTAACAGCCAGTCCGCAGGCTTGCTCATGGGCCTGATCGGACAGCCCTACTACCTCCTCAGTTTCGCGGTGGCTGGGTTCAGCGTCTGGGCCATGCCGCAGTCCTGGGACATCACCCGCAAGCTCTCCTGGCCCAAGGTGGCCTGGGTCTTCCTCATTCTTCTCGTCTCATTGACGTTGCTCTTCGCCCAGTCCTACAACCCGTTCATCTACTTCATCTTCTAAGGCACTTTCATGAAACCAATCGATGCCCATTCGACCGCCAAGATCAAAGCCAAGGTAACCCGCGAGGAGCAGGCCGCACGCGAACTCGACCACACCGAGTTTGCGCCGGGCACGCGCCTGACACTGATTGTATTCTTCCTCGTGGTGATCACGTCCGTGCCGCTGATCCAGTTTATCGCCGCCATCCACAAGCCGGAAAGAATCACCCAGCTCACCAAGGGATTGAAAGGCCTGATGCCGAGCAGCAACCGCGTCCACACCGCCAAGGGCATCGTGGAGACAGTCAATCTCCTGCCAACCGGAGAGGAAATCAAGAAGGTCGAGGACGACTGGGAACAAAATTCGGAAGTCGGCGAGACGATCCTCCCCCGGGTCCAGTCCTTGATGCTGAAGATGGGCCAGGGCAATGAGAAAGCCTACCTGGGACGGGATGGCTGGCTATTCTACCGCTCGGACATGGACTATGTAACCGGCCGGAACTTCCTCAACCCGGCAGTCATGAAAAGGCGCACCATCGCCAAGGATATCCAGCCGGACCCGGTCAAGGGCATCCTTCATTTCCGCGACCAGCTTGCGGAGCGTGGCATCACCCTGATTGTCGTGCCAGCCCCCGTCAAGCCATCCATCTATCCCGAGCGTTTTTCGGCACGGTATGACCAGACGTCTCCTGTCCTGCAGAATCCCGCATACGAGGAGTTTACCAACCAGCTCGTCAAGGCCGGCATCCTCCTCTTCGATCCCGCCCCGCTGCTTGCCGGCGGCAAGTCGAGGGAACTGCAATACCTCAAGACTGACACCCACTGGACTCCCGGCGCCATGGAAAAGGTCGCAGCCAAGCTGGCGGAATTCACCCGCCAGAGGGTCGTCCTCTCCCCTGCCATGCCGGAGCTGTTCATGACGGTCGAGAAGAGCGTGACCAATCATGGCGACATCGCCAAGATGCTGAAGCTTCCCGAAGGGCAAACGACCTTCCCTCCTGAAACCACCACGATCAGGCGGGTGGCGGATCGCCAGGGATGGTGGAGGCCCGGCACTAATTCGGAAGTGCTCTTCCTGGGAGACAGCTTTGCCAACATCTTTTCCGCCGTGACCATGAACTGGGGGAAATCGGCAGGATTCGCCGAACACCTGAGCCTCGCCCTGGGGCTGCCCCTCGACAAGATCTGCCAGAACGATCAAGGCTCCTACGTCACCCGTGAAAGCCTCTCCGAGGAACTGCGGGCAGGAACGGACCGGCTGGCCGGGAAAAAGGTTGTCATCTGGGAATTTGCTGCACGCGAACTCTCCTGCGGCGACTGGAAACTCCTGCCCCTGAAGCTCGGCACCCGGAAAGATGCGGGCTTCTACGTCCCGGAAAGCGGCAAGACCATTGAGATCGAGGGTGTCGTCCGGGCAATCTCCTTCAAGCCCCGTCCCCGCAGCGTGACCTACCATGACCACATCCTCACCTTCCACCTGACCGACATCAAGAGCACCCAGGACCCTTCCGCCTCCGGCAAGGAAGCCGTGGTGCGCGCCTGGAACTTCGTTGACGACAAGCCCATGCCAGCCTCGCGCTACAGTCCCGGCGACACGGTCCGGCTGCACCTGCGCCCCTGGTCGGATGTGGAACCCGATTACGGCACCTTGAACAACAATGGCCTTGACGATGAAAGATTCAATGACGCCAAGCAGGCTTGGGCGGCAACGATCGAACAAGCAGAACAGGATGACCCGCCACCCGCTTTCCCGGTGAATAACCCGGCGCCCCCCCAGGCCAACCAGGGCAATGCAGGCACTGGTGCCTCGACCCCATCGACCGCCCTGGCCAACGACACCCCGGCGGCAGCGGCTTTCCGCACAAGCTGCGGCAACAAGGCCGCCGATGGCGACACCCTCGCCTTATCCGGCAAGGAGGGCTGGCTCTTTATCCGCGGGGAACTCCGTCATATCGGTGTTGGTTCCTTCTGGGGGGATACGGCCGCCAAGGTCTCGAAGGCGACCCTGCCTAAGAACGCGGACCCGATTCCGGCAATTGTTGATTTCAACGAGCAGTTGAAAGCCATGGGAATCGATTTGATTGTGGTTCCGGTCCCCTGCAAGGCCTTTATCTATCCCGAAATGCTTGACGGGACAACGGCGGCGCAGCGTCTTGACACGCCTCACCAGCAGTTCTTCAAGATCCTGGGCGAAAAGGGCGTCAAGGTGCTGGATCTGGCCGAGGTCTTCTCAAGCGAGAAGGCAAAGCCAAACAGCCCCCTGCTGTACTGCAAAACCGACTCGCACTGGTCGCCTTACGCCTGTGAAGTGACGGCGAAGAAGATCAAGGAACTGGTTGGCTCGCCTGCCTGGCTGAAAAGCAGGGCAGAGCCTTTCAAAACCACCACTGAAACCCGAACGATCACGGGGGATCTTGCCAGCGAAGGGGTTACCGAGGAGTTGACACCGGTCCGCACAAGTGCCGAAGCGCCTGGCGCGACCATGGACAAGGGTAGCCCGATCATCCTGCTTGGCGACAGCCATACACTGGTCTTCCATAAGCAATTGCTCGGCACCCGCGCGGGCCTTACCGACCAGCTTGCCGTGGAGTTCGGCATTCCGATAGACGACCTTGGCCAGATGGGGTCTGGAACCACTCCCGCAAGGAAGAGCCTGTCCGATCGTTTCAAGAATCCCGACTATCGGGCGAACAAGAAGCTGATTATCTGGTGCTTCACGGAACGTGACTTTACCGAGAGCACAAGCGGTTGGGCTATCTTGAAGCTGGTCAGGTAACGGGACCGTGCATGGCAAGATTGATCTTGTCGCCCCCACCTGACATGAGCTGCATCAAGAGTCCTATTGCCGATTTTCGACTGTTGAGAGGTGCGCTGCTTGGCTTTTGCCAGCATGTGTGCCACTATAGCGCAACAACAAGAGGAAGCCACAGATGAAGACATCACGAAAACATATCGGAATGACATTGTCAGCAGTACTGGCCACAAGCCTCCTGCTCGGAACGGCACCGGTTCCCGGCATGGCGGCCCCCGCTAAAAGCAATAACAAGAAAACAACCCCGGCAATGGCCGGCGTGGGCCGGGCCACCCCCGAGTCGACGAACACCAAGAAACAACTGCTGGAAATGACCGGCGGCCGCCGGGTCAAGGTGGTCTGGAACCAGGGCCCGGAAAACGCCGGAAAGCTGTATTTGTTCGACACCAAGGACGGCATAATCCGGGAGGTGCCCTTTTCCGGTTCCGCCCCCCTGCTGACGCAGGATGGCCGCAGAGTCCTGGCCTCGGTCGGTGCCGCGGGCAGCCCGAAGGATGTCATGATGTATGACACGGAAGCCAAGAAGGCCACCAAGCTCTGCCGCGGAAAGCAAAACAGCCTGATGGCCGTCTGGTTTGATCCCAAAACCAAGAAGGACTGGGTCTACGTCAATGACAGCGGGGATAACAAGGAAGCATGGGACAAGCCCGCCGGCAAGATCTACCGGTTCCCGATCGACAAACCCGAGGCACGGGAGCTGTTCTGGGACCGCACCTCAAGCCACATGTACCTCATGTTTTCGGCCGATGGCACCCGCGCCTGCTTCGAACCGAGCTGGGCCAAGATCGGCCAGCTGAAGCTCGAGTTTGACGCACAGGGCAAGGTCGACCAGGAAAAGTCCACCTTCAAGCCCTTCGGCGGCGGCTGCTTCCCGAGCATGGCCCCCGATAATTCCTACCGCCTGTTCCGCCTGGATGGCGACCACCGGTCCATCACCATGTGCGACGCCGACAACGCCAACCAGCGTAAAGTCGAGATCACCGGCATGCTGACCGAAGCCCAGAAATCCCGCAACTGCTGGCTCACCCGCTGGAGCCATGATCCAAGCTATGTCACGCTCATCGCGCCGGCCGGCCCCGACGCCCAGATCTGGATGGGAAAGCTCGACGAGGGCGCCACCAAGTTCGAGAAGTGGGTGCGGATTTCGCCCGCGAAAGGGCCACAGAGCTGGCAGTCCCATTCCTGGGTTGAGCCGAAGAAATAACAAGGAGACCCTCCATGACAACATCATTCAGACGGAAAACTATTGGATTAACCCTGTCGGCCCTGGCGGTCGGTTCCCTCCTGGGAACGGCGCCGATCAACGCTCTTGCGGCTGAGTGGCCCACTGTCACGGGCGCGGTATTCGCTGTCCGCGACACCGAGATCGCCACCCCCTTCATCGCCTTCGACAACAAGGGGCGTGACCTGATGGCCTTCAGCTTCATGACGCGCGGGCGGTCGCTGTTCGGACGCTCCTATGAACTGGTCTGCGATGGCGGTTCATTCCACGCCAAGGACGCAGGCACGTGGATCGGCATGCAGGTCGCGAAATCGGGCGGCTTTTCGATGGAGGCGACAATCACCCCTGTTGAGGCGCAACCGAAAGAGACCGGAGTGATCCTTTCCTTCGGTGACGACAAGGTGGAGGATGCAGCGCTTATCCAGGACAAGACCGGCCTGTCACTGAGGATTGCCGGATCCAAACCGATCGCGCTTTTCCCGGCGGAAGCCGGCAAATCCGTCCACGTGCTCGTCACCTGCGACAAGGGCAAATGGGCGGCCTACCTCGATGGCAAGCCTTCCGGCTCAGGACAGCTTGCCGCTGCGGCGCCAGCATGGGGAATGCGCGAACTCGTCATGGGTTCCACCTGGTCCTGCACCGAACCGTGGCGCGGACGGATGGAGGGCATCGCTGTTTTCCCCCGTGCGCTCACGGCCGGGGAAGTCGCGGGTGAATCAACCGCCCTCAAGGAATATCTTGCCAAGCGGAAACCCGCGAAAACGCTCCGTTTCCAGGGAACCCTCGTGCGCCAGGCGAGAACCTCCACCTTGGAGGAAATCCGTCCCTACACGCGCAGCCTGTCCACCGCCGAATACAAGGTGGAGAAAGTGCTTGCCGGCGAGTGGAAACAACCGACCATCACGGTCCTGCACTGGATGATCATGGACGCCAAGCGCCTCCCCATCGCCGACCGCAAGCCCGGAGAAAAAGTTGACTTGAAAGTGGTCCCCCTGGAAGAAAACCCCCAGCTGGAAAGCAACCGCCGCGACGAGATCGAAAGCGATATTGCCACTGACCTGTTCTACTGTGAATCCGAAACGATTCCCTGAACAGGAACCATCCCCGCAAGCAATGTTTATGACCGGCGGACACATCCGCCGGTCACATTATCGTTGAGGCTCCCTGCGGTCATTTCAGCTTTATGACGGAAACCGTGTAGGGCTTATCGATCTTTTTGTTCGCCAGGAGATCGGATTCCCAGGGCATGTCCATGTTGACCACGATCAACTCATCGCCCCTCACATGAACCTCGCAAGGCTGGTCCAGCAGTCCATCAGCCCCGGTGGTGTCACCATTCTTGTGGAGGGTGCTGACCTTGCCCGACATATCCACGGCCTGGACGGCATTGTTCAGCATGTCGGCAACATAGATCCTGTTGTCGGCCTTGTTCCAGAAAATGCCGTCGCAGCAGGCCATCTGGTGATCGCTGGCAAAAACCCGCGTGGTCAGGACCTTGCCCGTGCCGTCAAAACTGGTCTTGTAAACCACGCCATCCTCAAAGATGCCGCAGTAGAGATTGCCCGCCCCGTCAACCGTCAACCCGTCGGCACCGAACCCGACCCTCCCGCTGGAGGCATAGGTTGCGATCAGGTGCGCATCGGGCTTATCCGCACGCCAGGCGCTCAATTTCACCGGACCATTCTTGAATTCATCGATATGAAAGCCATACGTCCCGCTATACAGCGGCGCCTTGCCCATGCCGGGCGTCTCCTTCGGAATCGGCGCGAGGATGGTTTCACTCACAAACACCCGGTCGCCATGCCACACCACGGCATTGGCGACAATAAACCCCTCCACAACCACCTCACACCCGACCGGCTTGCCGTTCTCGCAGCGGACACGCAACAGGCGCGACTTGTTTGCCCCATTGAAAAAGAACTGGTTATCGGCGAGATACAAGTGACCATCGGGGCCAAAGGCGCATCCCATGGGGCCCACTTTCCCCGTCTCGGGGTGGAGATCCTTCCCCTTGAAGTCGTACCAGGTGCTGACCTTGTTCTCCTTGTCGATGCACAGCATCGTGGCAGGCGCCTCCTTGTCGATCACACCGGCCTGCATCAACGCCTTGTTGTTGAAATTAGGGACGGACAGGATCAAATCCCCGGCACGACTCAGCGTACACCCGTCAGGCGTATTACAGGGCGGGGGCAACTCGACCAACAACCGGGGAGTCCCGCCGGCGGCATGGCCCGGCAGCACCATCGCAGACATGAGGATCGGGAAGAGCCAAGCCAGGGGGATAAGGGCACCATATTTTTTCATCGCAACCTCCTATGATTATTTTCGTTCAAACACCATCACCCAGTCCTGCGGGGACGGAATATTTTTGCTGAAGGTGACCGGGGCCGCCGTCTTCTCCTTGGACGTGGCCTTGATCACACCCTGGTCAAACGTCCGGCCGGTCGCCGGGTCGAAGTAATACACATGCCAGTCGACATCCGGCTCAAGGCCCTTCACTTCCGGCCCGCTCCAGTTGTAGATATTGCGTCGCGGCAGATAGATGAAGCGAACCTCGCCGGGTATGCCGGCGGCATAACAGCCCGGAGCCCATTCCGGATGCGGCTCGAACCGCGCCCAGGGATATTTCCCGAGGAGCTTCTTGCCGAGCCCCAGCTGGGTTGAACCCGGATAGCTCATGCCTTCCTTCCAGGTCGTCCAGTCATAAACCTGTCCCCCGAAGGCCCCGACAATCCCCGGATCCCCCTCCACGCCGGCATGCCAGATGCCTGCCGCGCCATAGGTGTGGCCCGCCGCGCCATTGAGCAGGTACATCCAGAAGAGATGCCGCTGGACATCCCCGAACCCCTGCTGCATGTGCCCCTCGTAGCACGTCTCGCCGACCAGCACCGGCATGGCCGGCGTCTTCGCGCAGGCCGTCGTGAGGATCGCCAGCGTCTGGCCGGAGATCGCCAGCGCCTGATCATGATTGCCGCCGACCATATCATAATCCACAAGGGACACATCCCCCGCGGCACCCCGGCGCCCGTTCCCGGTGTGGCACGTCAGGGGATGCCGATAGGGATCGGTCTCCCGGACATATTTCGCCACCTCGGCCCAGGGCCCCTGCCCCCATTTGGTCTCATCCCCGACCTCACCCGCCAGGATCCAGACCACAGGATAGGCGCCATACCGGGCAATCACATTGCGCCAATTGCGCTTGATGCCGGCCAGCCCGATGCCTTGCATGCTGTTGCAGTCACCGCGCCCCCAGGCACCGACGATCGCCGGCACGATTCCTGAATCCACGAGATGCTTGAACCGCCTGTCCGCATAGTCAAAGTATTTCAGGTTAACCTCGCTGAAAGCCTGGTTCAGGTAAGGCATCCCCCCCTCGTTTTCCCAGCTCGGCTTCAGGAAGCCTTCATCCGGATAGGGCCCGCACACGATCTGGACGACCGAGAACCCCTTGGCCTTGCGATCCGCCGTCAACTCCTGGAACCCCTCCCAGGTCAGCCGCTTGCACAACCCTTTCCACCAGGTATCACCCAGCCAGAAAAACGGCGTGCCATCGGCATGGGCGAAGTGGCGATTGTCCTCACTCACCCCAATGAACCCATGCTGCAGCAAGGGATTATCGCCCCTGTAAGGCTTGACCTTGAGAACCTTTTCCGGTCCGTTGAGATCCGGGTTAGCCTTGTCCGTGCACTCCACCCGGTACTGGTATTGGCCTTCGGCCGGCGGCGCGAAGCGGACCGTCCACCGTCGTCCACCCGACCAGAATGCCGGAACAACCCACTTCTTCCCGCCCTGGGTGAAGACCACATTGACCTCTACATCCACAAAGGCATTCGTGTAACCCTTCGCGCTCTGGTAGGACGTCTCGAACACCGTCCACCGCGCGACATCAGCCGCATCCACCAGCCCCGGCACCAGCAAACACAGCCCCAACATCAAACAGGCAGTGATCTTTGTATTCATGCCGCCCACGATACTCCCCCGGGCCATTCCCCGCAAGACACACAAATTGGCTAGGCCCTCAACTTTTTGCATTTCTTTCTCCTCTCCCGCCTGTTCACCGTGGTAATCTCCTCACTTATTCTTCGGGAATCAAACCAAAATGAAATCGTTCAAACGCATTCTGTTCTGGGTTCTGCTGACGGCCTTTGTGGCCATCACCCTCTGGTGGGTGTTCCATGTCCCCTATCGCCCCGAACGGGTTTTTGCGGCGATTCCCATGGACGCCACGGTGTTGAGCGTGCACCGCAATCTTGCCGGGGAGTGGGATAACGTCATGAACAATCCCATGATCCGGAAGGCCGTCCAGGCCGCCGGGGTTCCGGATGAGGATCTGGCCAAGGCCGCCACCAACGCCATCGTCCGTGAGTGGACGGAGCGGCTGGTCTCCGACCAGACCGTCCTGGCGTACGTGCCTTCATTCGCCGGAACCCGGAAGCCCGCCCTGGTGTGTGCCTCCTGGATCGGCAACCAGAGCCGCCTGCTGCGCTGGCAGGTCGCCTTCATGAAGTCGCGCGATCTCAGGCCTGTGAAGCTGAATGACGGACACCTGACAGTCTGGCTGAACCCGACCAAATTCGGGAATACCAGGTTCAAGTTGTCATTGGCCCTCTCCGAAGGACTGGTCCTGGCCTGCATCTCCGAGGATCCCGTCGGGGTTCGCGTGTTGCTTGAATCGGCCGAAGGTTACCCGGACAGGCCCACCATCGCCCAGTCCGGGATGCCATCGATCGCCAGGACACTCCTGGCGGGATCCCCCCGCCATTGGGGCTGGATCGACAACCACCGCAATCTGTCCGCCTTCCAGTTCGACCTCAACGGTAACCGCATGAAACTCGACCTTGTTGGACACCAATCCCTTCCCGCCGCCAAGCCACTGTCCGAGCTATCCAATCTGAGACAGATAACCGCCTTGGTGGGCGCCCGGTCCGATCTGATTACCCTGCTGCCCTTGAACTGGATCGCCCCCCTGATCGGCGAAGAATCCAATACGCTCTGGATGAACGCCATCAAGCCCTTGTTTGATCCCGCCGGCGCGCCACCTGACGCCCTCGCGTATCTTGCCCTGCTGGACAATGATCATAACGGACGGCTCCGCGGACCGATGGGTGCGACACTGCGCGCCCTCATCAAGGGGGTAAAAACCCCGACGCTCCTGTTGGGCATCCAGGTCGGCAGCCAGGAGGAGGCTGACCGGCGGATCGGCCGCATCATCTCCCAGCTCAACAGCCAATACAACTCCGGCCTCACCACCCGGCCGATTGAGTCTGAAAATGGCTCCCGGTTGACCCTGATCGAGGAAACCAGAAAAAAGAGTTTCTATGGCTCATTTGAATCTGGGGAGCGGGTAGGCTACGTCATGGCGGACGACTGGCTGCTACTGGCCAGCAATTCCTCCGTTTTGAGCAAACTGATTGGAGCCCCCCCCTCCGGTGCCGCCCCTTGGGGATCCATGCTTTCTGATTCCCCCACGGCCCTTGCCTGGGGCAACCTGGAAAGCCTGGCGCCAACGGTACGAAATATCGCAGGCGTCCTGAAGCTCGGCACCCTGATGAATTCATCCGACGACAGCAAGGGCATCCGTGAAATCCTGGACCAGGCAGGCATCTGCGCAAATGTCCTCGGGACCTTCGGCCAAGCCAGCGCCAGCTCCGTCTCCTCCAACGGCCTTACCCGGATCAGCCTCACCATCGGGAAGTGACCCCAACACCACTTGCGGCCACGGGGACGGATATGCCGAGCGAAAACGGGAGGTCCCCGTCCACCTTGCAAGCGTTGCGGGTCTGGTGTAAGGTTTAGCCCAATAGGAGGGGTTATCATGTTCACGAAAAAGCTGGCTTGCATCATCGGGGGACTGGGACTAGCCGCAACGGTGACGTTGGCGGCGTCTACCTCAATCATGAGTATTCAGGTTCGCAAGGCGGAAATCCGGGAAACACCGTCCTACCTCGGAAAAATCGTCACCACCATGGCCTACGGAGACAAGGTGACGGTTCAATCCGGAAACGGGGCCTGGATGCAGGTCTTATCCGCCGGCCAGTCCGGCTGGGTCCACTCCTCGGCTCTCACCAAAAAGAACATCGTGATGAAATCCGGCGCCGGCGCCCAGACCACTGCCTCCAGCGGCGAAATGGCTTTGGCCGGCAAGGGCTTCAATTCCGATGTGGAGGCCCAGTTCAAAAACAACCACAAGGACGTTGATTTCTCCTGGGTCGACAAGATGGAGAAAATCAAAATCCCGATTTCGGACATCAGGGAGTTCGCCAAGGACGGAAAACTGGCCGCCGGGGGAGGTGTAAAATGAAACGATTCTTCATCATCCCCGCGATCCTGTGCATCGTGCTAGCCGGCTGCGCGACCCTTGACAAGCTGACCGAGGCGGGAACCGGGATCGCCGCCGCCACAGGCGTAATCACCACGGACGAGGCCAAGTCCATCAACAGGAGCGTGAGCGCGGTTGGCAAGGTGTTCGAATCCATCACGCCAGAACAGGAGTATTACATCGGACGGACCGTCGCCGCGACCATCCTGTCCCGGAACAAGCCGTTCGACAACCGCGCCATGACCACTTACCTGAACACGGTCGGTCAGTATCTGTCGCTATACTCCGATCGCCCTGAAACCTTCGGGGGCTATCACTTCCTGATTATGGATTCGGACGATATCAATGCCTTCGCGGCCCCCGGCGGCTTCATCATGGTTTCCCGCGGCATGCTGAAATGCTGCAAGAGCGAAGAAGCGCTGGCCGGGGTCCTGGCTCACGAGATCGGGCATGTGGAGCTGAACCATGGTCTCCAGGCGATTGACAAGAGCCGCCTCACCGCCGCGGCCACCATTCTGGGAACGGAAGCGGCCAAGAACCTGGGCGGGAAGGATCTGGCCGACTTGACAAAAGCCTTTGAAAATTCCATCTCGGACATCACCGCCACGGTAATGAACAGCGGGTATGCCCGGAAGTTCGAATTTCAGGCGGATAAAGCCGCCGTCATCATCCTCAACCGCGCCGGCTATAACCCGAACGGGCTAGTCTCCATGCTGAAACAGATGGAACGGAATCTGAAGCCGGGTGGTCTTGACTTCGCCAAAACCCATCCTGCCCCCCAGGACCGGATTGCTGAGCTGACCAAGCTTATCGGATCGGCTCCATCCGCCGCCCCTGAACGGCAGGAACGCTTCACAGACTCCATGAAGGGGCTGTGAGCGTGCAGAGCCGGGACAAGGAAACGTCCAACATGACCCGCCAGCGCCTCGTTCAAGCGCTGGCAGTCGGGACAGCCTGTACCCTTATTGCCACAGCCCTGTGGCACTACAACCTCCTGGAACGCTGGGAAAACCCGCTCTGGGACATGGAGGTTCGCTATTTCGCCAAGCGCGCCACCACCACCGACCAGATTCGCCTGATCTTCCTCGATCAGGACAGTCTGGATTGGGGCAAGAAACTGGGCTGGGAATGGCCCTGGCCCCGTGAAGTCTACGCACCAGTCCTCGATTTCTGCCGGCGGGGCGGAGCCAAGACCGTTTCCTTCGATGTCATCTATAGTGAACCTTCGGAACGGATCGACCAAGATGCCGCCCTGGGTGAGGCCATCCGCAAGACCCCCGGTTTTGTCGGCACCATCTTCGTCGGCAACGAGACCGGAAGCGCCACCAACTGGCCGGTCTCGATCCCCCGGTCCGGAATCCGGTTCAAGGATCATTACCCCCCTAAAAACAACCCCTTTAAGATGTCCCGAGCCATGTTCCCCATCCCGGAGGTGGCAACAAACGCAGCCATCCTCGGCACCGTTTTTGGAAATCCGGACGCCGATGGCATCTACCGGAGATTGAGGCCCTTCAGCTTGTTCGACGGACAAGTGGTCCCCTCACTCGGGCTCGGCGCCTACCTGGCGGCCTCCACGAACCGCTCCCTCTACCTCCGCAAGGATTGGTTCGGGATCAACCGCCGCCACATCCAAATGCATCTCGATCCAAACGGGCAGGCCATCCTGCGCTACCGGGGCGAATCCCAAACCCACAAGACCATCAACATCTCCGGTGTGATTGAATCCGAACTGTTGATCAGGGAAGGCAAGCCTCCCCTGATCGATCCGGCCATTTTCAAGGACACCTACGTATTCATGGGATTCACGGCACCCGGCCTGAAGGACCTGCGCCCTTCCCCGCTTGACTCCACCTACCCCGGCGTGGAGGTTCACGCCACGTTCCTGGACAACCTCCTGGCCGGGGACTTCATGCGCGACGCATCGGGCTGGTGCTCGATTCTACTGGCCTTCCTGCTGGCCTGCGCGGGCGCAGCGGCCATCCGGATGGGACGGCGCATCTGGCAGAACATTCTCGTCTTTGTCCTTCTGGTCCCCCTCCCCTTCCTGCTCGGCTCATTGGCCTACGCCTATGGATTCTGGCTCCCCACCGCCTTCCTGCTCACCACCACGATTCCCGCCCTTACTGGCGCCCTGATCTTGAATTACGCCACAGAGGGCAAACAGAAGCGCTTTATCAAGGGCGCGTTCAGGCAATACCTGAGCCCCGTGGTCATTGAAGAGCTCGTCCAGCACCCGGAACGGCTCAAGCTCGGCGGCGAGCTTCGCGAACTCTCGATATTCTTCTCGGACATCAGGGGCTTTACCGGCATTTCAGAGGGGTTGTCTCCCGAGGAACTCACCGCCCTTCTCAATGATTACCTGACCGCCATGACGGACATCGTCTACGAACACGGGGGCACGGTGGACAAGTACGAGGGGGACGCCATCATCGCCTTCTGGAATGCCCCCCTGGCCCAGAAGGACCATGCCGTGCTCGCCGTCCACACCGCCCTGGAATGCCAGGCTAAACTGAAAACCCTGAACCCGGAATTCCAGCAGCGGATCGGCGCCGAACTCCACCAGCGGATCGGATTGAATACCGGCCCCGTGGTTGTCGGCAACATGGGCTCCCGCCAGCGTTTCAACTACACCTTCCTCGGGGATGCCGGAAACCTCGCCGCCCGTCTGGAGGGCATCAACAAGCAGTTCGGCACATCCTGCCTGATTTCGCAAAACACCCGGAAACAACTGGGCGACACCATCGTCGTCCGGGAAATCGCCCGGGTCCAGGTCGTCGGACGCAAGGAGCCGGTCACCATCTACGAGCCCATGTTCCCGCCCGAGGCAGAGGCCCGGCGCGACGTGCTGGACACCTTCGCCCAGGCCCTCGCCCTTTATCGCGAAGGCAAATTCGACGAGGCCCTTGTCCTGTTTGTCTCTATCGAGCCGCAGGACGCACCCGCTGCCGCCTATGCCCGGCGCTGTCGCGAACTGAAAACCACTCCTCCGGAAACCTGGACAGGCGTCTGGATCATGACTGAAAAATAACAAGACAGGAGCACAACGATGAAACGTAGGAATATCAAGGCCCTGACCCTGCTCGGACACAGCACCACCCGGTACCCGGATTCGCCGGACAAGGCGAAGCTGGAGGCGTTCCCGAACGCCTATGCCAAGCGCAATTACGTGGTCCGTTTCGATTGCCCTGAATTCACCAGCCGCTGCCCGATCACAGACCAGCCGGACTTCGGGGATATCACCATCGAATACATCCCGGACCGCCTGTGCCTTGAGAGCAAGGCCCTGAAGCTCTACCTGTACTCATTCCGCAACCACAACACCTTCCACGAGGAAGTGGTCAACCGCATCGTGGATGACATCGTGAAGGCCATCAAGCCCCGCCACATCAAGGTCACAGGGAAATTCAACCCGCGTGGCGGCATCTCCATCTGCGCTGAAGCCCAGTGGCCGGGGTGAAGAGGGAAGAAGAGTGTTCAGTATTCAGTGTTCAGTGTTCAGTGTTCAGTGTTCAGAATATTAGCATCCCACTGAAATCCTGACGTAATCCTAATCGTAATCTTAATCGTAATCGTAATCGTAATCCTCTGCCCCGGAATGGATTAAGATTATGAGGGGAATGTCGATAATCGTCCTCTCGAATACAGTATTGCGGGACTTAGAAGGCGCCCATCAGGAGGCTGGTGAAGCTGACGGCGGGCGAGGTCTCGCGGAAGTCATCCACGGCGGCCCGCACCTCGCTGACGGCGGACTTGACATCATTGTAGAGGGTTTCATCGTTGACGAGCTTGCCGATCAGGCCCTCGCCACGCTGGATCTTCCCGGTGATCTCCTTGAGAGAGGTGGAGGTCGCCATGATTTCCCTGTAGAGCTGGTCATCCTTCGCCAGCAGCTTACCCAACGTCCCTTCCCCCCGGTTCAACCGGTCGCTGATATCCCGCAAGTTGACGGCCACGGCCTGGATATTGGTGTAGACCGAGTCGTCGGAGATCAGCTTGCCCAGCGTGCCCTCCCCCTTGTTGACCCTTGCGACGATCGCCTGCACATTGGACGTCACCCCCTGGATATCCTTCGCCAGCGACTGGAATTCATTGTAAAGCGCCGGATCATTGATCAGCTTCCCGACCGTGCCCTCGCCCCGATTGATCTTGCCGGAAATATCCTTGAAGGCCGCCACCGATAGCTCGAGGTTCGTCAGGATACCACCCTGGTTCATGGCCAAGCGGATCTCGTGCACCGCATCCGCCGCCTCGGACATCAGGTCGAAGGGCTTGGTCCCCTGGGGCATGACATCGAGAGGAAGCAGCTGGGCCGCCGTGGACCCCGCCTTGACCTCCAGGTTGCGCCCCCCGAGGATGGACGTGCTGATGACGGTGATCTTGTAATCGGATTTCAGCTTCATAGGGCTGTCGAGTTCGGCCAGGACACGGACCTTGCCATCCAGCAGCCGCAGCGATTTGACCTTGCCGACCGTCATCCCGCGCTGCACGACGTTGTCATCCTTGCGCAGGCCCATGACATCCTCGAATTCGACCTCGAGGGGGAACTTATTGACGAAGAAATTGGCCCGGCCGAGCACAATGGTGAAATACGCCAATGCCAGGAACATCATGAACATGAACGTCCCGACAATCAGTTCCATGCTCATCTCACGATCAACGCTGCTCTGTTTCATAATCCGTTTTTCTCCCATTCACCCCGGATGGTGATAAATTGTGACTCCAGAAACTGCTGGACGTCTTCCTGTTGCGACTTCACGAAGTCGGCAGGCTCGGCCAGCTCGACAATCCTCCCGCGCGTCAACATGGCGATCCGCGTCCCGATGGACAACGCACTGTGAAGGTCATGCGTCACCACCACGCTGGTCACGCCCAGCTCCTTGCGCAACTGTTCAATCAGGCGGTCAATCATGCGGGAGGATACCGGATCCAGCCCCGAAGTCGGCTCGTCGTAAAGGATGATTTCAGGGTTTGTGACAATGGCCCGGGCCAGCCCCACGCGCTTGCGCATGCCGCCGGAGATTTCCGAGGGAAACTTCTCCATGTCCTTCTCCAGCCCCACCATCGACAGCTTTTCCACCACCTTGGCCTGAATCTCCTCCTCAGTCAACCGGGTCTTCTCCCGCAACGGAAGAGCGACATTCTCGCCCACATTGAGCCATTCCAACAACGCTCCGCCCTGGAACAGGACGCCAAACTTGTCGCGCAGCTGCTCCAGCGTCTTTCCGGCCGCATCACTGATAACCTGTCCGCCCACCACGACACGCCCCTCGTCAGGGGTCATCAGGCGGACCATGTGCTTGAGCGTCACGCTTTTTCCCGTTCCCGAGGGCCCCACGATCACCATTGTCTCGCCCTTGCGGACGGCAAGGTTCACGCCGTCCAGGATGCGCCTATCCCCCAGAATCTTAGTGACATTTTCAAGCTGGATCATACGTAGAACAACCTCGTGACCATGTAGCCGACGATCAGGATGACCAGAAAGGATATAATCACGGTGCGGCGAGTGGCATTACCCACCCCGACAGCCCCCTGAGTGGTGCCAAAGCCCTGATGGCAGGCGGTGATTACGATAATGATCCCGAACAAGAACGCCTTCAGCATCCCGACCCTGAGATCCTTGTTGTCGGCAAACCGGATGGCGTTGTCGATGTACGCCGACCACGGCACATTCAACTGGGTCATTCCGACCAGTCCACCCCCGACTACCCCCATGATGCAGCTGTAGAATGACAGCAAAGGCGTCATAATGGCCATGGCCACCAACCTCGGCATCACGAGAAACCGCACGGGATTGATGGACATCAGCTCCAGGGCGGCGATTTCCTCGGAAACCACCATGGTGCCCATCTGGGCGGCAATGGCAGACCCAACGCTGGCCGCCAGGATCAGCCCGGTCATGAAGGGTCCCATCTCCCGGAGCATGGAGATCATGACCGCGGCGCCGATATAGACTTCCTGGCCGAATTTGCGCATCTCAATGCCGGTTTGCAAGGCCAGGATCATCCCCGTGAAGGCGGCCACCACCGTGATCACGGTAAGGCTCTTGATTCCGCCGATAAACATCTGGAGGATGATTTCCTGACGCGCGCGCCGCTGGAACATCGTGCGCATAGCGACGATGGACTCGAACAGGAGCATCATCGCGCGTCCGCCATTCCGGAGCACTCCGAGCGCCTCCCGCCCCATTTTCCCCCGCCAGTCAGCCGCCGGCGGAAAATACCTTGGTTCACGTGTTATAATAACCGGATCCCTCTCCTGAATTTGAAACAAGTGGAGAATAAACGATCAAACCCGAACGGTCAACGCTCGGAACCCGTCGCCAGCCGCATCATGGTCTCATGGGACCCCAGGGTATCCGCCGAGTCGGCGCCGGGTGACGGCGTGCGATGGACATAGGTCCCGTCCGCTTTCATTTCCCAGGCCTGGCGCTGGTCCCTCATCTGGATCTGCAAAATCCGCCACAGATCCGCCCGCAAGGCGCGTTCCTCGATCGGGGTAATCGCCTCAACCCGGCTTTCCAGGTTGCGGTGCATCCAGTCGGCCGACCCGATGTAATACTCCCCGTCAACCGGGTCCGCCGCGCCGTTCCGGAAATGATAGATGCGGGAGTGCTCGAGAAAGCGCCCGATGATGGAGATCACCCGGATGTTCTCGCTGAACTTGGGGACCCCGGGACGAAGCGTGCAGAATCCGCGGACAATGAGATCCACGGCGACCCCCGCCTGGCTGGCTTCGGACAAGGCGCGGCACACATCCCGGTCTTCCAACTGGTTCATCTTGGCGAGGATATGCGCGGGGCGGCCCGCCTTCTGGTGCTCGATCTCGCGCCGGATGAGCTCAAGAAAACGGCTCTTCATGTTCGCCGGGGCGATCAGGAGTTTACGGTAGTCCCCCTTCCGGTTCCGGCCGGTCAGATAGTTGAACAAATCGACGATATCCGCGGTCAGGTCGGGCCGGCAGGTCAGGAGACTGACGTCAACATAGAGCCTGGCGGTCTGCCGGTGATAGTTGCCCGTCCCGATATGGGCGTAACACCGGGATTCGCCCTCCTCGCGGCGGACGACCAGTGTTGTCTTGGTATGGGTCTTCAATCCCTCCACACCATAAACCACGTGAACCCCGGCCCGCTCCATTTTTTGCGCTATTTGAATGTTTTCCGTTTCATCAAACCGCGCCTTCAGCTCAACCAGACAGGCAACCTGCTTGCCCTGCTCGGCCGCCCGGATCAGCAGCGGCACAAACGGACTATCCTTCCCCGTCCGATACAAGGTCATCTTGATCGCCAACACATCCGGGTCGGTCACGGCCTCCTTGATGAGCCGGAGCACGGTGTCGTCAAAGGATTCATACGGGTGATGCACCAGCAGATCCCCCGCCCGGATAACGTCGAAGATGCAGGACTCCTCGGGCTGGAGCGAAAGGGGAACACGGGGCGTCCACGGCGCGTAACGCAGGTCGGGGAAAGGGAGCGAGGCAATGTGCCTGAGACTGCGGTACTCGATCAGCCCGGGCATTTCATACACATCCTCCTCACCCAGCTCGAGGGCATCCATCAGGATTCGCCGGTTCAGGGGATCGGCGCCGGGGGCGCATTCCAACCGCACCGCACATTCCATGCGCCGCTGCCTCACCTGCTCCGCGACCGCCTTGAGCAGGTCCTCGACATCATCGAGGTCGCTTTCTACTTCCGCATTCCGGGTCACCCGGAACGGCATGACGCCCGTAATCCGCATGTCCGGAAAAAGACGGTCAAGATGGTGCTCAATCAGGTCAACAATCGATACAAACCGGTAAGCCTTCCTGAACCCTGCGGTCTCAATCCGCAACCACTGCGGCAAGGTATCGGGGATCTTCACCCGCGCAAATGAAGCCACACCCGTCTGGGGATCAAGCAGGGTCATCCCCAGCGACAGCGACAAGTTGGAGATGAAGGGAAAGGGATGCCCTTCATCCACGGACAAGGGAGTCAGGACGGGAAAGACAACCTTCTCAAAAACGGCGGCCGCCGTTTTCTTCTCCTCCTCCGTCAGTTTGTCCCAGCTTAACAGGTGAATCCCCTGCTGTGCCAGCGCCGGCTTGATGGCACTGTGGTAGGTTGTCGCCTGCTTCACCAGCATGTCCTGAATCACCCCGTGAATGGCATGCAACAGGCTCTCGGAAGTATGCTCACCCGATTCATGATGTTTGACGCCCACCCAGACCTGCTCGCGGAGCCCGTAGACCCGTTTCATGACAAATTCATCCAGATTGGAGGTGAAAATGGAGAGAAAGTTGACCCGCTCCAGCAAGGGGGTGCGCTCGTCGACGGCCTCATTCAGAACCCGGCGGTTGAACTCAAGCCAGTTCAAGTCCCGGTCCAGGAACTCCGCCCCGGCCACGGGTACGTTCCTTCTGCGATGCAGGCGTTTTTTGGGTGCCGACACGTTACGCCTCCGCCACATCGCCCATGCAGGTTCCCACCAGCCGGGCTGTCTTGACCCAGGGATGATTGGCCGGGACATATTTCGTGAAGCCGGCCACTTTCGCCAACGGAACAGGCACGCACTCATCGCCCCGCACGGCAACCATGACATTATAGACCCCGTCCATCAGCAACTGGCCGGCCTTCGTACCCAGACGGGTGCAGAGTAGCCGATCAGCGGCTGAGGGGGTTCCGCCCCGCTGGACATGCCCCAGCTGAGTCACCCTCGCCTCCAGCCCCGTCAACTGCTGGATCTGCCGCGCAACACGACTGGACATCGGCTCACGCACCAGGTGAATCCCGTTGTTGATAACCGTTTCCAACTTCATTCTGGCCGGCTTGCCCCCCTTCGCCAGAAGCTTCGCTTCCTCCCTGGAAACGGCTCCCTCGGCAATCGCAATGATGGAGAACCGTTTTCCATGATGACGCCGGTTGCGGAGATGCTCGGCCACCGCCTCCAGGTTGTAGGGAATCTCGGGGATCATGATCACGTCCGCTCCGCCGGCGATGCCGGCGCCCAGCGCCAACCACCCGGCCGAATGCCCCATGAGCTCGCAGACAATCACCCGGTGGTGGCTGGTCGCGGTCGTGTGGAGCCGGTCAATCGCCTCCGTGGCGATTCCCAATGCCGTATCGAAACCGAAGGAAACATCCGTCTGGGCGACATCATTGTCGATGGTCTTGGGCAGGGTCAGCACATTGATCCCACCCTCCTTGTGAAGGTGCAGGGCGTTCTTCTGGGTGCCACCACCCCCCAGGCACACGAGACAGTCCAGCTGGAGCCGCTTGGCATTGGCAATGGCCACACTCGTCATGTCCATCACCTTGTCGCCCATTTTCATCTTATAGGGCTTGTCCCGGCTGGATCCCAGGAAGGTCCCGCCGAGAGTCAGGATGCCACTAACATGCTGGTCCTCGATCTGAACCGTCCGGTTTTCCACAAGTCCCCGGAACCCATCCATGACCCCGATAACCTTCATGCCATGATACAGGGCCGCCTTGGCCACCCCGCGTATCGCGGCATTCAATCCGGGACAATCCCCGCCTGAAGTCAAGATCCCGATGCTTCGCGCCCTCATTTTCCTGGCCATGTCGAATCCCCCTTCAAACCCCATTAACGGAAACCAGCTCCCTCATCATTTGCCGGCGTGTTCACGCAGCCAATCCTGAATGGTCTGGTTCTCAATGTAAAGATTTTCAATGACCCTGCTCACCATGATTCGGACACCCCTTAAAACTTTTTCATCTGGATGCCCTTGGTGTTCTGGCGGCGCCCCTGGTCAAAGCTGCTGTTGATTTGCATCTGCTGCCCCTCGTTGGCCCTGAACAGGTTGCCCTGATAATCAACCGCAGGCAGTCCCAGACTTTGCGGGGTAGGCTGTGCCGGCGCGCTGGCGGGCTGGCCCAGCCACTTATCACCGCGGTAGAAGGCGTAAAGCGAGGTGCCTTCGCGGGCGATGATGGTGGCCTTGCCGCGCAGGTTGTCGACCGTGAAGATACCGCGCAGGTCGGTTTCACCTCCACGGAACTCGCTGTCGGCGCTGCCGATGGCCTTGACATGCACTTCGGGACGGTACCCGCCCTTGACGGTGTCGAGCACATTGGCGCGCACACGGCCGCTGACGGTATCTTCCTGAACCTCGATCTTCAACGGGGTGATGAGCACCATGCCGCTGGTGAAGAGGTCATCGCCGCGGCAAATGACAAGGTAGGCGGCTTCGTCCTTGAGCCCGAGCTCGAGCTTGCGCTCCTTGTCGACATAATCCTTGCCGTCACCGAGCGTGAGGGTCTTCTCGAATTCCGGCTTGATGCCGGCAAGCTGGACCGCGGTGATCTGGCTGAGGTTCTTCTGCTGAAGGCAGAGCTTCATGAGATCCACGCGGTAGACCTGAACGAACGCCTCCTTGATGTTCCGGTATTTCAGCGGGAGGACGATCTTTTCACCGGGCTTCGCGATGGTAACCTCTTCAAGGGAGATGCGCTTCTCCTCGAAGTAGGTGATCGCCTCGGCCGCGTCGGGATACAGCGTCTTAACCTTCTCGTACCACTCGATGGCGGCGGCCGGCTTGCTCTCGGCATGGTAAACCTGGCCAAGGATGTAGCGGGCAAAGTCGCGATCCTTGCTGTCGCCATTGGCAACCACGGTGGCGGCGGTGATCGCCTCGCGGTACTGGCTCTGCCAGAACAGGCCGAGGGCGGTCATGTACTGGAAACTCGGGGCGAGCTTGCTGTCCGCATGGCGCTGGCCGAATTCCAGGCTGAACCGGACAACCAGCGGGTAGTTCTTGAGGTCCAGCATGGCGTTGGCAAGACTGAACCCGGCCTGGTCGCAAAGCGGATCGGCCGGATGGTGCGCCAGGAACTGAACGAGCAGGTCGGCAGTGCGCTTGAGCATGTCGATCTTCTCGGGCTGGACCCCATCCTCCTTCGGCAGTTCGTGGGCCTTGGCGGACTTCTGGTAGAGAAGCTGCGATACCGCGAAGCTGGCGGAGACCACCTCGGCCGTGTCCGGATATTCACGGCAGACGCGTTCCTGGAAGGCGATGGAGCCCAGGAATCGTCCCTCGTCCTCCAGCACGGCACTGATGCCGGAATCGTTGGCGAAACTCGCGGCAACAACGGCGCGGTAGATGCTCCACGAGCGCTCAAACTCCCCGATATCCCGGTAGGCAGCCCCCACGGTGAGCAGGCGGTCGAACGGGATCTCAAGGTCCGGATTCTTCTCACGGAGGATCTCAAAGAGATTCACGATTCTCCGGGAATCGTAGAACTTCGGCGTGGTGTAGCACCAGAGCAGCATGCGGGCCAGGTCGACGTTGTTGCGATTCTCCTCGAAAAATGGCGTGAGATACTCGATGGCGGCGCCATAGTCCCCATCGTCGAAATAGCACTTTCCAAAGGCGTAGCGCTCGTTACTGTTCATCCGGTAGGGATCGGGCGACTTTTCACCAACCGCCAGCACTGTCATTTCAACAGTCGGACCGACCGACATGAACCCGGGATTTCCGACTTCACGGATCACGGGCGGCAGGACCCGGAATTTCCCCGGCACATAGCCGGTAAGCTGAAAGGAGACTCTCGGCTCGTACCAGTCGCCCCGGTTGTAATGGACGATGATGGAGGAGTCGGTAAGTTCAGTTGAAATGCCCGAGGAGCCGATTGAAC
>JAABPW010000012.1 GCA_011391785.1 Verrucomicrobiota bacterium
ATACGGTGCCGGAACCTGAGCCGACCCATAGAGGGTAGAACCATCCGTATTCGTATTGGCAACCATGAAACTGAGCGAAACCGTCTGATTGGTGGTGATCGCTCCGAAATCAAGAGTGGCAGGCGTTACCGCCATCACCGCCGGTGAACGCACCCTTGTTACCGCAGAAGCGGTATAATTGGACAACACCACCGTATTGGTGATCAACCCGCTCATCGTGGGCGTGACGACGATTGACAAGTTGGACGACGCCCCACCGTTCAGCGTGGCAATGGAAAAAGTCACACGCCCACTGCCGTAAACACCACCGGCCGAGGCTGAAACAAAATTGACGCTGGATGGCAGGGTATTGGTCACCAGCAGTCCGGTTGCCGGAATTCCCGTCATGTTGGTAACGACAATCGAATAGGTAAGATTGCTCCCGATATCGACGGGATCGGGGTTTTCAGAGACCAAAAGCCCATAGGAAGGATTTCCTACAACAAAGGTCATGGTGGCGGCATTGGCGCTGAAATTGTAGAAATCAACGAAGGAGGGGGTTCCATCCCACCACCAGGCCCGGGGCGTCGTAGCATCGCTGAACCGATTACTGTACGCCGCAGCGGTATTGCCGCTGTAGTACACATCCTTGGAATCACCGGAGTTCAAGTCATTTTGCAGATGCCACAGGTTGTCAGCCTGAACCAGGGTCACTTCGTAGTTAAGATGAGAGCTATTGGTTATCATGCTCTGATTATCCTTATTCCCCAGTTCGTCGATATGCCAGATACAAATACCGCCACCAGGAACATAGTTCGCGTCACGTCCTGTTTTCTGGCGGTTTTCGATGAGAAAATACTCCGTGGACACTCCCGGCTTCTGGTAACGGTAGAACTTGTTGAAATCAGTACCGCTGGAGCTAACCGAGGCGAGCAGGGCACTATTGGAATTGATATTGATTGTCGTGGACCATCCCGAGGCCTTCTTGAGATAAGCACAAACCTGGGCCGGGTTACCTCCATGCCCGCCTGAATTCATCAGGCACCAGTATCCGGCACCACCGCTGGAATCATAACCATAGTCGTAGATATCGGGATACCCGCAAAGCATGTGCCCGTTCTCATGGCAAAACGTGCCGAGCTCAAGGGAGCTACCGATATCCGTAAGCTGATACCGGCTGACAGACTTGCCATCGCCAAGCGACTGAGCGCCCACGTTGTACAACGACCAGGAATGCGGCCACAGTCCACAGCTCCAGGCCGAGTTGCAGTTACCGGCATAAAAGACATTGAGCGCGATGGCACTGTTCCCGCCGTCCACGGTCAATGTACTGAACGTCGGCAAGATTTCGGTCGCGTAATTGGGCATCGCCTTCATGATGTCAAGCGCATCCTTGATGAGGATATTTCCTTGGTCCCCGCAGTCCTTGCTCGTATCGTCGTAATAACTCTTCGGGTGAAGCGTATTGGGGATGCGGATGTAAACCGTGACGACATTGGTATAGGTCAGATATCCGTTGGAATTATCCAGGAAATACTTCATGACCGAGCCGTTGTTGCTGTAACCGGTGTAATTGGGACCGTTCAGAAAGTCGACAATACTCGCCTTGGGGATCGTGGCCGGGTCGTCATCGAAATCAATCAACAATGTCAACCCAACCTTGGTTCCTGCGGTGGCACCGGGAGGAGAGAGAACCCCCTGAGTATTCGTTCCGCTGCTCGCAACCGCCTCTTCCGCAAGACGCATGGCCGACTTCAAGTCAGCCCATCGTTTCGTAACCTGCATGCCCTGATCCCACTTCTGGAACCGTCCATCGACCTTAATCCGCCTGGATTCAGGAGTTATACGCAGGTGCTTGGCAATTCCCAGCTTGGAGGGATCCGCCTTCCCGACCCGATACGTCAGAGGCAACAACTCGGCACCATCGGCCGACAGCGTCGCAAAATGATAGGCTTTCGTGGCCTGATTGAAGACAACGGAATACCCGTCGAGCGTCTCGAAAACGGCGTAGAATTCATCCCCCTGCCCCCAAAGCGTGATCGCCGTCCCATCCGGCTGGGTAAAGGAGAATTGCCTGGCGAAGGGTGCCCCATAACTGGAGGCTAAGCTAACCCAGAGCACCGCGATCACGACTAGGGACTTCAACGTGAATCTCTGCTTCATAATCACGGACCTCCGCTAAAATTAATCGTTCAATATACAGAAAAAACAGGAATTCCAGAAGGAGAAAAAACGATTTTTATAGTCTGCCGTCCTGCCGGCTGATAGTTTTCACAACTTTTGGAGGTTTATGAGCTGGATCACACAAATCAAGAAATACGTAACGGTTGGGTTTGGCAGCGCCATCACGGATTTCACCATCTACGGGCTACTGATCCATTTCGCGGGGTTTTCGCCCGAAATATCCAACCTGATCAGCCGCCCCTGCGGCGGCTTGTTCAGCTTCCTCGGCAACAAGCTCTGGACGTTCGAGCGCCGCCAAGTGGACGGTACCCGCCGGGAATTCATACGGTTCTGGATTGTCTGGGCTGCATCCTATGCGTTGTCGGAACTTCTGGTCTGGCTGTTCCACATCCAGTTTGTCCGGCACAGCGCCTTCCCCCTGGCGCTGACGGATGCCATCGCCCACCTCACCGGATTCCGCCCCAACATGATTCAATTCCTGCCCAAGGTTTGCGCCGAGGGCATCGTCTGCACCGGCCTGTTCCTGTCACACCGCTTCTGGACCTTCCGGCAGCACTGATAATCCGACCACTGGACAATAGCGGAAATCAAGATATACCACGGAGGAACGGAGACTGAGGGAGAGAGGCAGAAAATGTTGCGGCAATTTTAAAATGGCGAGTACCCCATTTGAAAATTGCCGCAACCCTCTCCTGGAGAAGAATACAGAGACCCTACCCGCCCTTCGGGCAAACAATACCTTCTTCTCTTTTCACCGGAGGTGTTTCGCGAATTTCACGGAGCAGGTACTCCGGCCCCGTGAAATTCGCGAAACATTTTCTTCTTCCCCCCCCTTGGCCTCCATAGCCCTGGCGACGGAGGCTCTCCCTCAGCCTCCGTCCCTCCAGCGAAGCGGGTGGTAAAGCTTTTCTGCGCACTAAGGGTACCAGATCTTGACGCGGCGGGTGCGCTTGCCCCATTCCTGGGCGTCCGCATGGGACTTGAAGAACAGGTCGATATGATCGCCCTTGATGGCACCGCCCTGATCCTCGACGCGCCCCATCCCGTAGCCCTCGATCCACATCACCGTGCCGAAGGGGTATCTCCGGGTATCGGCGGCAATGGTGCCATGGCGCGCCTTGGTGCCGCTGGCCGTCACGCCAATGTCCTTGCGCTTCCCCTTGAGGGGGCCGGAATCGTAAACCGGACGCAACAGCCAGTTGCGGTGCCAGGAGCAGCAGTCCTGGCAAGGACAGTACCCCGTGACCAGCATTCGACGCTCAACCGGCGCACTGCCGGACGGCCGCCGAATGCTGGTACAGCCAGCCGCCACTATCAACAATCCGACAAACCCGATGCGGATCATGATCCTGTGCATAGATTCCCCCCCTTATCCCCTGATGATCTGCACAACCCATCCCCCCACGCTATGACTACTCGCGGACGATGAGCCCCGAATCCTTCGTCACAATCGCGGTATGCCCGATGCCGGGCGTCTTGCCAACATGAATCGACGTCATGGTGCAGCGGACACTACCCAGGCCCAGTTCGTAGTCGACGGCCATGGGCACAATCGTCTCCATCGGCGCCGTCCTGGCGGCCTTGGCCAAGTCCGCGTCCTTCAACATTTCCGCCATTTTCGCGAACGTCATGCTCCAGGCGCGGAAGTCACGGGGACGCACACTGCTGCCCCGCTCGGCCACGGTCTTGATGCACATTGAATCCATCCGGGGACGGTCAAGACAGGACGGGCTCTTCTCCCTCTTCGTCAGGATGCGCAACGCCACGACATTCCCGTCCATGTTCGCCACGATCCGCCCCTTGTCCAGCACGGCCTGGTCCTGCGACGGCGCCTTGTATTGCCCCACCAGGAACTCCATCACCGGCCTGATCCTCCGGCTTAACTTCAAAAGTTCCTCCCGGTTCACCAGATTCGTTGAAACCACCCCGGTTTTCAGTTCACGGCTCTCGTACTCCAACTGGCCTGACTGGGTATCATACATCGACCAGGAAAGCGCCGTAACGGTACGCCCGATCAGCGGATTGAGATATTCGTCCGTGTACTTGGCAAAAACCAGCGCCTGCAAATCCGGCACGGTCAGCACCGCGACAATCCGGTCATGGATCGAGATACGCCCGCGCTCCCCGGGCTTGCCGTTGTCGGGCGAATCCACCTTCATATCCACAAACAGGGCGGGCACTTCCTGTCCCGTGATCCGGTGCCGCCACCGCCCGATGGTCGTGGTCGCCACGATGTTGCCGATCCGGCGCAACTCGATGTTCATCAGCCGGTAGCCGACTTCATATTCCATGCACACCGGCGTTTCCAATGCCGTGAACCGCTCATCCAAAATCGACAGGGGCTTCCCCTCCGCCAGTGCCGGAAGACTCGCAACGGAAATGAGTGCAAACAAAACCACACCAACCAGGCGGGAACCAATAACCTGACCCGCCCGGCAAGGACGCAGGACCCAGGACATGGGGATCTGGACTCTGAACACTGAAGACTGAACACCGAATACTGATCTCATCACCGTCGCCTCCTCCTGCCACGCTGCTGCGCCTGTCCTTGTCCCCCGCCCCGCCGCGCCTGCTGGGGCTGTCCTGCCGCGCCGCCCTTGGCCTGCCGCGCCGAAACCGGGCGATTCGCCGCAGGACGCTCCAAGGCGAAATCAATCCGCCGTTTTTCAAAGTCGACCTTCACGGCCAGGACCTTGATCCGGGTGCCGAGCTTGTACACATCCTGCCCCGCCCGGAGCGCCTTGTCGCCGGGATCAAACCGGACGAAGGCATCCGAGATGGCCGACACATGCACGAGTCCCTGAACCCCCAGCCCGTCCAATTCGACAAACAGGCCGAAGTTCATGACCTTCACAACCACGGCATCATACACCCGGGCGGCGTGCTGCTCGATCTGCTGGGCCAGGAACCGGTATTTCTTGATTTCAAGCAACTCCCGCTCGGCCTCCTGTGCCGTCTGCTCGGTTTCCGAACAATGGACCGCCAACCTCTCCAGCTCCTCGGCCGGATAGGGATTCGATCGTGACTCCAGGATGGCGGCCAGGATGCGGTGCACCACCAGGTCCGGATAACGCCGGATCGGCGAGGTGAAATGCGCGTAGAATTTCTTCGCCAGGCCGAAATGGCCGCCTTCCTTGGAGCTGTAAACCGCCCGTTTCATGCTCCGCAACACCGCCATCTGGGCGCTGTTCGCAAGGGGGGTGTCCCGGATGCGCGTCAGGAACTCCATGAGGTTGCGCCGGTTGTTGAGCTGGCCGGGCTGGTAACCCATGTCGTGCAGGTCGGCGGTGAGCATCTCGATCTTGTCTTCCGCCGGCGCCTCATGCAGGCGATGGATGAGCTTCATCCCGCGGGTGCTGATTTCATGATCCACCGCCTCGTTGGCCGCAACCATGCATTCCTCGATCATCTGGTGCGAAATGTCGTTCTCCACCGGGCGGATATCCTCGATCATGCCGCCCTTGCCGATAATCACCTGGTTCTCGGGCATGTTGATATCCAGCGCGTATTGCGCCAGGCGGCGGGCCCGCAGCTGCATCGCCAGCTCGCACACCTCATTGACCAGCTGCCGGGCGCCATCGGGAAGCTCGACCTTGCAGGCCATTCCGGCCGGAGTCTGGAGCACCTGCAGCGCCTGCTCATAGGTCAGCCGGAGCCGGGAGCGGATGATGGTGCGTGCGAACTTGGAGCGGATCACGCGCCCGGCATCATCAAACGTGATGAACGCCGAAAAGGCAAGACGGTCCTGGTCGGGCTTGAGGCTGCACAGGCCGTTGGAGAGTTCCTCGGGCAGCATGGGAATGACCTTGTCGGGCAGGTACACGCTGTTGCCGCGCTCAATGGCCTCGCGGTCAAGGGCGTTCCCCTTGGTCACGAAATGACACACATCGGCGATATGCACCCCCAGCACCCGCCGGCCTTCGTCGTCGCGCTCAAGGGAAAGCGCATCGTCGAAATCCTTGGCGGTTACCGGATCGACCGTGAAGATGAACTTGGGACGCAGATCCACCCGGTTTCCCGGTTGCGTCAGGCGGCCGGCGGAGGCGCTGGCTTCCCGCATGACTTCCACGGGGAACTCCTCGGGCAAATCGTACTGCCGCATGATCGCCAGCGTGTCCAGCGACGGATTGTCGGCCGGCCCGATCACCTCGATAATCTCGGCCTCGGGATTGACGTGCTTGTTTTCCCAATTGGTGAACTGAATCACTACACGGTCGTTGATCTGGGCGCCATGGGCATCGGACACATAGAAATCCTGCTGGTAGGACGGATCCATCGGCGCCACATACAGGAATTTCCCCGTGCTCTTGAGGGTTCCCACCACCACCCGGGCACCGCGTTCCAGCACCCGGATCACCACACCGTGCCGCTGCCAGTCCGCCATGCCGACCCGGGTCGGCTCCAACCGCACCACCACCTTGTCGCCGGGCAGGGCCGTGCCGAGATGCCCGCGGTCGATCTTGACGGTCAGCTCCCCCTCCAGATTGGTGAGGTAGCCGTCACCGGACCGCTTCACTTCCAGCCGGCCGGTGACCAGGTCGGCGGGCGCGCCGAGGGAATAACGGGTCTTGCGGATGAGGACAATCTCCCCGTTCATCACCATCTTGTGGAGGAGATCCACCAGCGCCTGGCGTCCCCCGCCCCGCACGTCGAAGACATCCGACAGCTCCCCGAGTGTCTGCGGGGCATAGTCAGGCTTCTTGAAATACTCCAGGAGGCTGTCGTGGTTCACCGTCTTTAAAGCCGCTTTTTTAGGCATAATATTAACTTTCTCTCGCTCGTGAACGCGGGTCGAGCGCATCTCGCAACGCATCGCCCACCAGATTGAACGCCAGTACCACCACCAGGATGGCAACCGTGACAGCGGTCATTTCCCACCACATCCCCTGCCAGAGCCTGAGACGGGCATTGCTGATCATAATACCCCATGAAGGCTCGCCCTGCACTCCAATTCCGAGGAAGCTCATGAATACCTCCGTCCCGATCGCCGCCGGGAAACGGATGGAAAACGTGATGATCACGATATGGAACACGTTGGGCAGGATATGCCGGAAGATGATCCGCCAGGAACTGTAACCCAGCGACCGCGCCGCCAGGACATATGCCCGCTCGCGGTGCTTCATCACCTCGCCCCGCAACAGCCGGCACAACCCCACCCACGTCGTCAACCCGATCCCCAGGTAAACCCCCAGCATCCCCTTGCCCACCACCATGGCGATGGCCAGGATGAACAGCAGGCCCGGAATGCTCTCAATGGTCGAATAAAGCCAGACCACGGCATCATCCACCCGCCGCCCGAAATACCCGCTGATACAGCCCAGCAGAACCCCGATGGGAATCGCGATCAGGGACGTCACCACCCCGACCATGAAGGCGATGCGGGCACCCTGCACCGTTCGCTGCAGAACATCCCGCCCGAGATTGTCCGTCCCGAACGGATGCTGCGGGAAACTGGGCGGCAGGTAGCGCTCCGCCAGGTTGACCTGCTGGTAGGAGGGCACACGGTCCGTCACCTGGTAATACCGGTAGACAATCTCCCCGTAGAGGGCAACCAGCAGGAAGGCCGCGATAATCCAGAGACACCCCCGGATCATGCGCCGCCGGCACAGCTCGCGCCATGCCTCCCGCCACTCTGATTGTCCTCGCTCTTCCATTTCGTCTTACCTCAACTTGACCCTCGGATCCACCAGGGCGTAGCAGATATCCGTCAGCAGGCTCGCCACGACATACAGCACCGCCCCCACCAGAACCACGCCACGCACCACATCCACGTCCGAGGAGTTGATGGCGTTGATGCTCATGCCGCCCAGCCCCGGAATCCCGAAAAAGCTCTCCAGCAGCAGGCTGCCGGTATAAAGGAACGGAATGGCCAGCGCCATGTTGGTCACGATGGGGATCATGGCGTTCGGCAGCACATGCCGGAGTAGCACCGCCGCCGGACTCAATCCCTTGGCCGTGGCGGTACGGACATAGTCCTTGTAGATCTCATCCAGGATGACTGTCCGGTAGAACCTCAGGTTGGCCCCCAGCCCGCTGACGATGCCGACCGTCACCGGCAGCAGCAGGTACCGCCAGGACTCAAAACCCCAGATCGGGAACCACTCCATCTTGTAGGCCAGGAAAAACTGCCCGAAAATGATCCAAACCAGATAGTTCACGCTCATCAGGGCCACGGAGGTGATCACCAGCACCCGGTCCTGCCAGTGGTTCCGCCAGTAGGCGCAGACCAGCGCCAGGCCGACGGACAACACCAGCCCGCCCAGAAAAATCGGCGCCGTCAGCGCCAGGGAGGGAAGGATACCGCGCCGGAGCATGTCGG
>JAABPW010000013.1 GCA_011391785.1 Verrucomicrobiota bacterium
AACAAGTCAAAGACAATGCCTGATCATCCCGCAACCAAACTGAATATCCGCCCCTCTTCCTCGAAAACCAAGCCCCGCTCCCTGAGGAAGGCCATCGCCTTGACGCCATCGTCCCCGGAGAAGGCGACCCGGACATCCTCTTCCTTCCGCGGCAACTCCAGGTATTCCAGGAGGGCGCGCGAAGTCGCATCCAGCTTGTGCAGAACCGCGGAACCATCCCGCGAATCATAGAGGGTGGTTCCGTCTTCGGCGAGGCAAAGCCGGGATTCCTGGCGATGATCCTCGTTCAGCCAGCGAACCCGCCATTGGGCTACCGCCGCATTCAGCCGCCGCAACCAGGCCTCCATGCGCGGCACATCGGCATGGACATCATAGAACTTGATGGCCACCCGGGGGATGGATTCAGCATCAAAGGGAAAAGTCAGGTAATAATGGTCCTCAGGGCGCAGTTCCAGTCCGTAATCAGCCGGATGATCGAAATACTCGCTATACCTCACAAACCCGATCAGGCTGACCGCCTGGGGCGGGTGCAGGTGCGTCAGGCGGGGAATCAGGCGGAGATACCGCTCGTAAGTCTCCTCCTGCTCACCCGGGGAAAAAATCAGGAGATTCCAGCCCAGGGTCAACGGGAACCGGGCGCAGGCCTTCAGAAACTTCACGTTCTGGAAGGCGGAAGTGCCTTTCCTCATCAGCTTCAGGGTGGCTGTAGAGAGGCTCTCAATGCCGGGCTGGAGAACCGTCACGCCTGCCTGGCATAAGGCGGAGAGCTCAGCCACCCCAAGCGTCGCCCGCACCTCGTACTGGATCTTCAGGCCCGGAGGGGGATGGAGTGCCGGCATGACTTTCTCCATGTATCCCAGGGGGAGGACCGTATCCACGCTCTCCAGGAAGGAGCATCGCGAGGCATAGCGGAAAAGCGACTGGATCTGCCCGAGGGCATTCTCCGGCGTCATCGCCTTGAAGCAGAGCGATGACCCGTTCAGGCCGCAGAAGGTACAGCGCTGCCGCTCCCCCCACCAGCAGCCGCGGGATGTTTCAAATAACAGGACCGGCTGGACTCCGCCACCCGGGAAGTTCCGCTCCAGCGAGTCCAGGAACTCATCGTAATCCAGCATCAGGTTGGTATTGATGTCCAGTTCATCGCCTTTTATGAGCAGCTCTTCAGTTTGGGTCGACCCGGACTCCCGGTAGCGCCGCACAAACTCGGGAAAACTGATGAGCGCGGGACCCTGGAAAAAATGGTCTATGACTTCGACCTGCCGGGAGTACTCAATCCCCATTTCATCCCGGCAAGCCGCGCCCCCCATCACCACAACCAGATCAGGGTTTGCCGCCTTGAGACGCCGCGCCAGGGCAAAGGAGGCGACGGTCTGGGCAAACAACGCCGTGAACCCGACGATATCGGCTTCCGCCAGCCGATAAGCCGCGATCACGCCGTCCAGGAATTCGTTCACAGCCGCCCTTTTTTCCAGCAACGCCTGCCAGGCCATCCGGGCTTCCGGCTCGGAATGGGCATAATACCGTTCGAAGTACTCGGTGGTATTGTCGGGCGCCTGGGGGAACGCCGCTTGGCGGAAGAACCAGTCACCTATCCCCGTCATGAACCCGTGATGTGAAAACGCATGCCGATAGGCCTCAAGATTCCCCAGAAATCCGACAAACTCGTGGTTCAGGTAAAGCGTCTCAATATCGGTTTCGCCCGGCAGGCGCGCCTCCAGGGCTGCTTTTAACTGGGACAACGCGATGGAGGGAATCGCCAGCGAGGCGAAGGGCATGGAAATCAGGACGATTCTACTCTTTGGCTTCATCGTAATACCCAATCACGTCATCCCGGCTCGCCCCCTGGAACAGAACCCTGCTGGATCTGGGATAATAGGGAAGGATATCGGAATAGCCCGGCACAATAACCTGCGCCACCGGGAAGCCGATGCGCGGATCGGTACAGTCCACCACCAGGTAATCCAGATTGAGTTGGCGGAAAATCACCTTCGCCTTTTCAATTTCATCCAGGCAATCGGTGAACAGGTCGCCGCGGTCGAAGGGAACCAGGTCCCCCTCCTTCAGGAAATCCGCATGGGTATAGGAGATGTAACCATGCTTGAACAGGGACAGGAAATTATCAGTGTTGTCGCCCTGGCATTTGAGCCGTTCGACATTTTCCCGAATCGGGCGGTTTTCAAATTTCCGGCCCTGCGCGAATTCGGTCAGCGCACGCATGATGGCCTCCTCGCGGTCAAAGGAGGTCCCCACATTCAGGACGTGATGGAACTGGAGCTCGGGTGAGACATTGTGGTTCTCAAAATAGACGCCGACACAAGGCAGGATCCCGCCAAAGGAAAGATCCTTGATGGTAATCTCGATATTCTTCGCCCGCAGGGCGGCAAGCTGGCTCAGGATGATCGGATTCGTCAGGGTGGCAGGGTCGAACGTCGGCATGATCAACTTGCTGCGGAGCACCGTAATGGCGGCGCGGCGCTCATAGACTTCGTTCGTGGCCTGAACCAGGGCTTCCTCGAACCGGTTCCCCGAGGCCAAGCCGTTGGTGCCGCTGATGCCGTGGATGTATTTGACTGGAACCTTCCGCTTTTTACCGGTCAAAAGGGATTCGGCATCCACCCAATGTTGCGCAAGTTCCGAGTCCTGGATCTGCCGGATAACACCGGGTGTCGCGGAAACAATATGAACCAGTAACTCGCCAATCCCGAGGGCATCGGGAACATCCCTCTGGTGTGCGTGGAGATAACCGGGCAACCGGGTGAGGTCGCGTATGGCCAGCCGCTCGGCCGTCTCCGCCAAAGCGCTCGCCTTGCACAGAATGGGCGAGATACCCTTCCCCATTCCCTCGAAATCGAGTTCATCGATGAATACCCCGCTCCAATACAGGTACTCGGCAGTCTGACCTGCGAGATACTTATATTGATACAGGGCTCCAAGCGCAGCCTCAAGGCGCCGGACGGTGTTTTCCGGCGTCTCGCTCTTGCCATAGCCTACAATCGGGCAACGTTCCAGTTTCATGAAATGAAAAGGCGAACGGCAAGGGTATCCCTGCCGCTCGCCTATCAGACAATCTCGAAGACGAGGATTACTCCGTCACCTTCGTGATCAGGGCCGGCGGAACCGGCGGGGTCTTGGCTTCAGTCCGGGACATCGGATTGCAGCATCCACCCAGGATGTAGGTTTCCGCCGAGGCACTGGTACGGGGCGGGGCCGAAGGCAACTTGATCTCGTGCGGAACCGGGACGAACCCAGCTTCATCACTGCCATCACCCGCCGCGAACGCAACTCCCGCGCACAATGTCGCGGCCAACGCTGGTACGATATACTTCATCTCTCTTCTCCTTTGTTTGGTTTCTCAACCTTGATTCGGACTTAATGCCCTCTTCACTTCTATAATGTCCTGAAACAGAAAAAGGTTACATTGTGAATTCACTGTAGCCGCACTAAAAAAACGGACTAATGAGTCAGCGAATACATCAGGATGTTCTGCCCCAGTCGAAGCGACTCGGTATCATTATAGCCCAAGGCATAAGGACTCTGGGTCATTTCCCAACTTCCCGCCATGCCATAAGGACTATATATGACGACATAATGCCCATTCAGCTCAATTCCTTCCAATTTGGGCGCAATGACCGTTGTTCCAAGCAAATTTGCCAATAATGGCGTGACGCTGACCTTCTTAATCACGCTGGGAACTGAAAAAACATCATTTTTTCTTGGAATTGGAACCATACGCTGATCAGGCAGTACCCGGTTCATCGCGGCACGGAAGGCCTGATCGAACCCCCGGCGCCCGCAACAAGCCTCGGCAAAGAGGAACCCGCCGCTTTCCAGATATTTTCGGAGCATGGCAACCTCGTCATTTGAAAACTTAACCCCTTCATGTCCAGTTAGATACAGCGCTGGAGAATCGAATATCTTGGGATCCGAAAGCCTTAACTCCTTTATGCCGAGCCTCACAGGGACCGCGGTGCGCTGATTGAACGTTTTCAATAATATGGGTAACGCTGAAGGGCGGGGATTCCATTCTCCCTCATATCGAACCTGTCCCACAAACAGCCTGTCACCCTTCCCGGCCGCGAACGGGTCGGTGATCGCTCCCGTTACCGAAGGTTGTTTGGCCCAGCCCCGCAGTGCATGCGCATAGGAAAAAAGGTTGATCCCCAGCCGGATGGCCTCTTCCGAGGTATAGGCCGGCTGGCCGTCCCGCGCCCGCTTCTCCCAGCCGATTGCCATCCCCCACCGCGATAGCATCGCCACGGTGCGGCAGTGGATCGTCACCCCCTCGATCCAAGGCTCCTGATCATCGGGATTCCTGGTGACGGCTAGAACACCCGCCCCGTAGTGAACCCGGGGAAGGTCGAAATAGGATCTGAATACCGGATGATCGGAACCAAGCCGTTGCAGCGGAACATCCCTGAAAATAATGCGCAGTTCCCGGCGCGCCGAATCATAGAACGGCTTGGAACCCAACCCTGTATCAAACACCATCATGCCGCCCGCCATCATGAATTTCCGCAGCATCGCCCGCTGGGCCGGAGTGAAGGCGAAATGGTAATGTCCGCTGAGAAACAGAATGGGATTTTTTTCGGGATCAGTCTTGATCTGATCCAAGGGCCGCACCTCCATCCGGTACGACAAGCGGGCCCGCGCCTTGAGTTCAAGCAGCAACCCCTCCAGATCGCCGGGTGTTGCATTCCAATAACGCGGATCACCGATATCAAGCTTGATGAACATCACCGGCACCTGGGGCTGGTTTCGCGGCTGTGTACCCGGTTGCCCTTCTTTTACTGATCCGTCTTTGGGTGTTTTGGCCGTTCCCGCCCCACCCCCCGAATCGGGAGGAACAAAACCGGGCTCGGTTGAACCATCGCCGGTCGGCGCGGGGGAATCATCCACAAAAGCGGATTCCGGCAAATCCTGAGCCGGTGGGGGTGCGACAACGAACGCGACCTGATCCGTCTCGCCTCCCCGCGGGAGCAGAACATTGTCCAAATTCGTCCCAGCCACCGGCGGACGCAAGCCCCCCCCCTGATCCCCGCCAGGGGATGGCAATACCGGCACCTCAGCCCCGCCGTCAAGTCCCGCGGGAACGTCAGGGCCTTGCCCATACTTTCCGCCATTTTGCATGTACCACCAGTACCCGGCGGCAGACACCAGGCACACCAGCAGGATTGTCACAGGGATCCAGAGCGGAACCTGGCGAGGAGCGGCCACAGCCTGGTTCCAGCTCTCCCGCTTCCGGATCAACTCCGGGCGACCCGGGGCTTCGGACCGGGGTGTCACCGCCTTGATTTTGTGGGGCGCCCTCGTGTCGGGAGCCTGCTCGGGAATGATCCCGCCCGCCCGTAACGCCTGCATCACTCGCCCGCCCGTAACCGGGGGGAGCTTGGCCGAAACCAGCAGTCGCTGGACAAGGGAGGTGATCGCAACGCGATTGCGGAACTCCGCTGACTCCTCAAGCAGGGCCAGCAACTGCCGGCGGCCTTCCTCATCCAGGCGGCCGTCCACATAATCATCCAGAAGACGGGTCATTTCCTGCTCATTCAACACGGCAGTTTCCTTTCTTCTGGAGACAGGAACCGAGGGCCCCCCGGGCCCGGTGCAGCATGACCTTGGCGGCACTGGTTGAAACCTGAAGCAGGCTGGCCAGCTCGTTGATGGTGTTGTCCTTGAAGTAGAACCCGTCCATGACGGCGCGGGTCTTTCCCTGCAGCTTGCCAAAACAATCCTTGAGGGAGTCGAGAAGATCCTCCGGCAAATCCTCAATCAGGGTGTCGACGCGGGCATCGACCTGACAATCGACCTCCGTCCTGAACCCCTCCTCCATCTCGCGGCGGCGATACCAGCGGCGGCGTTCGTTCTGCGCCACGTTGCGGGCAATCGCACGAATCCATGCCACAAAGTTGGTTCCGGGCTGATAGGAAGAGAGACGCTGGAAGGCGATGATGAAGACTTCCTGGGTCAGGTCGGGCACGGAGTTGGGATCCGGCACCATGGCGGCCAGCGTGGCACGCACCGTCTGCTCGTACGCCCCCACGATCTCCCGGTAAAGATCAGGGTCACCTGCAAGGATCTTCGCAATCGTCTGCTCCAGGTTCTCCATTTTCCCTTATCTCGGCTTAATTACGACCCGCCAATGGTTGTCATCCGCCATCACGATAATGTTGACGCCAATGTAGGCGAGGGTGACCCCCTCCATGTCCGCTCCCGCCTGCAGGAGCATGGACTTCCGGGAGGGGGACGAGAACTCGTAGGTGTCGGAACTCACCGACGAGACCCGCACGGGCTCCAGGTTGATTCCCCCGGCATAGGGCATGGCCAGGGCTTTCCTGATGTCGGATTTACTCCCCAGCCGGGTGGACTCAAGCGTATACAGCTGTTTTTCCATCCCCTTGATCGAGCTGCCCCGCTTATAGACCCAGGGCTTGCCCCATCGATCCTCGAAGGGCGGCATCCGCTTGATCTTGAGCGCCTTGATCGCTTCAAGCGACTCCGGAAACTCAATGTCACGCACATAGATCTTCTTCAGCACGAGGCGGATCATTTCCCTGTCGATCCGGGTCATCCAACTGCGGGCAATTTCGGCGCCAGCCTTCTGGAGCGGGGAGGCATTTTCAGGCAGGACGAGCATCTTGTTGAGAAGGTGCATCGCCTCGTTGGTGCTTCCGGACTTGAGCAGGTGCCAGGCTTCCAGCCCCTGGGCAACCACCACCAGCGGATCCTGGTTGGTCTTGGAGCTAAACTCGCGGCAGGCGGCCAGGACAGCGAGGTGATCATCCGGCGCATTGGTATGACTGACCCAGGCCTTCCATAAGCCGCGCTCATCCGGCGCGGCCGACTGGGTCCAGCCCGTCAATCCCGTCGTCATCCACACCGCCAGAACAACCCATCCAATGGCACGTCCTTGCATAAGAGCCTCCTTAAAGAAATGTCAATATAGTCTCATTCCCTGTTTCTGAAAAGGAGATATAGTTTTGGAACAGCAACCTGAGAGATTATTCAATCGTGACTTCGGCTTAGCGAACGCAATTCTGAAGTATTCCCGGCAATCAGTGCTTCTTTCTTGGCACGGCTCCATCGTTTGAGTTGGCGCTCACGCCGGATAGCCTCGACTTCGGAATCGAATTGTTCCTGATGAAGAATGCTTTCTGGCGGGTAGGTGGCGGTGTGCTGGGCGCCTTCGCTATTCCTATGTCTTAGAAATCGGGCCTCGGGATTTGAGGTGTGGCCGACATAGTAGGATTGGCTGGCACAGCGAAGGATGTAGACGAACCAGGACATGGGCTTACTTTCAGTTTCTCTATTCAAACGTAAAGATGCCCTTCGACGCAGTCGCTTCGCTCCTTTGCTCCCCTCGACAGGCTCGGGGCAGGCAGCCCATTCTCCGCGTGCGCTAATAACCCTATTGTGGCCTGCCATGAGCAAGTGAGCTACTGCGAACGCGTCGAATGGCGGAGAGGGAGGGATTTGAACCCTCGGTACCGGTTGTTACCAGTACGGCGGTTTAGCAAACCGCTGCTTTCGACCACTCAGCCACCTCTCCATGAAAAGAAATAACGACGCCAAACTGGCGAGTAATCGCGGGTAAAGCTAGGGAAGGCGCCCTCAAAAGTCAAGGGCGGGTTTACACCGTAATGGCCTGATCCGCCGCCAGCCTACTGGCCGCCCAGAACCTCGCGCACCTTGCACGCCAGCACGTCGCCGCTGAACGGCTTGGCCAGGAACACCGTCCCCTCATCCAGCACACCATCAGGGGTGATGAAACTGGACGTGTAGCCGGACATGAAGATGCACTTCAGTCCCGGGTATTGCGACATCAGACGCTTCGCCAGGTCTTTGCCGCTCATCTTGGGCATGACCACATCCGTGATGAGAAGGTCAATGGCGGTGGGATGCCCGGCCGCCAGGCGTATCGCAGCGTCCGCAGACTCCGCACTCAGCACGGAATATCCGAGGGTTTGCAGTTGTCGCTGCACCGTGACACGAATGGCTTCTTCATCTTCCACCAGGAGAATGGTCTCGGTGCCGCCCGGGCGCACCACCGCCTCGGGGACCCGCACCACAACCGGCGCGGCATGGGCAGGCAAGTAGATCCAGAAGCGGGCACCCTTCCCGGGCTCGCTGGAGACGTCAATATGCCCCCCGTTCTGCTTGACGATACCGTACACGGTGGCCAAACCCAGTCCCGTCCCCTCCCCCACCCCCTTGGTTGTGAAAAAAGGCTCGAAGATATTCTCGAGTTTCGCCTGATCCATCCCGCAACCGGTGTCACTGACCCCCAGCATCACATAGGGCCCCGGCGCGAGACCGACATGGCTGGCACAAAAAGTCTCGTTCAGGATCAGGGATCGCGTCTCGATCGTAATTTTCCCCACACCGGGAATCGCATCGCGGGCATTCACGCAGAGATTGGCGAGGATCTGATCTACCTGGGAGGGATCCATCTTGACCGTCAACGCCCCCGCGCCGGGGA
>JAABPW010000014.1 GCA_011391785.1 Verrucomicrobiota bacterium
TGGAACAGTTCTCAAGTCTGAGACATTTCAGATCGTTACAATCACGATTAAGGACCAGTTTGGCAAAGTGTTGCATGCTGTCTACAACGGACAGAATGTTGTGGAGGAGAAGTTTGAGAACGTCTCTAACGGCGGACTTGCCACCACATGGACAGCCATCAATATACCTGACAGGGATTTGATTAACGGAATAAAGCTTGATGAGACTGGTTTTGTGAAACAGTTGGCGATCACCACAACTCTAACGGCTGCTCAACAAGCTGCCTGGACTGCTGGCACCCTTATGATCAATGGAGCAAATAACACGTTCAAGCTGACCGGATTCAATTTTACTACTGAGGGCGATATGAAACTGCGCGTGGATGGCCATGCGGTAAGTCCTGATATTCACAGGAAACTGGTTGCTTCTGCAGCCAACCATCCGCCTGTTCCGAGCACAACAACTGAGACAGTGATACCTTAAAGATTGGGGTGAAGAAATGCATACATTGAGACGATGGCTAGTAAAAAACACAAGACTATCACTGGCTCCTTCATTCGTTACACTGTTCCTGTTTTTGGTGGCAGTGTTGTCAATTTGTTTTGGGAAGGATGTGCAAATGACAGACGAGACTTTGGGCCAGATCGTGACTATCAACACTGAGCAGCCCGTGAGGCAAAACATACAAGATGTTGCCGCCCAATTGAAGGTGCCGTTTTGTGTCGAGGGCTCATCAACTGTAAAAGCTCTTCTTGAGAAGCGTATCTCGGTTGATACCAATCGAATCGATGTGGCGTCATTCATCGCAAGTGTTGAGGCTGTTGGGTTCAGTATTCAGCAATACACCAACGGAGTGCTTCTTCGTGCGCGCGACGTTGTGCAAATTCCTGATAATCCCCTGGATCATACAGTGGATGCCTTCAAGTTTTCAGGACACCATGAAGCCTTCGTTCAGAAGATATGTTCTCTCTTTCCTGGCCTACCTCCCGATATTGCTGCCGTCAAAGGTGTGAGTTCATCTGAGATCATGTATCGGATTGATGTTACCAATTCTATTTCACTTCGCGACCTGCTGATGTTGAGTGCGGAGAAATCTGGCATGATGTGGATGGCTGTTATTCGATCGAAGGCACCTACCTACGTAATCGAAGACATGAAGACTGGAGTTCGGCAAGAAACGAGTGGAAGTCCCGTAACTTTGTCTTTTACGGGAAAGCTGTAGATGGAAGAATATGGCTTATGTTACAGAACGAAACTCCGAAGATACCACTGCACGGTCAGTCCAACAATGCCTGCCCTTGGCGCCTGACGCCGCCCGGCTCGTGCTACGTAGCGAAGGCATGCTTCGCAAACTTCGCAGAGTAGCAAGGTCGGCGTCCACCTTCACTTACAGGGCACACGCGACTCCATCGCCTTGTTGATGAAGTTGGTGGTACTGAAACCGTCAACCATGGGCGTGCATACCAGTTTTCCGCCCCAGCTTCCAACCAGTTCACGCTCCTGCCTGACGCGCTCGGGCTCATAGGAACCGCCCTTCACATGGATCGCCGGCCGCAGCCCCTTAAGCTCCGCCAGGGGGTTGTCCCCTTGAAAAACGACCACTTCATCCACCGACCCCAGCGCCTTGAGTGCCGCCGTCCTGAAGCTCTCCGGGAACACGGGGCGAGTCACCCCCTTGTACCGTGCCACGGACGCATCGCTGTTGATGAGCACGGTCAGGGAATCGCCCATCGCGCGAGCCTCCTCCAGAAACCGGAGATGCCCCACATGCAAAATGTCGAAACATCCGTTCACCGTCACCCGCGCCCCCGCGCCCTTTGTCGCCGGGGGCTCCGGAACGGGCGCCCTATCCCAGCCGGCTGGCAGCGTGATGGGCGTTTTATGCTGCTCCACGGCATGGAGTACATCCTCGGTGAAACAACCGGTGAGAGATTCAATCGACTCCACGCGCGCGGCCCGGTCAGCGGCAATGCGACCGTAAGGAGCCACGGCCCGCTGCGTTTCCGCCGTCACATGGATGAATTCACCCAGCCCGCCAAAAAAACCGCCAGCCAGCTCCGGGGCAACGCTGGTCACCGCCGCGACCCCCCGCAGGTGCGACACCATTTCAACGCGGGTTTCCAATCGGTTCTGGGGATGGCCGGGCCGGCAATGCGCTGCGGCCACGTCATCGGGTTCGACCACCACGACCACGGGAAATCCCAGCGCGATGGCTTTGCGGAGGGCGAACAGGTTGCCGGGCTGGAACAGGTCGAATGTGCCGGTCACCAGCGACACCGGCCTGTTCCCGCAGGACTCCCGCCGCCATGCGATCAGGAATTCAGGGCTTGAGAGGATTGCGCTCACGTTCAGCCTTTTTTCACTGGCGGCGCTTTACGCCCGATCCGTTTCAGAACCAGCTGCAAGTCTTCCCAGACTTCCTTCTTGGCGGGCGGATTCCGCAGCAGGTAGGCCGGATGGAAGGTAGGCATGAGATCAATACCCTCATAGGAATGCCAGTGACCGCGCAAAGTGGCAATCCCGGTCAGGCCAAGCAAGCCCTTTAATGAAACCGCCCCCAGCGCCACGATCGTTTTGGGTTGGATGACGGCGATCTGCTGCTTCAGGTAGGGAATGCAGGTTTCCATCTCCTCCGGGGTTGGCTGGCGGTTTTCCGGCGGACGGCATTTGGCGATATTGGCGATGAAGACCTCATCCCGCGAGAAGCCCATCGCCAGGATCATCTTCGTCAGGAGCTGGCCGGCACGGCCTACAAAGGCCAGTCCCTGTTCATCCTCGTCCGCCCCCGGGGCCTCCCCGATGAACATGACTTCAGGACGTCGACCATTCCCCTGCCCCGGCACCGTGTTGGTGCGCGTGGCATGGAGGGGACATTTCCTGCATCCGGAAACGGTCTTGGCAATCTTGGCGAGTTCTTTTTCCACAGTATCTCCTTGGGGTTGATTCGCCGGGATGTGTGCTGACAAGGTGCCCCGTTCCACCTCGAGCTGCACCACGCCGTCATCCTTCAATGAAGTCAGGTATTCGCCGGCCTGGGCCAGGATATCGGCCAATTCCTCTCGGGGGTCGGGACTCACGGGGTTCACCCCTCTTCCGGCGCGCGACCCGTCAGGGCGGCGCGGCGTTCCGCACGCTTCATGTAAAGGGGCCCGAAACAGATGTATCCCAGGACCATGAGGACCATGAACACGGCGGCCGGCACGGCGATTTTCTGGGGGCCGAACAGGACGCAGACCATGATCACCATCGGGATGAACAGCGCGGGATGCTTGGTGGGTTTCGGGTAGCGCACGTTTGACACCTGCAGGCTGATGAAGATCAGCACGCCGGCGAGGAAGATGCCGGCAATCGGGCCGGTGCTCAGTGAATAGTTTTCAAAAGGCTTGCTCTGGCTGATAAACACCAGCATGGCAACCCAGCCGGCACAGGCGGTGATCGGAAGCCCGGTGTAGCCACCCTGCCCGCGGCCGGGATCCTTGACCTTGAAGCGGGCCAGCCTCACGACCCCCGAAAGCACCACCACGGCCGTCATCGCCACCCGCCAGAAGAGGCGCTCGGTGTCCTGGGGAACGGAGCCGGTCAGCATCACGCCATAAATCAGGGCGGCCGGGGCAATCCCGAAAGCCGTCATATCGACGTAGGTATCAAGTTCCGCGCCGATCTCGGTACAGCCCTTGAGCTTGCGGGCCACATTGCCGTCAAGCCCGTCCAGGATCATGGCCAGCATGATCAGCAGAGCCGCCCACCGGTGCATCTCGCCCGCCCGTTCCAGCGGCTCGCCCATGCTCTCGGCGGTGACCAGGATGCTGAAAAAACCACAGAGCATGGCCAGCAATGTGATGGAAAGCGGAACTAATTGCCGCCAAGTCAGTTCAGACTTCATGGGAATCCTTATTTCTTGAGGCGGGCCACAACCGTCTCCCCGGCCCGCACCTTGTCACCCTTCTTCACCAGAACCTCAACATCCTCGCGCGGAAAATACATGTCCAGACGTGAGCCGAACTTCATCATGCCGATCCGGTCACCCTTCTGCAGCATCTGGTCGGGCTTCAGCCAGTAGACCACCCGGCGCGCCACGGGACCGACAATCTGCTTTACCAGGCAGGTGGTCTTTTCGCCCCGGATCACAATCGAGCTGTGCTGATTGAGTTCGGAGGATTTCTCATCGAACGTGAAGAAGCGGGCGCCGGGATAATACTCGGCATGCTCCACCTTGCCGGCAATCGGGGCACGGTTGACATGCACATCCACCAGGCTGAGGAAAATACTGATGCGCACCGCCTTGGTCTTGAGGAATTCCGGCTCATCGACCTCCACCACCGACATGATCTTCCCCTCGGCCCCGGCCACGATATCCGCCGGATCAGGTGAGGCGATACGGACAGGATCCCGAAAAAAGACAAGCAGGTAGCCAACCAGGATCACCGTGACGATCCCGCTGAATACAAAGGCCTTACGCCAGGAGACTTTCCCTAAACGGAGCGCCCCGGCCAACAACGCACCCAGCACGATTACCGCCAGGAGAAACGGAACAATTTCAATTCTGAACGCCATAATTTACCCCTTTCGAGCTGGCTATACTGCCAAGAAAGCCCCATGAAAGTCAATCTTCATGGGATGTCGGCAGCCACTGACTCAGCGGGAGCGGATTTTGCCGGCGGCATTGAAATCCCGCTCCGGCGCACCGGAAAGGATGACTGCACGCACCAGATATGGCATGACCTTGGTGCCACACTTGAAGGGAATTGCGAAGCTCTTCTTTTCACCGCGTTTCAGCGGCACGTCCAATTCGTTCTTTTCCAGGGTCACTCCGCTCGACAGCAGCGCCATCTTCACAGTCACATCCTCTGGACACGTATTCGCGATAAGCAAAATCGCCTCGCCACTGCCGCCCGCAGGCACAAGCTCAGGAACGCGTATCTCCACATTTACATCACGCGAGAAATCCACGACACACGCGTGAGCTCCCCCGGCAATCGCGGCAATAGGCCTGATAATCTCCCGCCCTTCATATGACATGCGGACCACTCCCCCGCAGGGAACAGGAAGATCCGTCAGCGTCAACCTCCCGTCACTTCCCGTCTGGCAGTCCCGGCTGAACTCCGTGTGCGGCGCCACACTGTCCTTGAGCCTTATCGACACCGTGGCAGGCACCGCGACACCCTTGTTCATGACTTTCAAATTCAGAGTATACCCCGCCTCCAGCCAGGCAACGGCCTGCACGTAGGCATGACTGTGAAGTATCCAGCCTTCATTGAACTGGTCCTCGCCCTTGCTATTCAGGATGCCTGCAGGCTTGTCGGGCTGGGACGATATGAAGTTTTCCCGCTTGCGATTCGGCCAGAATTGCGGCGCGGCACAGAACCCGTTCGGAACAGAACCATTTGGCGTCACCGCCTCTTCCACCGGACCAAACCAGGAACGCCCCACCCCCTTGATCAGCGATCTCGCATCCCAGGCCGTCTCCTTGTAGGCATTGGGCACTCCCGGGTTCAACCCCGCGATAAAGTTCACCCCCGCAATCGCATTGCCCTGGAAACTGGCGTCATTGAGGAAATCGCCCAGCATCAGGAAATTTTTAGCGCTGAATCCATGGAGGCACGAGGAACCCATCAGCGTGTTCTGGAAATTCTTGATGCCACCATTCTTTTCGTCGCGGTAACACGCCACCGGGTAAAGCCCCAGCGGGTTGAGCGTGGTGGTCCTGCGCGCGTAGTTTCCGGCATACGTGAGAATCGCATTCTGCCAGGCCGCCGCCCTGGGATGAGCCGGCGCCAGCCTGACCAGTTGCATGAACCCGTCCAGGTTCATCGCCTCCACGTTCCCTTCCCACCAGAACCCGCCCTGCATGAATTCATGGAAGAAAGTCTGGTTATCCCCTTCAAATTCGTAAAATGTCCCGAAACAGCCTTCGATGGGTTTTTCCCAGTCTGTGAACTGCCTTTCCATGATCGCGTCCGCGAACTCCACCGCCTTGTCCAGGTACTTGCGCTCTCCGGTAATCTCGAACAACAGTGCGGAGCCCTTGACAAAGGGAAGGCGGTCACGCGTCCGCAAGGTCATGGGGAGCGTCCACTTCTTGTCCTGGATGTTGTATAAACACCGTCCGAACGTATCCAATATACCGTCCGGCTTATTCCAGAAAATGGCACGACAGCCCTTCGGACAGGTCCTGTCGGCTTTGGTGTGGTAGGGGCGGCGGGAGCAAAGCTCCCAGGCCTTTTTAGCCACCTCAAGATAACGTTTCGCCCGGGCCGGGTCGGTGTTCTGGAAGAACTGATACGATTTTGCCATCAGGGACATCCCGTACGCCGTATCCAGATAGGTGAAAATCTCGCCGGCCCAGGTGTCGTTGGTATTCACAAGCAGCGAATGGTAAAACATCCCGTCAGTCAAGGGATCATCGGTATGGCGCTGTGCGGCGACAAAATAGTCGGCGCCCATTGCCGCCAGCGCAATCATCCGCTGCCGGTCCTTTTCTGAAAACTTCCCACCCAGCTGCTCATGCAGGTCAAACAAGGCGTAGACACAAGTTCCGACAGGCTCCAGTTCGGCATAGGGACTGGAGCAATCCAGATAAATCCTGACCTCCGGCGAACAATTGACATACTTGCCCGGCATCTGCGTGTCCGCCAGCCCCTGGTGAATCCTGTTCTCAAGCTGATCAAGGGCGATGACGCCGAGATCGGCCTTGCGGAAAACATCCTCCTCGACTTTAAACACCGATGAAACGAGCTTCCCCGCCTGCACATAATACTCCCCCTGCAGACGCAAGGGGGTGAAATCCAGCACCCACCAGAAGCTCTCCCACTTCTTTCCCCACTTTTTCACCTCACCACTGAACACAGCCTTCCTGGTGCGGGCGTCGATCACGCTGAATTCGGAAGTAAGCGTCCCGGCCGGGGGATTCTCCTGCGCACTGCGCAGGTACACCCGCTTGACATTCCTCGGATGGTAACCAATCTGGGATTCCAGGATGCTGACGGGACAGTCCTGCCACGCCGGCATCGCACCTAGAGGATCACCGGCGCCATAACAGGCGCCAGCTATTGCCGCCACGGACATCAGAACAAGGCCGATTTGGTTATTCATTCAGATCACCCCACAAAGAAGTTCCGCATCTGGATGGGAGTACAACACAGGAGCACTACCGACACAACATTTTATGCAGGTATAGGGGGCGCCCCGCCACCTTGCGTGGCGGGACCCGAGCCTTTTGCGCCCCGTGGCACCAGGCCACGGGGACGCCCATCCTGTAGCTGACCCCTTATCAGGGCATTGGCTGCAGCAGGATTTTCATCGTTGCGGGTCCCTTCGCCGCACTGACTTTAAGAATCAGGCGCCGGAAGCCTTTGTTCTCGTTTTCGGGGGGCTTTTGCTCCACCGATTCGACGGCAAACCGGCCTTTGTCGGGAGCGAGAACACGGGCTGACAGTTTCTGCCCGGCCCGGGTGAGGGTGGCGGATCCATCGGCATTGATCGTGATGTCAGCGTCGGTCATCATACCCCAGAGGATTTCACCCGCCTGCTTCAGCTCGAAGGAGTCATTCACCTGGATGGCCTTTCGATTATCCACCATGGCAACCGTACGCACAACCTTGTCGGCACGGTCGCGGTAAACCTCCGTGAGATCGATCGTAATGGACGGGTTCGCACAGTTGGTGCGCACCTCCAGCACCTTGGCGACCCCGTTGAGCAACTGGCCCTTGCCGGCAATGAGAGGGACATTGTGGCTTTCGGATTTCAAGCGGTAGTAGCTGTACCGCTGCACGCCGAAATATCCCGGCATGTTGTAGTCGTCGGAACCCAGATCCGCCGCAAACCGGACGCCACCGGATTCCAGCTCGAAATTGCCGAGATCCAGATGACCATGGCTGACAGGGCTCATCCCGGCCTTGACCCCGCACCAGAGGGCATCGGGATCATCCCAGGCACTGCGCATGGACAAGAGCGGCACCAGCCCTTCAAAATACCGGTCAAGGTCACGCTTGGGCGCCTTTTTTGTGGGTGGAACATACCAAACCACCTCAAGGGGCTTTGCGCCCTGGTCGGCGAGGACGGAATGCAGGGCATCGGAGAAATCGGTATTGTGGTACTTGCGCGCCAGCCAGAACAGGCAGGGGTAATTATAGCGCGCCATCGATTTTTTCGCGCCGGGTTTTTCAGGCCTGGGCAGATGGGCATCGGCATAACACAGGGGGTTTCCGCTCGGACCAGCCATATATATCGGGAAATATCCCGCATGATCCAGTCCCTTCCCGGCGTCCAAGCCGAAATTCTCCCCCAGGCTGGAGTCCATGGCCGCGAGGGCAAAGGCGAGGTACATCGTGGCGTATTCCCAATAGCCGGGCCCTTCCATCCAGGCCCCATCGGGCGCATAATGCCTGTTGGCCGTCGGCATATTCTTGACCGCGCGCGGAATAATGAGCCGGGCATACTGCGGATCGGTTTCGGCAATCGCCAGCGCCCCTACCACCAAGCCGCCGTTGCA
>JAABPW010000015.1 GCA_011391785.1 Verrucomicrobiota bacterium
ATCCAGGCCAGCGTCCAGGGATTCTTCGCCTTCATCAACTACGGCGTGGGCATGCTGATTGGCGCCGAGATCTCGGGGCGGGTCGTGAAGCACTACCAGGATCTCGCCGCCGCCGGCGCCATCACGGACCTCTGGAAATCAGTCTGGCTCGTGCCCGCGTTCATGGCCTGCGGCGTCATCATCGTCTTTGCGCTGATGTTCAGGAATCCGCCTAAAACCGCGGAAAACTGACAACCCCACGCAGCATCGGAAGATTTCCGCCATATCTGCTTGAACTCAGGCGCACGCCATGAGATAAATGACCGAATTTTTTGTCTAACTTTTTTATCGGTCTTACTCATCGGGAAAGTCGCATTTATGTCTGCATCTGCCGCCATGCATCGCTCGCCAGTCAATGTACTGGTCCTCAACGCCGGAAGTTCATCGCTGAAATTCACCATGTACGCCATGGACAAGGAAAAATTCCTCGCCCGGGGCATTATCGAGCGGATCGGGCTCAACGAACCGTTCCTGAAGTACGAGCGGTTTGACGGCCAATCCTTCAAGGAGCAGGCGCTGGTTTCTAACCACGAGGAGGCGCTCGAAGTGATCTGCGCCAAGCTGGTGGATCCCGGCGTCGGCGTGCTCACCAGCCTGATGGATGTCGAGGCCATCGGGCACCGCGTGGTGCATGGCGGCGAGAACTTCCACGACTCGGTCATCGTGACCAACGAGGTCAAGAACAACATCCGGGAATGCTCCAGCCTCGCCCCCCTGCACAACCCGCCGAACCTGGGCGGAATCGAGGCCTGCGAGCAGGTGTTCGAGGATGTCCCGAACGTCGCCGTGTTCGATACCGCCTTCCACCATTCCATGCCCGCCTCCTCCTATCTCTACGCCATCCCCTACGAATACTACGAGAAATACGGCATCCGGAAATACGGCTTCCATGGCACCTCGCACAAGTTCGTCTCCTACGCCACCGCCGACCTGCTGGGCGCCCCGCTCGGGGAACTCAAGCTGATCACCGCCCACCTCGGGAACGGCGCCAGCATCACCGCCGTCGAGCGCGGCAATGTCCTGGACACCAGCATGGGCATGACCCCGCTCAACGGCCTGGTCATGGGCACACGCTGCGGCGACATCGATCCCGCCGTGGTCCTGTACCTCGCCCGGCGCGGCATGACCCCCGACGACATCGACCGCCTGCTCAACAAATGCAGCGGCCTTCTGGGCGTCTCCGGGATCGGCAGCGGCGATATGCGCGACAACCTCACCGCCGCCGAGGCCGGAAACATGCAGGCCCAGCGGGCCATCCGCATGTTTGTCCAGCGGCTGGTCACCTACATCGGTTCCTATTTCACCATCCTCGGCGGAGCCGACGCCGTTGTCTTCACGGGCGGCATCGGCGAGAACAGCGCCGCCATCCGGGAACAGGTCATCCAGAAACTCGCCTGTCTCGGCTGCATCCTGGATGTCGAGAAGAACCGCCAGACCCACGGACGTCCGGCCATCATCAGCACCCCTGAAAGCAAGCTGAAAGCCATCGTGATGCCGACCAACGAGGAGCTCATGATCGCCCGCGAAACCGTGAAATTGCTGACCGTCCCGACCAAGGCCATACCCACCCCACACTCCTGCACCCCGTCCTGCGCCTGCAAGCAGGAATAACCAGAAAGGCGAATCCATGTCCCTCCTCGACACCCTGATCCCCAAAGCCCGTGCCGCCAACCGCACCATCGTCCTGGCCGAGGGCAACGACCCGCGCGTCATGCAGGCCGCGGCCTCCATCGCCCGACAGGGAATCGCCAGGGTAATCGTCCTGGCGACTCCCGCGGAGGCCCAAGCCGCCGCCACCGGCGTCTCCTTCCAGGGGCTCCCCGTCACGGTGCTGGACTATCCCCATTCCCCCGATTTGGAGCGATTGGCCCAGGCCTTCTACGAGCTCCGCAAGCAAAAGGGAATCACCCTGGAACAGGCGCGGGAAGGCATGAAGGACCGGCTGTATTTCGGCGACATGATGGTCCGCCTTGGCCTCGCCGACGGCCTGGTGGCCGGCAGTATCGCCTCCACCCCCGACATGGTCCGGGCCGCATTCCAATGCGTCGGCACCTCGCCCGGAATCAAGACCGGCAGCAGCTTTTTTGTGATGGAATTGAAGTCTCCCACCCCCAGCGGCGACCAAGTGCTCTTCTATGCCGACTGCGGCGTGAACCCGAACCCCACCGCCGAGCAACTGGTGGATATCGCCATCTCCACCGTCTACTCGCACAAGGCGCTGCTGGGCGGCCAGGCCCGCATCGCCATGCTCTCGTTCTCCACCCACGGCAGTGCCAAGCACCCGCTGGTGGACAAGATGATCCAGGCCACCGAACTCACCCGGGCACGGATCGCCGAACTCGGGCTCAATGCCGTCGTGGATGGCGAGCTGCAACTGGATGCCGCCATCGTCCCCGCCATCGCCGCCAAGAAGTGCCCGGGCAGCCCGGTGAAAGGTGCCGCCAATATCCTGATCTTCCCCGACCTCCAGGCCGGCAACATCTGCTACAAGACCACGGAACGCCTTGGCGGCGCGATCGCCTACGGACCGGTCCTGCAGGGCCTTGGCAAGCCGGTTAACGACCTGTCGCGGGGGTGCAGCGTCGAGGATATCGTGGGTGTCGCCGCCATCACCGTCTGCCAGGCCGTGGGATAAAAAAGCTCCCCCCGCCCCCCCTTTGTCGTGTAGCATGTCTGCCCTATGTCGTACCGGATTGTCATCTTAAACGGCGAACGTCGCGGGGAGCGGGTGGATGTGCCCGAAGCCCGGTTCACGCTCGGCCGGGCGCCCGCCTGCGGCCTCACGCTTAACGATGCCGCCCTCGAGCCGGTTCATGCCGAACTGACGCAAAGCGGGGAATCGCTGCTGATCCGCTCCACCACCCCCGGCGCCGTTATCCGCCTGAATGATGCCGAAGTCACGGAATCAATCCTGCGGCACGGGGATGTCGTGGAAATCGGGACCACACGGTTCTTCATCCAGCAATCGGATACAACCGCCTGGGTAACGATTTCCCGCTTGAGGAAGAATCGGGCGCTTCTCACGATCGTCCTGCCTGTCTTTGTTTTCGGGATCATCATGGCCGTTTCCCGCAACCGGACACAGCCGGACAGTGAACCGGTACCAGCCCCGCGCCCCGTGCCCGCCTCCGCCTACCCGACCAACGATCCCAGCCAGAACGATTTCATTGTCACCAATATCCCCCGGATCCTGATCCATCCGTCGATCACCCTCACCGCCAGGCCGCCTGAGGTGGTCGAAGCCGAGGACCTGCTCGTCACGCTGAGGACCAATGCCCACCCGGACACCGACGTGGCACGACAGGAACTGGATGGCGCCATCCTGTTCCTGGAAAAGGAAGGAGAAAAGCCCCCTCAAGAAAAAGCCGACCTGACCGGAGACTCCGAGGCCGACCTCAAGGAGGCGCAGGCTGCATTTACCAACGAGCCCGCTCCGCCGGCAACCGCGCCGGTCGTGCCGGAAACGGACCGCAACAGCTCTTCAACCAACGAGGCAACCCTGGCCCCCTGAAAAGGAACCCATGCGCGAAAAAATATCAGCCTGTATCCTGACCTTCAATGAGGAGCGCAAAATCGCCCGTTGCCTGGAAAGCCTGACCTGGTGTGATGAAATCGTCGTCCTGGACAGTTTCAGCACGGACCGCACCATGGAGATCTGCCGCCAATTCACCACCAATGTCCACCAGTGCGAATGGCGTGGCTATGTGGGACAGCGCAATACCGTGCGCGAGTTCGCCCAGCACCCGTGGGTGCTGTTCATGGATTCCGACGAGGAAGTCTCCCCCGCCCTTCGCGATGAGATCCTGAAGGAATTCGAGACCGGGACGGGAAAATACATCGGCTATGAATTCCCCCGCCAGGTCTACTACCTCGGCCGGTGGATCCGGCACGGGGAATGGTATCCCGATGTGAAGCTCCGCCTCTTCAAGAAGGACTACGGCCGCACCGAGGGCCAGGAACCCCACGACAAGGTCATTGTCCGCGGCCCCGTCAAGCGGCTCCGGCACCCGATCTACCACTACACCTACGATGATCTGGCGGACCACATCAACACCCTGAACCGGTTCTCCAGCATCACCGCGCAGCAGCGTTTTGTCCAGGGCGGGAAATTCTTCTGGCTGGACATGCTGACGCACCCCATCTTCCGCTTTTTCAAGGGATATATCCTGCGGCGCGGATTCATGGATGGCCGCCATGGACTCGCCATTGCCTTGATGGCCTCCTACGGGGCCTTCCTCAAGTACGCCAAGCAATGGGAACTGATTCTCAAGCACCGCGTTCAGTACAAGGAGCTGCCGGACCGGGACAATATGGAGCAGGGCTTCCAGTAAGCAGGCTCATCCCGTAAACTCCAGCCAGCGCCAGCAGGTAGATCACCGAGCCCAGCCCCTCGTGGAGAAGCGGATAGGAAATATCCGTCCATAGCGTCGCCGTGGTGATCCCGACAATCCGGATCGTATTGAACAGCAGCCCGATCCCGGCGGCCCCCAGTATCAACAGCGCCACCCCCGGCCAGGAACGGCGGCGGCGCGGCAGCAGGATCAGCGCCAGAGCCAGGGAGGACATGAGAATCCCCACCCCGTTGCATTCGGTGGCCACGTTGAACACCCCCGCCCCCTTCTCCGCCACCAGAATCACCTGGAAGGGATCCTGCTGTACCACCAGGTCGGAACGGATCCCCAGGATCGGCAGCACCCAGGACGAGACCACTCCGGCCATCAGGCGGAGCCACCGGTCCACTTGCGGGACCAGGACCAGCATCGTGACAATCACGCCAAACCCTGCCAGGGCCGGATAGAACATCCTGACGCCACTTCGTCCGAAACAAAAGGAAAGCAGCGCCCCCACGTTCAGGCACAAGCCGAGAAGCGCCAGCGGCCAGATCCCCGTCAGGGAGGACGCGGCCAGCGCCAGGCAGGACAGGCCGAACAACATCAATCCGTGGGAATTGATATCGGGACGGAACCGCTGGACCTTGAGCACCGAGAACAGGGCGTCAAGAAAGGCCGCCCCCAACAGGATGAAGGCGTTCACCGCCTGGGTGGTGTGGATACTCAACCCCCACACCCCGCCCACCAGCGGACCATAGGCAATCACCGTCACCACCAGGATGACCGCCAGGAAAAAAACCTGTTCCCGCCTATCCCCCACCGCACTGCTCCCTCTTTATTCGCGTCCCACAGAATTCCCAATCCTAATCTTAATCTTAATCGTAATCTTAATCCTCTGCCCCGAAAGTGATTACGATTACGATTAAGATTACGATTACGAGAAGAATTTAAAACAACTCAATCTCGTTATCGCTTCCTTTGAAACATTCTTCATCCCAAAATCTTCAATCTAAAATCCTCAATTACTCAGCCCCTGCAACGGCGAGGGAATACGCCCCCCGCGCCGGACAAACACCGCACAGGAGTGCGTATTGACCGGCATCACCGGCCCGCCGCCCAGCAGACCCCCGAAATCAACCGTGTCGCCCACCTTCTTCCCGGGCGCCGGGATCAGGCGCACGGCCGTGGTCTTCTTGTTGATCATGCCAATGGCCGCCTCATCGGCGATAATGCCGCTGATGGTCTCAGGCGTGGTATCGCCGGGAATGATGACCATATCCAGCCCCACGGAGCAAACCGCCGTCATCGCCTCCAGTTTCTCAATGGTCAGGGCACCTTCCGCGGCGCGAAGCGCCATGGTGGCATCCTCACTGACTGGAATAAAGGCGCCGCTCATGCCGCCCGCGTGACTGGTGGCCATGGCACCACCGCGCTTGACGGCATCATTCAGCAAGGCCAGAGCGGCGGTGGTGCCGGGACAGCCCACCTTGTCCAGCCCGAGCGCCTCCAGGATATCCGCCACGGAATCGCCCGGGGCCGGGGTGGGCGCCAGGGAAAGATCGATGATATTAAAGGGAACACCCAGCCGCGCGGCGCATTTCCGGCCGACCAGCTCACCGGCCCGGGTAATCTTGAACGCCACCCGCTTGATCTCCTCGGCCACCGTCTGCAGGTCCAGGTCCCGCCCCATCGCCTGCACCACGGCCCGGATGGTACCGGGACCCGAAATCCCGACAGAGAGGCCGCCATCCCCTTCCCCGGCGCCGAGGAAGGCCCCCGCCATGAAGGGGTTATCTTCCACGGCATTGCAGAACACCACAAGCCGGGCGCAGCCGCCGCCGTCCCGGTCCGCCGTCAATGCGGCCGTTGCCTTGATGATCTCACCCATCAGCGCGACCGCATCCATGTTGATTCCGGCCTTGGTGGTGCCGATGTTGACGGAGGAACACAGCCGGGAGGTTTCCGCCAGGGCCTGGGGGATGCTGCGGATCAGCGCCTCGCCGGCGGGGGTCATATCCTTCTGGACCAGCGCCGAGAACCCGCCGATGAAATCAATACCCAGATCCCGCGCCGCCCGGTCCAACTCACGGGCAATCGGGGTATAATCACGGCTGGAGCAAGCCGCCGCCACCCAGGCGATCGGCGTCACGGAAACCCGCTTGTTGACAATGGGAATGCCGTACTCGCGCGCCACGGCTTCGGCCGTCGGCACCAGCTGCTCGGCCTTCCTCATGATTTTCGAGTAGATGTTCTTCGCCACCAGCCGGATGTCGGGGCCGGCGCAGTCATGGAGGTCGATCCCCATCGTGACGGTCCGGATGTCCAGCTTCTGGGCATGAATCATCCCCAGCGTCTCAAATATTTCTTCGGAACTGATCGCCATAATTCACCTCAAAATCACTTTTTCACCCGCCTGCGGCCTGCTTCTCAAACGCGGTGCATCGCCTTGAAAATCTCCTCATGCTGGACGATGATCGACATCCCTGTCTTCTCGCCGTGTTTCTCGAGGTCATCCTTCAGCACCGAAAAGGCCACCGAAATCCCCTTGATATCAACCAGCATCACCATGGTGAAGAGATCGCTCATGATGGTCTGGTTCACGTCCAGGATGTTGGCCTCCCGCTTGGCCAGGACGGCGGTGACGCCCGCCATGATGCCCGGGCGGTCCCGCCCGATCACGGCAATCACAATCCGGCTCTCCGCGCTATCCTTGCGCAGATCCGCCACTGACCGGGCATGCGCCGCCATCATTCCGATATTCGCCTTAACCTTGTCCTTAGCCTTCATGCTTTTGCTCCCTTACCTCAATGCCACCATCAACACCGTCATCGCCACAAAGAACACGCCCAGCAGGATCTTGCTGACCGCCACATTCCGCCGGCTCCAGTCCATCAGGGTGGGGATACTCATCCCCCCGCAGGTCAATCCCAGCACAATGGCAAGCGGCATCACAAAAATCAAATTGTATAGCAGCAGGTAGAGGGTGCAGCGCCACAGGGACTCCCCGTTTTTCAGCATCATGACCAGGGCCGGAACATACACCTGCCCGGTGCAGACGCTTTCCAGAACGGTAACGGCCACACCCGCGCCGAAGCCGCCCAGGATGAGGCTGCGCCTGCGCAACCCGCTTTTCATGACCCGGTGGATCCGGTCCTGGATGGAGGCCGGCAATTTGAGGGACACATCCCCGGCCTGCCCGGAACGGTGGTAGCGGAGGGCATCCCGGAACGACAGGAAGGCGAACCCTAGCATCATGGCGATCAACATCCAATCAAGCACCTGGCGCACGCCCTGCCATGCGTTCAGGAACTGCACCACCCGGAGCAGGCCGAATCCGATGGCGACATAAGTGACAAAGCAGGCCGCCAGGAAGGCCAGGCCGGCGACGATCATCCGCCGGACCCCGATTCTCGCCACGGAGAGGAGGCTCATGAAGAATACCAGCGTGGAAATGGCGCAGGGGTTGATGCTATCCACCAGCGCCGCCCCGATGACGCCAACCAGCGTAAAGCCGCCCACCCGCCTTTTGAGCAGTTCCCCTGTATCCGGCGCAGGGGTCACCCCGTTGGGAATCACACCCTGGCTTGCCGTTGCCCGCCGGGCCACGCCGGCTTCCACGGCCGCAAACAGGTCTTTCCGGATGCGGGTCAGCCCCGCCAAGAACTCGCGCTCATCCACCACCATGGACACCGGCTCATTGTCATGCGCCTTGAGCCGGTCCTGGTACGCGACCAACCTCAGGTAGTTGGTCTTCTCCCCGATCTCCCACTCCCTGAGGACATAATAGCCCGCATAGCGGAGTTCCAGTTCCGGCAGCACGTCCCGCCGGATGGTGGCGCAACTCTCGCACCCCGCTTCAAAGAAGAAATCCACCGGCACAGGGGTGTCGTCAGCCGTACCCCCGCCCCAAACCTGCATCGCTCCCAGGTTCAGCCAGACCGCCAGAAGGACCTTCGTAAAACCCTTTAGTGTATTCACAAGTGCCATTTTGATTCAGTAGCATCCCATTGC
>JAABPW010000016.1 GCA_011391785.1 Verrucomicrobiota bacterium
CGTCGCCAGACTCTCCCACGAAACGCCAAGGCCGCGCGCCACCGCCACGGCCAGCAGGGCGTTGTGTCGGTTGTGGAGCCCGGGCATCGTCATGCGGAAGCGGTGGATCCGCCCGTCGGCCCGGTCCGCCACCGTGCATTCACCCGAGCGGGGATCATCCTGCACCAGCGCGTAATCCGCCTCGACATTCGAGCGCAACGAGGTGGTCACCACCCGGCCGGGCGCCAGGCTTTTCAACAGCCCGAAATGGGGCTCGTCAAGGCTCAGGACGGCGGTCCCGCCGGCGGGAAGGCTCCGGAACAACTCGCCCTTTTCCCGGGCAATCGCCGCGACCGACCCGAAGAACTCCAGGTGCACGGGGCCGACATTGGTGATCACGCCGTGGTCCGGGCACGCAATGCCGCACAGCGGCGCCATCTCGCCGGGATGACTGATCCCGAGTTCCAGGACGCCGGCCCTGGTTCCCGGCGGAATCGCCAGGATGCTGAGCGGAAGCCCGACCTCATTGTTCCAGTTTCCCATGGTACAGGCCGTGGGCATGGATCCGGATAAAAGGCAGGCGATCATCTCCTTCACCGTCGTCTTGCCGGTGCTGCCGGTAACACCCACTACGGTCAGGTCCAGCTTCCGCCGGTAACCGGTCGCCAGTTCCTGCAGGGCCAGTCCCGGATTCTCCACCACCAGAAGCGGAATTCCCAGACCGGCAAGGCTGCCGGCCCGCTCACGCGAGACCAGCGCCGCACCGGCACCGGCCTCCTCCGCCGTGCGGACATGGTCATGCCCGTCGACCCGCGCACCGGGCAGGGCCACATAGAGTGCTCCCGGAATCAGTTTCCGGGTGTCTTGCGTCACGGACGAAACCGGTTGCGGCGGAGGACCGGGGCGCCACTCCCCGCGACACCACCGCATCAGATCCCCGGGCTCGAAACTCAACACCGTATTCATCGCTCCATCCCCTGAAGCAGGCCTCGGATCACATGCTGGTCACAGAAAACAGAGTAAACGCCGCGGGTTTCCTGCGTGGTCTCATGGCCTTTTCCGGCCACCAGGATCACATCCTTGTCACGGGCCATGGCCAGCGCCATGGCAATGGCCTTGGCCCGGTCCTCAACCTTCTCGTAATTCGAGCGGTCGCCGAACCCGGCGCACACCTGCTCGATGATGGAGCGCGGATCCTCATCGCGGGGATTGTCCGAGGTCACGATCGCCATATCCGCCAGGCGTGCCGCCACCGCACCCATCGGCGCCCGCTTGCTCTTGTCGCGATTGCCACCGCACCCGAACACGACAATCAGGCGTCCCTCCGTGAAATTCTTCAACGTTTCCAGGACATTCGCCAAGGCATCATCGGTGTGGGCATAATCCACGAATACGCGGAAGCCGCGCTGGGTGGAGACTTCCTCAAGTCGTCCGGGCACCGCCGTGCGCCGGGCCAGCGCCCGGACCACCGGTTCCTCGTCCAGCCCCAGCGCCCGTGCGGCCGCATAGGCTGCCAGCCCGTTCTGGAGGTTGAACCGGCCCAGCAGGGGAATGTGAAGCCGGGCTTCCCCCCACGGGCTCCGCACCGTGAAGTCGCTCCCGGCGGGAGTGTACGAAATATCACAGGCCCTGATATCCGCCCCCTCCTCGATGCCGAAGGTCAGCACCTTGCCGCGGATCTCGGGATCGGCCGCCAGCTGGCGCCCATGGGGGTCATCGCGATGGATCACGGCCACGCCCGGCTTGGCGCCGGTGCCCAACCCGGTGAACAAGCGGCGCTTGGCCTCGAAATAATGTTCCATGGTGACATGGTAGTCGAGGTGGTCATGCGTCAGGTTGGTAAAGACGGCCACGTCGAAATCAAGCCCCCTGACGCGGTCCTGGGCCAGGGCGTGCGACGACACTTCCATGACCACGCTGCGACAGCCGGCGTTCCGCATCTGGTCAAGATAGCCCTGCGTGTCCGAGGATTCGGGCGTGGTGCGGGTGGCGGGCAGAATACGGGCTCCGATTTCATACTGGACGGTCCCCATCAATCCCGGCGCCCGGCCGGCCCCCTCGAGGCAGTCGCGGATCATGAACGCCGTAGTGGTCTTGCCGTTGGTGCCGGTGATGCCGATCACGTCAAGAACGCCGCTGGGATGTCCGAAATACACATCGGCGAGGTCGGCCAGGGCCCGGCGCGCATCCTCAACCTGGACATGGGTCACCTCTTTGCCGGGAACCCGGTTGTGCGGCGAGACCACCACGCCGGCGCCACGCTTGACCGCTTCCTCGATGTATTCGAATCCGTCATGGTTCGCCCCGGGCACGGCGACAAACAGGCCGTCCGCCGTGACCTTCCGGGAATCGTAGAAGATTCCCGAAACGGCACGGTCGGTCGGCCCCCGGACGCCGAGGTGCTTCACCTGCTTCAGAAGTTCAGTCAGTTTCATCAGAATGTCTCATTGGATTCAACCGCCCCTTGCCTGCGCGGGGGCGGGGCGTCTTCCGACGGGATGAGCCCCATGTACCGCACGGCCTGCTCGGCAATTTCACCGAAGACCGGGGCGGCCACTGCGCCGCCGGTATGCAGGGGTTGCGGGGTATCGAACACGACAATCATCCCGATCTCGGGATTTTCCAGGGGCAGGAAGCCGGCGAACGAGGCCATGTAGTCGGTTTCGGAATAATGACCGCCGACCACCTTCTGGGCGGTTCCCGTTTTCCCGGCCACGCGGTAGCCCTCCACCGCCGCCTTGGTCCCGGTGCCGCCCTCCTCGCACACCCTGGCCATCAGGGTGCGCATCACTTTCGCCGTCTCAGGCCGGATGGGCTTGCCCAGCACCTCGGGTTGCCGCCGCAGCAGGACCGTGCCATCAGACGCCACGATCTCCTTGACCACATAGGGCTTCATGACCGCGCCGTCGTTCGCGATGGCGCACACCACGCCCAGCATCTGGAGGCCGGTCACGCTCACCCCCTGCCCGATCGAAATCCGGCTGACGCTGATGGGTGCCCACTTCGACACCGGCCTCAGGATGCCGGCCTCCTCGCCGGGCAGGTCGATTCCCAGCTTGCTGCCGATCCTGAATCCGCGCAGATAGCGGTCGAGCCGCTCGGCCCCGAGCAGGGTCCCGATCTTGGCCGTACCGATGTTGCTCGATTTCTTGAAAACATCCGCCGCGCTCAGTCTCGGGTAGGCGTGATAGTCGCGGAGGATCTTGCCGCAATGGAGCCAACGGCCGTTCTCGGTGTCGAATATCGTGTCAGGCTTGACAACCCCCGCATCCAGGGCGGCGGCAAACGTGGCGACTTTGAACGTTGATCCCGGATCATAGATCAGCCCGATCGCCCGGTTCAACTTCTGCGGGTCGGCCGCCACGCGATACTGGTTGGGATCGAAGCCCGGGCGGCTGACAATCGCCAGGATTTCACCGGTCCGGACCCGCTGGATAATGGCAAAGGCCGCCTTGGCCCGGTTGCGCTCCATCGCCCCGTCGATGGCCTTCTCCATGATGTACTGGAGGTTCTGGTCGATGGTGAGGGTCACATCCGCGCCGTCCTTGGAGGGAATCTCCTCGCGGCGGCGGTCCACCATCTCGCGGCGGCGCCCGTCCAGCCGACTTTCGATCAGGCCGGCGCTGCCCTTGAGGAATTTCTCCATGAGCTGCTCGATGCCGCCCGACCCGACCCCCTCGGTGTTGACGGACCCGAGCACATGACACAGCATCCCGGCCTGGGGATAGGACCGGATGGAGGAATCATCCATATGGATACCGGGCAGCTTGAGCGACGCCACCAGCGAGGCCCGCTCCTCGGGAATATAGCGGGCAATGTAGGCGAAGCGGCTGTTAGTCCGGCACAGGCGGGCCGTCACTTCCGGGACATCAAAGTCAAGCAGGGTCCTGAGGCGGGCCACCGTGGCCTCGACACGGTTACTCGCCACCAGCAGGCCGGGATCGCCCCAGATATCCTTCACGCCGAGGTTCAGGGCGAGAATGCCGGTGGAGGAACTGCTCTCCAGAATGCGCCCGCGCTGGACGCTCAGCGTCTGCTTGAAGATCCGCTGTTTCTTTGCGGTGGCCCGATCCTGTTCAGGACTTCCGAGATGAAGCACCACCAGACGGACCACCAGCCCCACCATCGCCGCGCCCAGCAGGGCCACAATGATGAAGAACCTGGTTGATCCACGGGGCTCAGTCATTCATCACTACCCGATTAGCCCGCGCCACACCGGACGACAGGCGCATGGCGTAACCACGGGGGGAATCCAGGGAGCCGTCATAGCGCACCCTGACAATCTGGTCGCGTCCCGGCCAGGTCATCACGAGGCCGAAGTGCGCGAGCGACTGCGCCAGGCTGGACGGCGACTGCAACCTTGCCCACTCGCATTGTTCGCGGACAAGCTGGTCGCGCAAGCGGTCACGCGCCGCCTCCAGGACCTTGATATCACGACCGAGGGTCTCCGTCCGCGCCTGGAAGCACACATAGAATAAAGCCAGTCCGGCCGCCGCCAGGATCGCCGCCACCACCGGCATCGGAACCGGAAACTTAGCCTGCCCTTTTTTCTTGTTTTTCTTGGCCATATTCTATGAATCCTTTCTCTCCGCAATCCTCAACTTGGCCGACCGTGCGCGGGGGTTCTCCCGGCATTCTTCCTCGGCCGCCATCACCGGTTTCCGCGTCAGAATCTTCACCGCCGGGAGCTGTCCGACCCATTTCTGGCCGCCCTCCGGCAGGGACTCAAACCGTCCCTGGTGTTCCACAAAAAACTGTTTCACCATCCGGTCCTCGAGGCTGTGGAAGGTGATCACCGCAAACCGTCCACCGGGAGCCAGTAGCCGAAGCCCCGCCTCCAACCCCTTTTCCAACGCCTCCAGTTCGCCGTTCACAACGATCCTCAGCGCCTGGAAAGCGAGCGTGGCCGGATGAATTCTCCCACGCCGCCCCCCGTAAACACCCATCACCAGGTCTGCCAACTGGCCGGTCCTGCTGAACGGCTCGGTCGCCCGTTGACGGACCACCTGCCGCGCGATCGCCCGCGCCCTCGGCTCCTCGCCATACAGCCTCAACAAATCGGCCAGTTCATACTCCGGCATCGTATTCAACAAATCCGCCGCCGTCGTCGGGCGCCCCTGGTCCATTCGCATGTCCAACGGCCCGTCCCGCATGAAGCTGAACCCGCGATCCGGATCATCCAGCTGATCGGATGAAATCCCGATATCCAGCAGAATCCCGTCCACCCGGCCAAATCCGTTGGCTTGCGCCACTTCGTCCATCCGGGCGAAACTGCCCCGGGCCAGCGTGCACCTTTCTTCCAAACCCGACAGGCTCCCGCGTGCCCGCTCAAGCGCCCCGGCATCCTGATCGATCGCCAGCAGCCTCCCCGCCGGTCCGATCGCCGCGGCGATCGCCCGCGAATGCCCGCCACCGCCCAGCGTGCCGTCCACATAGACTCCACCCGGTCGCGGCGCCAGCCCCGTCATCACTTCATTCAGGAGCACGGCTTGATGCATGGCGCCCCGCCTAGAAGCCTATGTTTCGGGCGGCTTCACCAAGGTCAGCCACCCCCTTCGCACCCAGCGGTTTCCACAATTCCGGATTCCACAATTCAAAGTGATCAATGGCCCCGATCAGGACCACCTGGTCGGACAGGGCCGCATACTCGAGCAAATTGTCGTTGACCCGGATGCGCCCCGCCGAATCCCACGGGGCAAGCTGGGACTGAGACCCCAGCAACCGGGCGAACTGGCGCCCTCTCGTGTCCGCAATGGAAAGACTGCGGATACTCTGGAGCCGCTGCGCCATCTCCCGAGCGGGAAACACCATCAGGCAACGGGCCCCTTCCAAACCGGGAATCACCGTGAGACTTTGCGGAATACCCACATAATCGCGCCATTCCGACGGAATCGTCAGGCGTTTCTTGGGATCCAGACAATGGGTGAACTGGCCCATGAAGACCCCTACCCCGTCGCCCGGCAAAATCTCGTTTTTTTCCTTGGACTGCACTATCGCCCCACAATGATGTACTCTTGCGACACAATGAACCACTTTGCCCCACCTTGAGTCAATAAATTTTCAGTATTTCTTAATAAATCGAGAGGGGGAGTGCTTCGGGGGTGAGAAGCTGTTTCTTTCGCTACAACCCCATACGGCGTGTGCGGTCTGCTATAAGTGTTTCGTAGCGTTGCTTCGTCTTGGCGTCACAGCAGCCTCTTCGCAGTGTCGCCAGCGCGTCAGGCAGGCTTCGCGAGAAACGCTCGCGGGCGTTCTCGATCTGTTTCCCGGTTAGCCTGAGCGATGCGCCGAACTGCTCAAAATCTTCCGTAGTCAAACGCCGCTTGCGTCCATTCAATGTCAACGCAATCTCTTCGGTGTCTTCCGGAAGAAGCAGTACCGTCGACAGCAGATCGTAGGCGGGTGACAACGCGATGTCTCCGCCCGGCCTGTACAGCAACGAAAAGTTCTTCAGGTGCATGTCGGAATTGCCTGTCAGAAAAGAAAAAAGCGTCACCTCGAAGAGGCGCAACGCATCGAACAAAGGATTGGTGCAGTAGCGCAGAATCGCCCTTCCAACCTGCTCCATGGAGCCCCTGTACTTCTGATCCGTTAGCCGGTCGGTGAGCTGGCACATGTCTTCCATATGCAGTTTCGCGGCTCCCTCGCGGTCCATGCGCTTCGTGATGAAGCTGAGCCGGCCTCCCTCGATCGGAATCAGTGCGCACTCGGCTGTTGCGATGCCAAAACACCGGGCCATGCACATCGTCAGATGCTCCAACTCGGGCATTTCGGGGAAGCGTTCGACTGGCGGCTTGAGGATGTAGCCCCCTTCCATGCCGACCAGGGTAAACCTGGCTCCGTGGTGGGGATCGCGCCTCTCGATATGGATTGAAAGCTTGGGTTGAACGCCTGGAACCGTGACACGTTGGCGAACGATCTTCGCGGCCAACCCGTTAATCTGCTCCCAACTATAGGGGAAAGCAGGTGGGCGGGGCGCGTCGAAGAGCTTCCTGCTGCAAGCCTCGTGATACTGCCCGCCGTTGTTCAGCGGGTGGAGACAGATCCGGCAGTTCGCGTCACTCATCTCCGGTCTCCAGAGCCATGACCGAGACTGCGCCGATGCAATCGCGGCAACATGTCAGCAGAAGGCCCATGCGGTCGCGTGGATCGAGTTTCCAAGTCTGTTCGGCTATTTCCAGCAACCAGCCTTCAGGAATCAGCCCGTCAAAAAACGGGAACAACCGCTTGTCCTCAAAGGTCTCGGCTTGCAGCGGGAGCGACAAGCTGATGGCGGCGGCTCCCGCGGTCTCGAGATACGCCGGATCGTATGTGAATGCATAACCGCGGTCCCGCTCTTCCAGGACTCCCGCGCGTTGGCCCTGCATAAGAATCTCAGCTTTCCTCATCGTCGATCTCCATGCGGAATGCAACCGGCTCCATACGGTGTCCAAAAAGCGCCAGAACCTGGTTCGTTTTATCTAACCGCAGCGAGGTCTTGCCTTGTTCAAGTTCGCGAATAAAGCGCAGCCCTACGCCGGCCCGGTCAGCTAACTCCCTTTGCGTCAGCCCCATCGACCGGCGTCGGCTCTTGACAAAAATAATCAGCGGCTTCGTCATGCTTGCTCCCTTTCGGGTATAATCGAAACAGGAGAGAAAATAGTACACCCCATCAGGTATAGCAAGACGTAAATCAACAAAGAACACACCCTTACGGGTATACTACTGGTCTGTTACTCGCATTTCGCCCCGTCGATTGTTGTTCTGGAATCATATCTACCTCATCCTTCAACCCTTACCCCGCCTCCTCCTCCACAATCCTGGCCACACGCATAAACGCCTCCTTCCCCCTTCACGGGGTCTTGGAGGCGCTTATAGCGTTGTTTAATTTTTGTGTAAAAGATAATCTATACTAACTACTTGATCCCTTATCTTCCGTGGCTGGTTTTGAAATGCCCATAGCTGGCTGGTTTTGATGTGCCCGGTGACAAAACTCGTTTTTGGATCTTGAGCGATATGATTCCCGGTAATTCGCACCCACCGAGGTCCCTGATCGAAGCACTTGCCTCCCTAATACCTGTGCCTCTGCCGTTCTTGGCAATGATGAGTAGAGACTAACGACTTCAAGCGCGAACCGCTTAGTTCGCTCACGCAAATCCCTCTTCCCCACATCATTCATAATTCATCCTTCAACCTTTCCTTCCCCGCCCCCTTCTCCACAATCCTGGCTACACGCATAAACGCCTCCTTCCCCCTTCACGGGGTCTTGGAGGCGCTTATAGCGTTATTTAATTTTCGTGTAAACAAGAATCTATACTAACAACCTGTCCCTTATCTT
>JAABPW010000017.1 GCA_011391785.1 Verrucomicrobiota bacterium
CCTATTTTTGCAGTGGATTCCGTAACGGGCTCGCAAGCGCCCTTGCTGTCCACGCGTGCCATGAAGGAAGTCACTCCAGAAGTAAAGGCCGGCTGGCGTGTGCCTGATGATCTGCGTCTCCCTTATTTCACGAAAGGGATTTCAAGTTATTATGATGGTCAACGATTAATGTTTTTCGGGGGCACGAGCGTAAGACTCGGGAGTAGATCAATGTTGTGGGTGTTCGACAAAGATCAGGCAACCGGGCGCCCGATTCCTGTCGCTAATCCGGCTTGGCCTGTCAAGGCCGATGAGTTTCCTGGATTTACGACGGTTTATTCCCCGAGGGGCCTTGTGTTGTGGAATTCCGGAAGTTATGTCTGCATCCAAATGGCGGATATCAATCTTTATATCAAATCAAGCCCCATCCAGTCAGGCCAGTAGTTGCAGGGAATTCTTCCGCCTGTTGACGTGCGTTTCAATTTTCTTGCGGTTACGGGGCGGGGAAGCTACCCTTTGTCCCCTCTTTATACAAATAGGCAGGTGAATGATGTTCTCAACGATGTTGAAGTCGAAAATACATGGCGCCCGGGTGACGGGTGCCAATCTGGATTACGAAGGCAGTCTGACGATTGACCGGGATGTGATGGACTACGTCAAGATCCTGCCTTACGAGAAGATCCTGGTGGCGAACCTGGAAAACGGGAACCGCTTCGAGACCTACGCCATTTCCGGCGAGCGCGGCAAGGGCGAGATCTGCCTGAACGGCGCCACGGCGCATCTGGGCAAGGCCGGCGACCGGCTGACGATTTTCACTTTCGGGCTGGTCCCGACCGATCAGGCTCTCCAGGTCCGGCCCCGCGTGGTGCGGCTGGACCCGAAGAACAAGATCGAAAACGGGCTGTGTCCCATCTGAAGAGAGTGTTCAGTATTCAGTTTTCAGTGTTCAGAGTGAATACGAACTGAGGGAAAGTATTCAGTATTCAGGCAGTTTTCTGAATACTGGCTTCTGAACACTGAACACTTTGCCTAAGCTGCCGGTTCGGCCGCCTCGTCCAAGGAGACCCGCTGGGCGACCACCATGGCCTTGGTGACGTGAAACTCGCGGATGTTTCCGCGTTTCGGCACCTCGAACATCACCTCGAGCATGAGATGCTCCAGGATGGCCCGCAGTCCGCGCGCGCCGGTTCCCTTCTTCGCCGCCAGCCGCGCCATTTCGCGCAGGCCGGGTTCGGCGAAGGTGAGCTTCACGTTCTCCATGGCCATCAATTTCTGGTACTGGCGGATCATGGCGTTCTTCGGCTCGACGAGCACCCGCATCAGGTCCTCCTCGCGGAGGGGATCAAGGGTGGTGACGACGGGCAGGCGCCCGACGAACTCCGGGATCATCCCGTATTTCATGAGATCCTCGGGTTCCACCCGGCGCTTGAGATCCTCGACGACCGTCTTGACGGCGGTTGTTTCGGCAAAGCCCAGGGTCTGCTTGCTGACGCGCCGGTTTAGGATGTCATCCAGCCCCACGAACGCGCCACCGCAGATAAACAGGATGTTCTCGGTGTTGATCTTGATGTATTCCTGCTGGGGATGCTTCCTGCCGCCGCCCGGGGGCACGCTGGCGGTGGTTCCCTCGATGATCTTCAGGAGGGCCTGCTGGACGCCTTCGCCGGAGACGTCGCGGGTGATCGAGACGTTTTCGGTCTTGCGTGCAATCTTGTCGATTTCGTCAATATAGACGATGCCGCGCTGGGCCCTGGCCACATCACCGTCGGCGGCCTGGATCAAGCGCAGGAGGACGTTCTCCACGTCCTCGCCGACATAGCCGGCCTCGGTCAGGGTCGTGGCGTCCGAAATGCTGAACGGCACATCCAGGCAACGGGCAAGTGTCCTCGCCAGGAGGGTCTTGCCGGTTCCGGTAGGGCCGATCAGCAGGATGTTGCTTTTCTCGATCTCAACATCCTTGTAGGCCTTGATGGCCTCCGCATGCTCCCCCTGCTGGAGGCGCTTGTAGTGGTTATGGACGGCCACCGAGAGAACCTTCTTGGACTGCTCCTGTCCGATGACATATTGATTCAGGAAATCAAAAATCTCATGGGGTTTGGGAACCTTGGAGAGGCCGTCCGCCTTTTTCGGGGCAGGCGCCGGGGCGGCCTCGGGTTTGCCCCCGGCCTTGGCGAACATGTCGCTGGAGACCTTGGAGCAATCCCTGCAGATGAAGGTTCCGGGCGGACCCGCCAGCAGATGGCCGGCCGCTGTGGCCAGTCGACCGCAAAAGGAACAGGCCGGTTCTAAATTCTTGGATTTGGCCATAAGGCCTCCTTGATTATTACTTTTTGGATGTCAGTTTCCGGCTTGCCAGAACGGTGTCCACGAGACCGTAATCACAAGCTTCCTGGGCCGACATGAAGAAATCGCGGTCGGAATCCTTGGCGATGGCTTCCAGCGACTTGCCGGTATGGAAGGCGAGAATTTCATTCAGCCGGTCGCGGAGGCGCAGGATTTCCTTCGCCTGGATGCTGATGTCGGTGGCCTGGCCCTGGGCGCCGCCCCAGGGCTGATGGATCATGATCCGGGCGTTGGGCAGGGCGAACCGCTTGCCCTTCGCGCCCGCCGTGAGCAGGACGGCGCCCATGCTGGCCGCCTGGCCGACGCAATAGGTCGCGACGTCGCACTTCAGGAACTGGATGGTGTCGTAGATGGCCATTCCGGCCGTCACCGACCCGCCCGGCGAGTTAACGTAGAGGCTGATGTCCTTCTCGGCGTCCTCGCTCTGGAGGAACAGCATCTGGGCGATGATGAGGTTGGCGGTGTCGTCATCAATCCCGCTGCCGATGAAGATGATACGATCCTTCAGGAGGCGTGAGTAAATGTCGTAGGCACGTTCGCCGCGGCCGGTCTGTTCGACCACCATCGGCACCAGCATTTGATTTATGGGGTTCATGATCATCCTTCCGGTGTGATGGTTGCGGTGGCATGGAGCGCATCCACGGCCTTGTCGAGGCGCAGGTTGCGGAATAATCCCTCAAGGGCCTCGCGCTTGGTCAGTTCGTCCTTCATGCGGTCGGGCGGGATCCCGTAGCGCTGCGCCATTTCGGCCACGCGCTGGTCAAGGTCCTGCTCGCTCACGGTCACCTTCTGCTCGTCGGCGATGCGGCTGAGGATGTAGTTCATCTTGACGCGGTCGGCGGCCGACTGGGCGGCACGGTTGAAGATGTCCTCGCGGTGCGACTCGATGTCATCCTTGTTGACGCCGCGGCGCATGTTTTCCTGGACGACGTCCTGGATGATGTGCCGGGCCTCTTCCTCGATCAGGGACTGGGGCAGGTCGTTGATCGGGGTGTGCTCCATCAGCCATTTCACCATCTCGTCCTTCTGACGACCGAGTTCGGTGAGTTCGGCGGTCTTGGTCAGGTTCTCGCGTATGGTCTTGCGGAGGTCATCCAGTGACTCGGCGCCGACCGTCTTGGCGAAATCGTCATTCAGCTCCGGCGACTTGCGTTCCCGGATTCCCTTGATGGTGACCGTGTATTCGGCCGTTTTTCCGGCCATGGACTTGGCGCGGTAGTCGGCGGGGAAGGCGATGGTGAGGGTGCGGGTCGCCCCGGCTTCCATGCCCTCGATGGCGGCCTTGATGCCCGGCAGGAACTCCGGCATGTTGTCCGACAGCAGGACCCAGAAATCCTTGCCCTGCGCCAGTTCCGGGCGATCCGGGGCCACTTCAGCGACGGGGCGTCCCTCGCAGGTCCCGGTGTAGTCGATTTCAACCACGTCCTCTTTTTTCGCCGCACGGCCGCTGACGGGCTCGAAGTGGGCGGCGCGCTCGCGCATATTGGTGAGGATCTGCTCCATGTCCTCATCCTTGACTTCGATCTTCTTGCTGGTGATCGCGATGCCGGTGTAGGGGGGCAACGCGAACTCCGGGGCAAAATCCACCGTGACCTTGAAGGACAGGGGGAGTTGGCGGTTGATCTGGATATCGCTGACATCCACGACGGCCACGGGCTTGAGGCTCTGCTGGCGCAGGGCCTCCTGGTAGGCCATCGGCACGAGGCGCTCGCGGGTCTGCTCGAGGGCATCCTTCGAGAACTGCTTCTCAACGACGGACGCCGGGGCTTTTCCCTGGCGGAAGCCGGGGATGCGGGCATGGGCGGCGATTTCCTTGATCACCTTCTGGAATTCGGCAGTAACCTGCTCGGCGGGGACTTCGATGCGCAACGCCTTGCGGCAGGGACCGACCTGTTCAACTGTGACTTTCATTGATTCTATTTTCTCCATTATTCTTTCATCGCCATCAGAAACTCGACATTGCTCTTGGTTTTCTTCAACCGGTTCACGATGAGCTCCATCGCCTCGACCGGAGGGACGCCGTTGATGGCACGGCGCAAAATCCAAATCTTACTCAACTCGTCGGGATGGAGCAAGAGTTCCTCCTTGCGGGTTCCCGATTTCTCGACATTGATGGCCGGGAAAATGCGCTTGTCCACCAGGGTGCGATCCAGGCAGAGCTCCATGTTTCCGGTGCCTTTGAATTCCTCGAAAATGACCTCGTCCATCCGGCTTCCGGTATCCACCAGGGCCGTGGCGATGATCGTCAGGCTGCCGCCGTGCTCGATATTCCGCGCGGCGCCGAAGAACCGCTTGGGTTTGTGGAGCGCGTTGGCGTCCACACCGCCCGAGAGGATCTTGCCGCTATGGGGTTGCAGGGTGTTGTAGGCACGGGCGAGACGCGTGATGCTGTCGAGCAGGATGCACACGTCCTTGCCGCACTCCACCATGCGCTTGGACATCTCGATCACCATCTCGGCGACCTGGACGTGCCGCTCTGGCGGCTCGTCGAAGGTGGAGCTCAGGACATGGGCCTTGGTGGTGCGCTCCATGTCGGTGACTTCCTCGGGCCGCTCGTCGATGAGCAGGACGATGAGGTAGGCATCCGGGTGGTTGGCCGAGATGCTGTTGGCGATCTTCTGGAGGAGCACCGTCTTGCCGGTCCGGGGCGGGGCCACGATCAGGCCGCGTTGTCCCATGCCGATCGGGGTGAAGAGATCCATGACGCGCATGGAGACCTCGCTCGGCTCGCGCTCGAGCAGGAACCGCCGGTCCGGGAAGAGCGGGGTCAGGTTCTCGAAGGGAATCTTGCTCTTCGCCTTGTCCGGGTCGTTGGAGTTGATCTTGTCGACCTTGATCAGCGCGAAGAAACGCTCCTTGTCCTTGGGGGACCGGATTTCGCCTTCCACGGAATCGCCGGTGCGCAGGGCGAAGCGGCGGATCTGCGAGGGGGACACGTAGATGTCCTCGGGGCAGGGGAGATAGTTGTAATAGGGGGAGCGGAGGAATCCGAAGCCGTCGGGCAGGATTTCCAGCACACCCTTGCCGTGCAGGGAGCCGTTGACGCGGCCATTGGCCTTCATGATTTCGAAGATCAATTCATGCTTGCGCAATGCACCGAGATCGATCAGGCCGTAGCTGTCCGCCATGGCATTGAGATCCGGTACCGGCATCAGTTGCAGGTCCGAGAGGTTGAGCGAGCGGGGGGTGCCCTGGATGCGCTGGGGAGGCGGCTGTCCGCCATGGGCGTCCTGCGGCATCGGATGCCCTTCCATGGAGGCGGGCTGGCCGGCGGGGCCGGGTTGGCCGACGGGTTGTGTGGCCGCCTGGCCGGGCTCGGTCGGCAGGGGTTGGATGTCGGCGGGAAGGCCCTGGTATGCACCCTCGCCGCGCGGCAGGTGCTGGGGGGGCCTGTCCATGTCCGGTTGCGCGATCCGTGGGCGTTGCTGAGGGCGTCCGCCCCGTCCGCCGCCTCTGCGCGGGCCCCGGTGTTCCGGCCTGTCGGGCCGACCTGAATTATTAATATTGCGTCTTTCTTCCATAGTTATTCTCCGCGGATATTCCGCATTACTTGTTTCGTCTGCTCTTCCAGCAACGCCTTGCTGCCGCAATTGTAGATCACAAAATCAGCCCGTTCCATTTTCGTGGCCAGGCTCATCTGGGCCGCGATCCGGGCTCGTGCCTCGTCGGGGCCCAGGCCCCGCCCGGCTAGACGCTGGAGCTGTTCGGCTTCCGGCGCCCCCACACAGATCACCTTGTCCCATTCCTTCTCCGCCCCGATTTCGTAGAGCAGCGGGATGATAACGGCTGCGTAGCCGGACTCTTTTTCCCGGCTTTTCACCCAGTCGGCAAGCCGCCCCATGATGGCGGGATGCACCAGGTCGTTCAGCGCCTCGCGGCGGCTGGGATCGGAAAAAACAAGCCGGCCCAGGACCGCCCGGTCTATCCGTCCATCGATGCCGGTGATCTCCCGCCCGAATTCCCGGATCACCCTTTCCCGGACCTCCGGGTCTTGCTCCAGAACCTCATGCCCGACCTCATCCGCCTCGCAGACGGGGACACCTTCCCCCGCGATAATCTGGCCTACCACGCTTTTACCGCAGGCGATACCGCCTGTTACTGCAATTTTAATCATGATAATCGGCAATAAAAGGGGGAATACCTCTGAATAGTGTCAGTCAGGCAGGTTTGATTGGAATAAATGGAGGTCGAATTCAAATGGAGCACACTCAAAACCACTACAGGGAATTGGCTAGGATTCGGGAAAAGTGACGCCTTTATATGATAGTCGGGCGGGGGGCGTCAACTAAAAATGGGGGGTGACGGTAAGGTCAGTTACAGGGATGGCGCATCTCCGAGTTTTGGACTGTTCATTTTCAAGGTGGACCGCGACCTCCGGGCGCGGTTTGGTTAATTCATGCTCATCCTATGCGCCTAACGCCGCCCGGAGGTCGGCGTCCACCTTCTATAACCCGGTTGACTCCGGGTCCGGTTGGAGTAACATGGCCCTTACAAGGAAGGGATATTCATGATAACCAATGTGATCAAGCGATATGGCGGGGATGCGACCCGGCTGATGGACATCCTGATCGATATCCAGTCGGCGCTGGGATACCTGTCCGATGCCACCATCATGCAGATCGCCCGGGCACTCGGCATTCCCCAGGTGGATGTGGAGCAGACGGTGTCCTTCTATCATTTCTTCGCCCGCGAGCCGCGGGGCAAGTTCACCATTTATTTGAACACCAGCGTGGTGGCGGAGTTCAATGGCCGCGAGGCGGTCGCCCGGGCGCTGGAGGAGGCGGTGGGCTGTGGGTTCGGGAAGGTCTCCGCCGACGGATTGATCGGCCTGTTCCCGACTTCCTGCATCGGGATGAGCGACCAGGAGCCGGCCGCGCTGGTGAATGATGTGGTGTTCCCGAGCCTGACCCCGGAGAAGGCCCGGAGGCTGGTGGCGGCGCTCAAGGCCGGCACGCCGCCCGCCCTGATCCAGGAGCGGGAAGTCGGGGACGGCATGAACGCCCACCCCCTTGTCCGCTCGGCCGTGCGGAACAACATCATGCTCAGGGGGAACATGGTGTTCGACCACTATGAGCCGGGGGTTGCGCTCAAGAAGGTTGTCGCCATGAGTTCCCGGGAAATCATCGCCATGGTCAAGGCCGCCAGCGTTCGCGGCCGCGGGGGCGCCGGGTTCCCGACCGGAATGAAATGGGAATTCGCCCGCAAGGCGCCCGGGACTGAGAAATACATCTTCTGCAATGCCGACGAGGGCGAGCCCGGGACCTTCAAGGACCGGGTGATCCTGACCCAGTCGCCCGGCCTGGTGTTCGAGGGCATGGCGATCGCCGCCTATGCGGTGGGCGCACGGCACGGTATTCTCTATATCCGCAACGAATACCGCTATCTGCGCGACTATCTGGAACAGGTGCTGGCGGAGTTGCGGGCCGCGAACAGGCTGGGGACCTTCATCGCGGGCAAGGCGGGCTTCAATTTCGACATCAAGATCCAATTCGGGGCGGGCGCCTATGTCTGCGGTGAGGAATCCGCGCTGATCGAATCCGCCGAGGGCAAGCGCGGGGAGCCGCGGGACCGACCGCCGTTCCCCGTGGAGCAGGGATATCTGCAGAAACCGACGGTGGTGAACAACGTGGAGACCCTGTGTTCCGTGGTCCAGGTGATCCTCAAGGGGGTGGACTGGTACAACTCGCTGGGTACCGCCGAGTCGAAGGGAACCAAGGTGCTGAGCGTGTCCGGCGATTGCGCGAAGCCGGGGATCTACGAAATCGCCTGGGGGTTCACGGTCAACGATATCCTCGGGATGGTCGGGGCGCGCGACGTCCAGGCGGTCCAGGTGGGGGGGCCGTCCGGCTCCTGCATCGGGCCCGATGAATTCGACCGGATCCTGGCCTATGAGGACCTGGCCACGGGGGGCTCGCTGATCATCATTGGAAAAGAGCGCGACCTCCTCAAAGACGTGGTCCTGA
>JAABPW010000018.1 GCA_011391785.1 Verrucomicrobiota bacterium
ATTCGGCAATCTTATTGGTTTCAGCGGCTTGGCTACAGGCGGCAAAATACATCGTGAAAATGAGCAATGTTCTTCTTAGTTGAGTAATATGCGTTCCCGATTTCATATATGATATTCTCCTCCCAGCTTCCTGCTAGTCATACCCCGCCTGTTTCAATCTGCAACCTATCAAGGGGTATCAGAATACCGCAAGACGATAATATATAATTCAAAAATGATATAATTACGTGATTTTTTTGATTATATGAAATTCATGTAAGACAATTAATATCAATGTCTTATGATATTCCGTAACCAAGATATATAAACGTTTAGTTATAGCACATCCCGTCAAAGTGGCAAAAGGAATTCAGGAGCCAAAATTCAGTAGTCAGGAGTCAGAATTCAGGAATGATTACCGGCATAATTCGCGCCAGGCGTCACGAAACCACAGGATTGTCTGCCACGGGGTGCGGATGGAGGTGTTGCAGCTCGCGGAGAGCATGAATCGGTGGGAATAGGGGCGTAATCGCTGGAGCAGATCCTCGACAAAACGCCGCACATCGTCATAACTCTTCAGTCGCTCGGGTTCCATCGGACTGATCCCGCCGGTGATGATGAGCTGCCCGCCGCTGAGTTCCATCGCTTCATCCAGTTCGACGTCCCCCAGTGGCGGAAAGGCGACCCCCTCCAGTCCGTCAACCCCCAGCGACGCGATCAACTTCAGGTTGTCGCGCTGATGGCCGCAGGCATGGATAAAGAAAAGACTTCCGTGCTCATGGCAGATCCGGCTCGCTTTCTCGTAAAACGAGGCCGAATAGTCCTCGACATAGCGGGGCGGGTGAAACGCCGTATCGAGGTTGTCCATCGACATCATGACCTTCACCCCCGCCCGGCACATCTGCCTGACGAGATCAAGCTGGGCGGCCTCATGCATGGCCATCATTTCGGCCGCATGGTCCGGGTGATCCAGCAGGTAATAGGTTGTATCCTGCGGGCCCAGCAGGACATGCAGCATTTTCAGGGGGCTGAACAGCTCCCCGGCCACAACCACGCCGGAATCGCCCGCCTTTCGCTGTGCCGCCTCGAAGCGTTCGGGTACAAACCGCCACCGGCGCGCCTTCAGCAGCGATTCCATCTCATGGAGCTGGCCCGCGAAATCAGGGATCGTGAATTTTTCCTGGACCAGGGTGGATTCATTGAAAACATAGCGGAGCCGTTCGGTCAGCGTGCCGTAGCGTCGCTCGATGACCCGGTCCCTGCCGTCCAGCCGTTCCGTTTCCACGCAATCGAGGCCGTTCAGCGCCACGTCCGATAATCCGCCCCACCAGCCCCGCTGTTCATCGCAGTAGAGGTTGCGGCTGAAGACGTCGAGGCCAAGCCAGTTGATCATGTCGAGCTGGCTCTCGCATCCCGCCAGTTCCGGTGGAAGGAGGCCGTGGTTCCGGTGATGCGCGAACCACTGCCAGTAATTGGGGGCGTAGACGAACCGGTCGGGGACGCAACGGTTCAAGACCTTGTGGACGGGGTTATGCGGGGTCATGGGTTCCTGCCATTTCGATGGGTTTCAGGCTCGGGACCAGCCCATGGATGAGCGCCAGGGCGGCCAGATAGGCGCTGCCGGCAATCACGAACAGGATCCAGTAACTGCCCGTGGTTTGCAGGATATAGCCTGTGAGTTGGGCGAATGCCATGGCCGAGACCGAGCCGAACATCACGCCCAGTCCCACCACGGAGGCCACCGCGCTCTTGGGAAACAGGTCCGAGGCCAGGGTGAACAGGTTTGCCGACCAGCCCTGGTGCGCCGATGCCGCCAGCCCGATGAGCCCCGTGGCCAGCCAGAGGTTGGAGGCGTTGACCGCCATTACCACCGGTACCACGCAGAGGGCGCAGACCAGCATGGCGGTCTTCCGGCTGGCATTGAGCGACCACCCCAGTTTCAGGAGGAATGACGACAGCCAGCCGCCGCCGATGCTTCCGGCGCAGGTCATCGTGTAGATGATAATCAACGGCAGGCCGAGGCCCATCAGGTCCAGGCCGTATTGCTTGTGGAGGAATTTCGGAAGCCAGTACAGGTAGAACCACCAGATGGGGGCGGAAAACGACATGCCGACAATGAAGGCCCATGTCTGGCGGTAGCCGAGCAGTTTGCGCCACGAGATCTTCCCGGCAGATGGCCGGTCCTGGTCGCTGCGGATGTGGGCCAGCTCCCCGGCGGAAACCCGGTGCGATTTGTCAGGCGACTCGTACAGCCAGTACCAGAAGATCATCCAGATGAATCCCGTTGCGCCCAGCACCATAAACGAGGCCTGCCAGCCGTAGGTGACGGTCAGCCAGGGCACGGCGACGGGGGCAATGATCGCCCCGACATTCGAGCCCGAGTTGAAGATGCCCGTGGCCAGTGCCCGTTCTTTCCGGGGAAACCATTCGGCCACCGCCTTGATTGCCGCGGGAAAATTGCCGGCCTCTCCCAGCCCCAGCGCAAACCGCGCTATGCCGAATCCCATGACGGTTCTGGCCAGGGCATGAGCCATCGCGGCAAGGCTCCAGACGATGATCGACAGGGAATACCCGGGCTTTGTTCCCAGCGTGTCGATAAGCCGCCCGAATCCCAGCAGTCCAATGGCGTAGGCGGCCTGGAAGGCCGTGACGATGTTGCTGTATTGCTTCTCGTCCCACCCGATTTCCTGCTGGAGGGTCGGCGCCAGGATCCCCAGGATCTGCCGATCCATGTAGTTGATCGTCGTGGCGAAGAAAAGCAACGCGCAGATGGTCCACCGCATGCGGGTCATTTTGCCTTCTCCTTGTTGAAGGGATCGACGACGCCCGCGCCGGATTTTTTGGTTTCTGCAACACAGCGCACAGTCCGGGTGTAGCGTGACAACATCCGTCCCTCTGAATCGGAGACCGCAAGCGTGATGTCAACGGACGGGTGGTTGGTCACAACCGGAATTAGGTCGACCTTCCCGCCAGCCACTACGCCTGTCGCGGGAATATCCAGTTGCTGTTGGCCTTCCAGGAGGGTCTGCGCATTGCAGGTTACGGTCCATTTCAAGGTTGCCTTCGGGAATGTCTCCGATAGGTCATTGGCGACCCACAGTAGCAGGGTGTCGGGCCTGGCCCCCTTGAGTTCCGCCAAGGGAACCACCGGCTGGTTGAGCTGGGCCAGCTGGTAATAGGCTTTTTTCGGACGATGGTCGTGACTGACAATCGACTTGGGCCAGAAGACCGGTATGACGTCGATGAAATGGAAATGGAAATATCCGGCAACCGTTCCGGGCGAGAGCCGCATGCCTGTGACCTTGTCGGCCAGGATGGCTGCCTGGTAGTTCTGGCTGGCCTCGATGTATTCCAGCAGGTTGGTCGGATTGCGCCCGAGCCCGGCAATCTGCTTGATGTCATGTTTCTCCACCTGTGAGGCGGCCCACAGCCGGTCGGATTCCGGTGCCGGTGGCTTGAACTGGGGGGGATAATTGTCGCGCATGGTCTCGTAACTATCGAGCGCCTCGGCGCCGAATTCGCCCAGAGTCACCATCCGCGGACGCGAAAACCGTTCGCAACACTTCCAGGTCTGTGACGACAAGGAACCGTACCATCCGGAGTAGGGGTGGCCATCATCAATCGCATTGGCCCTGAGATCATCGGGAAGGTCCCAGGGCTTGTGGCTGTGCGAGAACCGCCCGCTGATCGGCTTGAAAATCCGCTGTGGGTCGACGGCCAGGGCGGCGCGGACGATCGGCTCGGTTGCGAATTCGTGTTCATTGCCGAAGGACAACAGCACCACGCCGGGGTTGTTGTAAGTTTGACGGGCCAGTACCGTTCCGGTGCGGATATGCGGTTCCCGCCGGATGCCCATGTCGATGCTTCCCTTGTAGCCGCCGCCTTGGTCCTGTTCGCTCATCATGCCCATGCGGTCCATGAATTCCAGCACTTCCGGAAACTCGACATGCTGGCAGCTGCGCACGGCATTGAAGTTGCCAGCCTTCAACAGCAGCAGCGTGTCCAGCAGCTTGTTGGTCTCGCCCCAGTACCAGTAGGCATTCAGCCCCTGGATGTTTGTTCCGCGCAGGTAAACCGGTTTCCCGTTGAGCATCAGCCTGCCGCTCGCCTTCACAAGGGTGAAACTCCGGCAACCGAAGAGCACATCCCGGGCATCGGATCCCGGGATCGAGACCCGGCACCGGTAGAGGTTGGGCGCGTCAGGTGACCAGGTTGCCGCCTCCGGCATCGGGATCTCAAGGGAATGGCTGCTGATTCCCTTGGACAGGTCGCAACGGAGTGTTTGTTTAAACGCTTTCCCTGCAAAATTTTCCGGAATCAGCTCGACCGCGATTTCGGTCGACTTGGACTGATCGCTGTCCAGCTCGATCTTGATGCGGCCTTTCGTGTCGGAGAGATCATTCCTGGCGAAGATCGCGTTGATATAAACGGGTCCCGTTCGCTCCAGGTAAACGTCACGGTGGATTCCGAATCCACATCCCGCGTGATAGCCGATCGGCAGGTTGCCCAGAATCGAGAGGGCGCGGTCAGGGGTATAGCGCTGGCTCGCGGCCCGAATGTCGGGGAACAGGGTCCAATAGCTTACGGGTTGGCCATAGGAGCGTCCCGAGATGACGCGGACGGCCACGGTATTCTTGTCCTTGAGTTTACCGGTGACATCAAACCTGAACGGTTCGTAATAACCAGAATGTTTCCCGAGCAGTTCGCCATTCAGGTAGACCTGGCCTTCCCAGTCTACACCGTCGAAGCACAGCCACTGGCGCTGGCCGGGCTGGGACGGGGGGGCGGCAAAGGTTGTCCGGTACCAGCAGATGGTGTCGGCGGATGTCTCCGAGTTCTTCCATTTCTCAAGGCTCTTGGGGCTGATCGCGCTGTCGCCTTCCCTGACCCGGTAGCGCCATTCCGGAACCGTGGTCTTTTCCCATTTCGTGTCATCGAAATCCACGGTGTGCCAGGCGGGAGCAGGGGGAATCCCCTCGGTCTTGGGCGATTTCCTGGCCTCGAAGGTGAACATCCATTCCTTGGGCAGGGCGGTGCGGTCGCGCTTTTCAAGGGGCTTGGGCAAGGACTGCAAGTAAGGTTCATAGTGACGCTTCAGGATCGTGATCTTCGCGTCCAGCTCCTGTTGAGTGGTGGGGGCGACAAAGCGGGACTGCTCGGTCCCCGCATAGGATGTCGCCAGCGATAATGAGAGGACGGCCAGCAAGCGGTAATAATTCATAATGAATTCCTTCGATAAAGTGGCTCAATCCTAACCTCGTTAGGGCTTGCAGCCAAGGGCTGATATGCGCTATATACAGTCCAATTTGCGCACCCCTTCGCCGATATGAAAACACGCCGGATAAAACGAGTTGCCCTGGCCGTTCCGCTCGGGATTCCATTCATGGAGCGACTCCTCTCCGGCGTCCTGAGCTACGCGAAAATGCAGGGCAACTGGGCGTTTGTCCGGGCTCCCGAACAGCTGAGTCCCTCATTCGAGTGGTTGAAGGACTGGCAGGGGGATGGCGCCCTGGTCATGATCACCTCCAAGCGCGATGCCTCCGTCGCCAGGTCCCTGGATATCCCGGTGGTGAATCTTACCGCCTACCTGGAGGATACCGGCATTCCCACGGTCATGGTGGATCACCAGGAGATCGGCCGCCTGGCGGCCGTGCACCTTCTTGAGCAGCGTTTCCGCCGGTTCGGTTACTACGGGGTGCGCGACATCTTTTACAGCGAGCAGCGGCGTTCCGGCTTCGCCGAGACGGTCCGGCAAGCCGGCGGCCAGTGCAAAATACTCGAGGTCCTGCCGGTGGAAGCCTCGCCCGGGAACTGGCGCCGGCACCAGCGGGAACTGGATTCATGGCTGAAAAGCCTGACGCCCCCGGTCGGCATCATGGCCAGCACGGATCTGCGCGCCGGGATCGTGGCGGATGCCTGTTCGCGTCTGGGGCTGGCCATACCGGACGATGTCGCCCTGGTCGGCGTGGACAATGATCCGGTCGCCTGTGAACTCTGCCAGCCGCCGCTCTCAAGTGTTGCGCGGAACGACCATGAGGTCGGTCGGCGTGCCGCCGCGCTGCTGGATCATCTCATGTCGGGACGGCCGCCGCCGGAAAAGCCCATTCTGATCGCCCCGGATGGGGTTGTTTGCCGCCGCTCAACGGAAACCATGGCCGTTGATGATCCCCATGTGGCGGCGACAGTCCGGTACATCCGGGAACATCTCCATGAGAAATTCGGGGTGGAGCGGATTATCGCCAACAGTGGCTTGTCGCGCCGCTGGCTTGAATACCGCTTTCAGGCGAGCCTGGGCTGCACCCCTTACGCCATGATCAACCAGCTGCGGGTCGAGCACGCCAGGCAACTTCTGGCAAGTCCTGAAAAACAAACGCTTTCGCAGATTGCCGATGCCTGCGGGTTCAGTGAACTGCGCCGCTTCCGGCTGGCCTTTCGTCGCGTCACCGGCAAAACACCGGCTCAGTTCCGAAAGCAATCGACTCCGTCCTGTATGTCCCCAACATGAGAATTGCTTGTTTTTAGTGGAATCCTGAGGGGCTTCCTGACATAATCCAGCGCCCCTTAATAGGGGGTGGAAAAACGATCATGGATTACGCTCAACAAACAGCAAACGGGGAGATCATCATCCTGCCGTCGCTTCTGGCGGCGGATTTCGGCTATCTGGCCGATGGCGTCAGGCAGGCGGATGATGCCGGGGCCGACGGGCTCCACCTCGACATCATGGACGGGCACTTTGTGCCGAACCTGAGCATGGGGCCGGATGTGGTGGCGATGGCCAACCGCACGACGGACATTCCGCTCAGCGTGCACCTGATGATGTCGAAGCCCGCGGCCTATCTGGAGCGGTTCATCAAGGCGGGTGCCGATGTCCTCCTGATCCATATTGAGATCGAGGGCGACGTTCCCGCCATGCTGCAGCAGATCCGGCGGCTGGGTGCGCGTCCCGGTATCACGCTGAATCCCGATACCCCGGCCGAGGCGGTCTTTGACGTGCTGCCCGATGTGGATGAGGTGTTGTGCATGACGGTTCATCCGGGCTATGGCGGGCAGCATTTCATCGAGGGCGTGCTACCCAAGATCCGGAAGCTCCGGTCGCACATCCAGGCCAAGGGCTTGTGTGTGGATATCAATGTTGACGGCGGGATTGACTTGCAGACCATCCGGCCTGCGGCAGCGGCGGGTGCCAATGTCTTCGTTGCGGGAACCTCGTTGTACCGTGCCGCCAATATGCCGGAGAGCGTTGCCGCCATGCGCGCGCTGGCCGGCCAGTTTTATGATTCAATGAAGGAATAAACAGACACGATGCATCTTCAGGACCAGACTAATCTCCGTACGATTCCTAACATCCGCAATTTCTGCATCATCGCGCACATCGACCACGGTAAATCCACCCTGGCTGACCGCTTGCTGCAACTGACGGGCACCATTTCGGATCGTGCCATGCGCGACCAGATCCTCGACAGCATGGATCTGGAGCAGGAGCGGGGAATCACCATCAAGTGTCATCCCGTCACCATGACCTACAAGGCCCAGGACGGCGTGGAATACGAGCTGAACCTTATCGATACGCCCGGGCACGTGGACTTCACCTACGAAGTGTCGCGTAGCATGATGGCGTGCGAGGGGACCATCCTGGTGGTGGATGCCGCGCAGGGGGTTGAGGCGCAGACGGTCGCCAATACCTATCTGGCCATCGAGAACAACCTGGAGATCATGCCGGTGCTCAACAAGGTCGACCTTCCCGGCGCCGAGCCGGATGTCGTCGAGAAGCAGATCGAGGAGATCCTGTCCATTCCGGCCCACGGGGCGCACCGGATCAGCGCCAAGAGCGGGATCGGGATCCGCGAGATGCTCGAGGCCGCGATCATCGCCCTTCCTCCGCCGAAAACCTGCGATGACGGGTTCCTGCGGGCGCTGGTGTTCGACTCCGTCTATGACGCGTTCCGCGGTGTGGTGACCTATGTCCGGGTTGTCGACGGCGAGCTCAAGGCCGGTGACCGCGTCCGCCTGCTGGCGAGCGGGCTGGAAACCGAAGTCAAGGAAGTTGGCCGTTTCCGCCCCAAGATGGAGGCC
>JAABPW010000019.1 GCA_011391785.1 Verrucomicrobiota bacterium
TACCGGCATGCCGTTGGTCAGGGTGTTGAGCGTCAGCGTATATCCGGACTCCAGGTGCGCCACCGCCTGCACATAGGCATGACTGTGCAAAATCCACCCCTCGTTGAATTGCAGGCCACCACCCGCATTGATCATTCCGCGCGGCTTGTCGGTCTGGTACGAAAGGAAGTTGTCAAAGGTCGGCATCCAGAACTGTGGCGCCGCGCAGAACCCGTTCGGCACCGATCCCCGTGCCGTATCCGCGAGATCCCCGGCCGGGCCGAACCAGGAATTACCCACCCCCTGGATGAGCGTGCGCGAATCCCAGGCGGTTTCCTGATAGGCGTTCGGAATACCGGGATTCAATCCGGCGATGAAGTTCACCCCGGCAAGCGCCGGGGACTGGAAACGGGTGTCGCCCAGGAAATCACCCAGCCGCATGAAGTTCTTGGCGCTGAATCCATACAGACATGAATTCCCCATCAGAGTGATCTGGAAATACTTGAGGCCACCATGCTGGGGATCGCGGTAACAGGCCACCGGGTAAATGCCCAGCGGGTTCAGGGTCACAGACCTGCGGGCGTAGTTCTCCGCATAGGTGCGGATCACATTCTGCCAGGCGGCCGCCTTGGGATTCCCGGGCGCGAGCCGTAACAAATGCATAAAGCCGTCCAGGTTAAGCGCCTCGACATTCCCTTCCCACCAGAACCCCCCCTGCATGAACTCATGGAAAAACGCCTCGTTGTTGCCTTGAAACTCGTAAAAGTTCCCAAAGCAGCCCTCGATCGGCTTTTCCCAGTCCGTAAACTGGCGTTCCACCACCACATCGGCAAACTCGATGGCCTTGTCCAGATAGCAGCTCTCACCGGTAATTTCATACAGCAGGGCCGACCCCTGGATAAAGGGCAGGCGGTCTCTTGTCCTCAGCGCCTCCGGCATCTTCCAGTTTTTATCGAGGATGTTGTAGAAGCTGCGACCGAAGGTGTCCTGAATCCCGATCGGCGCGTTCCAGAAATAGGCATTGCACCCGTACGGGAACGTCCGGTCGGCTTTCGTGTGAAAGGGGCGCAGCGCGCAAAGTTTCCAGGCTTTCTTGGCCGCCTCGAGGTAACGGGTCGCCCGCTGCGGATCCTTGTCCTTGAAAAACTGGTGGGATTTCGCCAGCAGCGCCACTCCATAGGCCGTGTCTAGGTAGGTCGAGAAGCTTCCCGCCCAGGTATCCCGGTGATTCACCAGCAGGGAGTGATAGAACATGCCGTCAATTTCGGGATTGGGGCTGCTTCGCTGCGCGGCCACAAAATAGTCCGCGCCCATGGCGGCCAGATCAATCATCCTTTTCCTGTCCTTTTCGGAAAAATTCGATCCCATGAGATCGTGAAGGTCCATCAAGGCATAGGCACAAGTCCCCACCGGCTCCAGTTCGGCATACGGACTTCCGCAATCCATGTAGATCCGGGTGTCGGGCGCGCAATTTGTATAGAGCCCCTGCAATCCCCTCCGCTTGTCATCAACCCCCTGGTGAATCCGGAATTCGAGCTGGTCGAGCGCCATTACCGTCAGATCCGTCTTATGGAAGACGCCTGACTCGATTTTGAACCGGTCTGAAACAAGTGTCCCGGTTTTCACGTAGAACTCCCCCTGGAGTCTTAAGGGCGTGAAATCGAGCACCCACCAGAAGGTTTCCCATTTCTGCCCCCATTTCGCCACCTCGCCGCGAAAAACCTCCGCCCGGGTCGTGGCATCAATGACAATGAATTCCTTTTCGAAAATCCCGGAAGGTGGATTCTCAAGCGCGCTGCGCAGATACACATGCTTGGTGTTCATCGGGTGGTACCCGATCTGGGACTCCAGGACACTGACCAAATTCGTCCTCCATCCTGCGTTATCCTTCTTTCTCATCTGAGCCCCCGCCGCGCTACTGGCGCTGGCAACAGCAAACCCCATTACGGCCACGACCAGGAGAACCACTCTGGCAAGCCGCCGCAACGCCGGAGCGGAATGCGACCGAAAATCGGTCTTTAGCCCGGTCTGATTCAGCAATTTTTTTAATAACATCATGGTAGTCCTCAAGTTGATAGCCGGTAAATGTATAGAATATGCCGGAGCGTTCGGGAAGGGGATTTAAGTTATGCCATTTATTGAGGGCCAAGTCAAGGATGCCGCAACGTCTGTCAACGTCCTTCAGAGGGGCGCAAGGTGGACGCCGACCTCCGGGCGGCGTTAGGCGCACAGAATGATCATGAATTGACCAGACCGGGCCCGGAGGTCCCGGTCCACCTCGTACAGTGACCTGCGGGGCACCCCCTATAACCGACCCATCACCCTCCCTTAGGGCTTCCGGTCCTCATAAAGCTCAAGACTGACCGGGCCCGACAGACCTGACTCGGGGGAACCACGATAATTCGTCGGAATTGTGCTGTAATGATTCGCCAGCGCATTATAAACAAGCACTTCCAGCTTGTTCTCGCCTTTCCTGACAAATGGCGTGACATCGAATTTCCACGGCGGCGACACCTTGACACCGGCTGGCTTGCCGTTGACAAGTACTTCCACGGACCCTGAAAGCCGCCCCAGGTTCAACACCAACCTGCCAGCCAGCTGCGCTTCGGTCAGCACAACCATCTTCCGGTACCAGGCTCCGCCCGAGTAACTTGCCAGACCCTCGATATTCGACCAGTTTCCCAGGCTGATTTTCCCAACTCCACAATCCAAGGCGATTGGTTCAGGCAAGGCCGATCCGCCATAACACCCGCGTTCCTGCTCGACCCGGATCGCCACACTCACGGAACCGTCTGCCGGACGGGAAATCAGAGCCTTGAAAACCGCCGCCCCTTCCTGCTCAACAGCCGAATCCGATACAGGACGTCCCTTCACCTTTGCTATCCGGCACTCTTTCCCATCCACCCAGACCTGGACCTGGCCCCTGGCCGTAATGGTCATTTCCTTCAAACCGGGCGGCGACATGAAACGGTACCAGCCAGCCGGACTCTTTTCGCCGGGCCGCGTATCAAAAGCCAGGACTCCCGGCCTGCCATACCAGCTCATCGCCAGCGGCTTGACACTGGCATCAGGCAGATCGTTGGTATTCGGTTTTGCCGCAAGGCTTGAACCTGCCTTTTCCCGGTCGAACACCACATAACCGCGACCGATATCATCATATCGCAACAACAATGGATTGGGTCCCTGCACGAGGGTCACCTGTTCCGGAACCTTTTCCATCCGCGAATGATTCACCCATACCGCTGCCGGCATCCTTCCGCCAGCCAGAACACGCGACGCTGATGCGCCCGGGGAAAGAACTGTTGTCCAGAGATAATAGCGGCTTCCTTCCTGCTCCCGGTGACGTCCGGCATTAGGCATGAAACTGGATCCGCTCAGGGAACCAAGCCCGATAAACGTATCGGCCACCAGTTCCTTCAGGCCATGATACCCCTGCCGGACCGTGTCATGCTGCATGCCGAACCGCCAGGAGAACTCGTACGGCTTCCAGGTATACCTCTTCCCCTCAAACTCAACCGGCTCGGCAGGATCAACTTGTTTCAAACCAGCCAGCTTCGCCTCCAGCGCCGTCATATCGGCCTTCTCCGGCATCGGGCCCAGTTTCCAGAACTTCTGACCGAAGGAATAGGTCGTGACGCCCCATTTCGAGTCATCATACCGGGGATCCTGCCAGCCGGGATTGGGTGAAGTCTCTTCGCAATACTTCATCCGGCGGGCTTCCGCGCCGATCAGCCCCTTGAACGGCGGCCAACGGAAATCACCCCATTGGTTGTCCATCGTCGGCTTGAGCTCAAAGTCCCACTCTCCGGTCACATTCACGACCTGCGGCAGCGGATCCGACACATCCCCAATGGCCGCCTTGCCAGGGCTGAATACAACCAGCTGAATCTCCTCACGGCCCAGGGGCAGTTTCAGCCTGGTCCCCTCGGTATCCTGGGAAAGAACATCCAAGGGACGTGTGTTCCCGGTCCAGGGATCCCAGATCTCGGTTTTGCCTGTTGCCCTGAAGAAGCATTCCGTCCCCTTCTCCGCGCCATACACGGCGTAGATGTCACGCGGACCAATCTTGCGGTGCTGGATCCGGGGATTCCGTCCTGTGGCCACAAAATCGCGAGGAAAGGCCTTGTTGACGATCTCCTCGATCTGTCCTGCATTCTGGACACGAGCCGCCAGTCCGCCTGCGGCATTGGTATTTTTCACCATCTCATTATTGCCCTTGGCCTCATTCGCCGTAAGCCCGAATACACTCTTGACCAGGGCATCAAGCTCGGCGTCCCCGTGCCCGGCCCTGTCGCTGGCTTCAGGGAGGGCGCCAATGGCAATGACAATTCCGCCGGCATTGAAGAATTCCGCCGCCTTCTGGATGGTGGAATACTGGACCGCTCTCATTGAAGGCAGCACCAGCACGCGGTACTCCTCCCCTGACACCCGCAACCGCCGGTCCTCAACTTTCGCCCGGGCAAGCGACTCGAAATCCATGTAATCAAAATCAATGCTCCGGCCATACAAGTGCCCGCCAGCCCCGAACGCCGCGCCTACCGCCTCCCCACCCGATAATTCGGCCTGCATGGGCGCCACGGGATACAGGATCGCCACATCGCAACGATGGTGCCCCTGACTGAGCAGGTAGCTCAGGCGCTTGACGCAGCTCATGAACTTATCCATATGCTCCCAATAGGGCATGCGGAAATGATTGCAAGGCGGGGCCCACTCCCACCAGCCACCATGGAGTGAATAATAGAGTCCGTGCAGGGACAGCAGGTTGTACCCGGCGGTAAAATTACTCAAGGTGGCTGCCGTCAACTGCTCCGGGGTCGTGCCCCAGCCGCTTCCGTAATAGCCTTCCAACCAGACCCGCGGGCGCAGGTAAAGATGCGCCATCGAACTGGCGACCTTGGCCTTCGTCACATCCGCGGACAATTTCGGCTGATCGCTGCCCGGCCCCTGATTCCAGCGCTGCGTCCTGAAATAGTCGCCAAATTCGACGACATCGGCACCCCTCCCCCCGTGATCACACCCGAAAATCATCCCGCGTTTCTGGTGCCAGTCAAACACGGGCTTGAAAAAGCCATCCTCAGACAGGGCCACCATCACATCGCGGTAATCGAGCCTGATCTTCACCGTGCGCGGACCAATGTCCATGAAAAGCGCGGGCAATTCCGGAATCAGGTCGTAGCCTTTCCGTTTTTTGAATTCCTCGTTAAACCGGTCCGTCCAGAGATTCCCGCTGATCTGGAAGTTAAGCTCATCCGAGAAGAAGAAATTCAACCCTTTCCCGCCCTCACCGGGATTGCGATCCTCAAACCGCTGGAAGAATTTCTCGATGTATCGTTTTCCGGCCAGGGGGTGAAGCGGATCCAGGGAGTTCCGCTTGATGCCCCGGTGGATGACCTTGAGCTGCCACTGGCCTTCCGGGGCGATCCAGTTCAGAACGTTATTCGAGATGCTTGGCCGCAAATCCACCCCGCTGCCGGCAACGACTTTATCGCCATCAAGCCGGAAAGCCGTAACACCAATCACCCCCGCCTGCACCTGCCACTTGAGCGCTTTGCCCCCATCGACTTTCGGGCCAGCCCCCATCCCGATGGTTGATCCACATGAATCGGGATAATCCTTCAGGATCTCATCCATGTAGGAACCCTGACCGATCCCGAGCGTATAGTCGCTCAGGCTAATGCCGCCCATGTCCCGTTTCTTGACCTCCTGCATGAACCAGCCGCAGAGATCCCACCACTTTTCGGAAAACAAAGCGGGATCACTGGGATACGACAGGCCCCACGAAGGCCCGCCCCTGTCACTGTGCGCATAATTGATCTGCAGTCCTGAGACGCCCCCGGATTTCTGGAGCTGATCCAATTGCCAGGACAGTCTCTCCTTGGTCAAGGGATCCCCCAGCCACCAGTAGAACGGAACCTGGCCAAACCCGGCGGGCGGCGTCTGAAATCCCGGCAGGACATCAAGATCCGCCCTCCGGTCCGCCTGTCCCACAGCCCACGCCGGCGGCTTGTCCACATTCGCCGGATCACTGAATCCCAGATCGCCGGCACGGCTGGCCGATAAGGCCAGACCGGAAAACACGACGACCGAAAAGACGGATTTACAGAATACTTTACCCACTGCGATACCCTTCCCTTCTTGCCGATTTACGAACCCTGACTGAAGCGGTTATTTCCCGAAAAGCTTAACGATAACCTGGGCATACACCCGGTGACTGAAGTCATTGGGATGATTCACATTGTTGCCGGACAAATCGGCGAATTTCTTCATCTTCATCAGCTCAATCCAAATCGTGGCCACATCCGCCACGGCCACCCCCGGCCCCTCCAGCTTCCGCAACTCATCACGATAGCCGGTGAACCGCGCCTCGGGAAACATCCGCGGATTGCCGCACATCGGAGCCACCAGCACGATATCCGCGCCGGGATTCGCGTTTTTGACCGATTCAAGCAGCTTGATCATTTTCAACCCGAACTCCCGCGCTGGCTCAAAGTGGTTCATTCCAAAGGCCAGAATCACCAGATCCGGCTTCCCAACGGTAATCTTATCGACCTGCGTGAGCCCCCATTCGGCCCGCGTGCCACCCACCCCCAGGTTGACGACGGAGACCTTGCCGCCGAATTGCTCCTGCAGGGTATTGCCAACCAGCTCCGGATAGGCCGGCTGATAGGGAGGGACATTGACCTTCTTGAAGGCGGACGCATTGTATCCCTCGGTAATGCTGTCACCCAAGGCGACTATTTTCACCGGCTGCCTCGATTTCAGTTTCGCAAGCGTGGTCTTCAGTTTAGCAAGCTCGGCTACCGGCACGGGCCCCTTCCATTTGCTTGCCGCCTTATAACTTGCCTGGACCTGGAGATCGTGGAAGAAATGCCCCTCGTGATGCAGGACATCCCCAAACCGGTTCGGGGCCCCGGGCGGAGGGAACATCTGCGCCTGGGTCTTGAACGGGATCCTTGACGATGCGGTTAGCTCGACGACATTCGTCCCGGATTTCCAGACATAGTCCTTCCCGGCAACATAGATTTCCTTCAGATCGGGACTCGCGATCTGAAGTCCGCGGGAGGGGGTGAACAAAAGCCTCGCGGTTGCATTCGACCGGCCTTCCTCCTGGATGAAAAGCAACGGCTCATTCTGCATGGACCGAGTCGCCCAGAAAGGGACCCCGGCGGTCACGGCCTTCGTCATTTCCGCCGCTCCCGCAGCCATCGCCGCTGAGAGCGCACACCAAACAACACCCGCTACAAAACCTGCTCTCATATTTGACCTTTCCAAATGACCGTTGCCCCCAAACCACGGATCGGCAAGGGATTTATTCCACCATCACGCGCACCGGCCCCAGTAAACCTGATGGCACCAGCGTTGAATTCTTATTGAAATAGTTCCAGGTTACAAAGCCGTAACGCCCCTTCGAGGGGCGCGGCTGGTTCCTGACGAACCAGTCCGGAAACCTCTTGAGGTAATTTCCACCCATATGTCCCGGTTGCCATTCACAGTCCGCCGGCTCCTGCTCGTCGCCGATAAGCCGGTTGGCCCAGACGTTCGTGATTTCAACCTCAAGCGTGTTGCCCGTTGTCTTCAACAGTCCTTGCGGGATCGACACGCTGTAGGGAGCGCACCAGATGACTCCGAGATCCCTGCCGTTAATCCATACGCGAGCGAGGTGATTGAAGGCGCCAAGGTCCAGCCGCACCCCGTCCTTCCCGTCAAAGGTCGCACGGTAGGTGGCCGTACCTGAATAATAGCGGATGGCTTTCTCCTCGCGCTTTGTCCAATCCTCCAGCTTCTGAAACACAAACACACCCGGCCGGCCTCCCTGGGCGGGGTCGAACGGGCCCCACTTCGGGTCAAAACTCACTTCCCATGGCCCGGCGATTTCAGCACCGGGTTTCAAGACCTGGAAATTCGACTTTCTGCCTTCGTGGTTTTCTCCCTTGGCTCCGCCCGTCCCGGCAGAAGCAGGCTTGCGGAATACCACAAAAAAGCTCTGCAGCGGCGCGAACTCCAGTGGCAATATCGTCTCGCTGTTGACCGACTCGAAATCCGTCAAGTCACGCATCGTACC
>JAABPW010000020.1 GCA_011391785.1 Verrucomicrobiota bacterium
AACTTCTTCCCTCCGGTCTTCTGGGCCCGGTTCGACTTTTGGGCAACGAGTAACGAACATTCTGACAGGATGCAGGGAAAGGAATAAGAAAGGATTACTCGATGAGCGCAAACAAGCAAATGTCTGTGGCTGTCCAGGCAGGAAGCAACCTGGCAGGTTCTGTTTATGACGGCTCGCAAAAGGCCGGGCTGGCAAATCCGATCGCAGATGTGATTTCGGCTGCGGATCGGAAACAAATTCGTGAATTGGCGATGAACCTGAAAGCGCTTTCAGCACTGCCTGTCATGGCAGAACGCAAACGGCAATGGACGGCGCTGCATGATTTGCATATGGAGCGGCCGATGATCCTGTTTGAGACCACCTCGATACAAGGCTATATCGATGCTTCGGAACTGAAGTGCACAAACCCCTTGCTAAGGGCAGTTGAACGGAATATGCGCGATACGGTGCGTCATGCCGAAGAGGTTGGCGATGACCTTGTGGTGGAGCCCTATTACCGGATCGGCTGGCAGATGGATCTCCCCGGTTTTGGTGTTCCGGTCGAGATGAAGCCGGCAACGACAATGACCGGTGAAACCTCGCTGGGCTATTCGTTCAACTTCCCCATCGCCATGCCAGAAGATATCGCAAAGCTTCAGCGCAGGGAGTTTGGTGTCAACCGCGAGCGTACTTTGCAGATGAAAGCTGTGCTTGAGGATGTGATGGACGATATCCTTCCTGTGCGTGTCGGGAATTATGATCCTTTTCTTGGTGAGCCTGGCGATGAAGGCTGGACTGGAATGTTCTTCTTCGGGCTTACCTGGCAGCTTTACCGGTTCATTGGCAACAACGGCCTGATGTACTGGCCCTATGATGCGCCTGAGGCGATTCACAAGCTGATGCAGTACATGCTGGATGACCGGCTGAGGCTGTTTGATTTCATGGAGAAGGAGAAGCTTCTTGTCCCGAACACGGACACCCAGATGGCTGGACCGCGCGGATACGGCTATGTTTCCGAATTGCCCAGGCCGGATGCAGTTGGGTCTATAACGCTGAAACAGCTGTGGGGCTGGGCCGAGTCTCAGGAATCTACGATGCTGTCACCAGATATGTTCAAGGAGTTTGTCCTTCCGTACCTGGCAAAGCTCAGCGAGAAATTCGGATTGATCTACTACGGATGCTGTGAGCCGGTTCACGACCGGCTAGACCTGATCATGTCAGCCATTCCAAATCTGCGGTCTGTCACGGTTTCAGGCTGGGCCGATTTCCAGAAAGTTGGCGACATGCTTGGCCGCAAGTATGTCTATTCACGCAAACCGACGCCGGCCTTCCTCAGCGGCCCGAATCCGCAGTGGGATGCTGTTAAATCAGATATGCAGAAGACACAGGCAGCTACGAAAAACTGCAATGTGGAAATTCTCTACCGCGATTTGTACACAATTGACGGCGATCGTTCGCGACTCAGGAAGTGGGTCGAGATGACACGTTCTGTTTTCGGGATGTAGGACCTTTCAGAGATTGTTTTTTTCATTAGGAGTATTAATGACAAATCGAATGATGTTAATTCCTGGTATTCTGGTGCTGCTTTCATGCGGTACGGTTATGGCCGGTGATAAGCTGGCGGCGGAATTTGTTTCGCCGCCGGATCGTGTCAAACCGTGGGTGATGTTGTTCTGGAACAGTGACTTCGTGAACAAGGAAGCGATTTCCTGGGAGATGGCGGCGTACAAGCGCGCAGGGGTTAACGGCCTGCAAATCTTTCCTAACTACGAAAACGTGGGAGGATGGGGGTGGGCCATGTCCGTCAAGGGAACGAGCACGAACCGGGTTCAACCGTTGAGTGAGGATTGGTACGAGTGTGTCCGTCATACGATCAGGGAGGCCGACCGACTGGGCATGCAGCTGTGTTTTCACAATGAACCCGGCTATTCAGGCGCCGGCGGGCCCTGGGTCAGCGTGGAGCATTCACTCCGTTTGCTGGTGGAGCGTGCAACTGCTTTCGACGGACCGGGCAAATTCGACAAAGCATTGCCGTCGGCAGGCGGGCTCGATTATCGCGATGTGGCGGTTATGGCTTATCCTGTGCCGGAAATTAAGGATACAGTGTTCAATCCCGACAAGGCACTGAATCTGACGGACAGATTGGATTCAAAAGGCATGCTAAACTGGACGGCGCCGGAAGGACGATGGACTATTATACGCTATGGCCACATCTCTACCGGCAAGAAGATTCACCCGGCATCTCCGACCGCCACGGGATACGAGTGTGACAAGATGAGCCGCGAGGCGGTCCTGCATCATTTCGAGAAAGGCATGATAGGCCGCATCCTGGCGCTGGAGCCGAAGCTGAACGGCAAGACGGTTGTCGGCGTGGAACTTGACAGCTACGAGGGCGGCGCTTCCGACTGGACCCCGTTGTTCCGGGAAGAATTCCGCAAGCGGCGCGGTTATGATTTGCTGCCCTGGATGCCGGCCTGGCGCGGGCGTACCGTGGTTGGCAGTCAGTTGCAAAGCGAGAAGTTCCGGCATGATGTGAAGCGGACGGTCGCAGAACTCTGCGCCGATGTGTACTACGATGAAGCGGCCGCTTTCTGCCATGCCCGTAATGTCAAGCTTTACACTGAGGCGTATGGTACTGAGCTCTGGTGCCCGTTGACTATGGCAGGCCGGGCCGATGTGCCCCAGGGTGAGTTCTGGCTGCCGGGAACTTTTGGCGGCGGTACTAGTTATGTACGGTTGATGGCCAGTGCGGCACATACAACGGGCAAAAACATTGTTACAGCTGAGGCCTTCACGCACGCGCCGCCACGAGATGTTTGGCAGCTTACCCCTTACGACCTGAAGGCGGAGGGCGATAAAGCGTATTGTGCGGGGCTTAACCATACCATCCTGACCGAGGCGTCGCATCAGTTCTGGCAGGACCGGGCCAAGCCGGGCATGACCTTTGACGGGTGGGGGACGCCTTTTTCGGTGAACCAGACCTGGTGGGAGCCGGGGCGTGCCTGGATGGAATACGAGGCGAGATGCCACTACCTGCTGCAGCAGGGACTGTTTGTGGCCGATGTACTGATCCTTTCGCCTTTTCCGGCGAAGGGTGTAACTATCATGGACTCGCCTGTAGGGCCGCACAGGAACTACAATTACGATCTCTGTTCCGAGGAAGTTTTCCTGAGGGATGTCCGCTGCAAGGATGGTCGGATCACGCTGGGCAACATGGAATACCGTGTTCTGCAACTGCTCAAGAGCGCGCAGTTGCGTCCGCAGGTCATGACCAAATTAGCGGAGCTGGTCGAACAAGGCGCGGTCGTCACCGGCCCTAAGCCGGTTCAGAGCCCGGGTTTGGAAGGCGGTGCGAACAGTGACCGGACGGTTGCGGAGATTGCGGACAAACTGTGGGCAGGTGCGGCGGTCAAGCGTGACGGCCGCGGCTATGGGGTCCAGGGACAGTCCACGGACAATCTCCTGAAAGAAATGGGCATCCCGCCTGACTTTGAGGGACCGGCAGAGGTGATATGGATACATCGCCGGTCGGACGAAGCAGATATATATTTTCTGAGCAACCAGAAGGCGGAGCCTGTGTCGGCAAGCTTGAAGTTCAGGTCAAGCGGCCGGTTGCCGGAACTGTGGGATGCTGTTACCGGCGATATTCGCCTGTTGCCTGAATACCAGGAGAGTGACGGGCGTAGCACGATTCCATTGCGTTTTGAACCCCACCAGAGCTGGTTCGTGGTTTTCAGAAGCAGAAGTCAGAATTCAGCCTCCTCCGCCAAGGCTACGGCGGCCATGGAAGTCAGAAGTCAGAATGTGGATAAGAATTTCCCGGAAACAAAGCCGGTTGTGGAGTTGTCTGGGGCTTGGGACGTTCAATTCGACCCCAAATGGGGCGGTCCCGTCCAGCCGGTGCAATTAGACAAACTGGTGGATTGGACAATCAGGCCTGAGCCAGGAATCAAATATTATTCCGGCACGGCAGTGTACCGCAAGGCCTTCGATATTCCGCAATCGGAAATCGGAAATCTGAAATCTGAAATGTTTCTCGACGTCGGCATCGTCAATAAACTTGCCGAGATCACTATCAATGGCCAGCCGCTGGGTACTCTCTGGTGTCCGCCCTGGCGGGTGGCAATTCCCAAGGGGCTCTTGAAGGCTAAGTCGAACTCGCTTGTGATCAAGGTGACCAACACATGGGTCAACCGGCTGATTGGTGACGAGCAGGAGCCTGATGACTGTGAATGGTCGGCCCCGTATCCGAAGCCGGCGTTTTCGCGAATCAGCACCACGAGATCACTTCTGAAGGAACCGGAATGGCTGGCGAACGGCACGCCGCGTCCGTCCGGGGGGCGGTTCACCTTTGTCACCTACAAACACCTAAGTGCTTCCGACAAGTTGCAGGAATCCGGTTTGCTGGGGCCTGTGAGGGTGTTGGTGGAAGAGTGAGGAATGGCGCATAATTTCAGAGGCACAAAGGCTCAGAAGAGTGCCGGTGGCGGTCACTTGAGAGTTCTGAACTGAATATGGAGTAATCGACATGACAAAGCGAATGATGAACATTACAGGATTTATGGTGATGCTTTTGTGCGGTTCGGTAATCGCTGCGGATAAGCTGGTAAATGAGTTTATCTCGCCGCCGGTCGATTCTCGTGCCTGGTGTTACTGGTGGTGGCTCAACGGCAACGCCAGCAAGGAGGGGATTACGCGTGACTTCGAGGAAATGCGGAAGCAGGGGATCAGCGGGGCGCTGCTGTTTGATGCAGGCGAGGCCGGACCTGATGTGCCGCGCGGGCCGAAGTTCATGAGCGACGAATGGAGGGAGCTTTACAAACATGCCGTCAAGGAAGCGGACCGGTGCGGCATCGTGTTGACGGTTAACCTCTGCAGCGGGTGGAATGCCGGCGGGCCGTGGGTGACCCATGAACATGCGGCTAAGAAACTGGTAAGTGAAGGGACTTTTGTCAGAGGGCCTGGTCGGGTTTCCGTATCTCTGCCGAAGCCGCAGGCGGTCCAGGGATTCTACAGGGATATTGCAGTGCTGGCTTGTCCGGTTGTTGAAAACACGCTGCCCGGCAAGCTGAGCGCAAGTTCGCAAAATCAGAAATACAGTCCGGACCTTGCGGAGGATGAGGATGATAAGTCGCGCTGGATTTCCAACGGCGACAAGCCCGGGATGGGGCCGACCCCGGAGAAGCCTGAGTATCTCCAGTTTGACCTGGCAGAGCCTGTGGCGGCTGCCGGCATATACCTGAAACCGTATCCGGATTGCGGGCCGAAAGATGTCGACGTTCAGTGCTCTGACGACGGCAAGACCTTCCGTTCTCTCAAGCGTGAGACCCTGAAGCCGCGCGAGGCTGCTATTATTTCCTTCGAGGAAACTCGTGCAAAATGTTTCCGGGTCCTGTTCCTGTCGGCCCATCCCTATAATGACGGTGCCAGCTGGAATGTGCAGGTGTCGGAAATCGCCCTGTTGACGAAAGGTCAGCTGGCTGACAGGGAGAAGAAACCTGTTCAGCGGTTATGGGATCACAGCCGCGTGGTTGATGTGACGAAATTCATGCAGGAAAGCGGGCGACTTGACTGGGAAGTACCTGGGGGCAAATGGAAAGTTGTGCGGATCGGGTATACGCTTCACGGCAATCGGGTAAGTTGCGTGGGGTCCGGGCCTGGCGGGCTGGAGATTGATCCGATGAGCGCCGCGGCGATGGATGCGCACTTTGCGGAAACAGGCGCAAAGCTTCTTGCCGATGCGGGTCCGCTGGCAGGGAGGACGTTGCAGTATTTCCACATCGACAGCTGGGAGATCGGTCAGCCGACGTGGACGCCGCTGATGCGCGAGGAGTTCCAGACGCGGCGCGGGTACGATCCGCTGGCCTGGCTGCCGGCGGTGCTGGGGCAGATCGTGGATAATGTTGAAGGAACCGCGCGCTTCATGCAGGATTACCGCAGGACCGCCGCCGATCTCGTAGCCGCCAACTACTATGGTCGGCTGGAGGAATTGTCGGTCAAAGGCGGGCTGCGCGGCTCGCATCCGGAATCAGCCGGACCCTTTTTCGAGCACTGGATTGATCCGCTGGAATGCCTGGGACGCACCGCGGTGCCGATGGGCGAATTCTGGAAGCGTAATAGTGAACCCAATGGCGCGATCACCTGGAATAACAATCCCAGCGTGCGGCAAGCCGCAAGTGCGGCCCACATCTACGGGAAGCCGGTCTGTCAGGCAGAAGCGTACACGTGTTTTGCTAACGACTGGATTGAGAATCCCTGGAACATGAAAGACATCGGTGATGCGGCATTCTGCGATGGGCTTACCAGGCAGGTTCTGTGTTTCTGGGTACACCAGGCGCGGCTCGATGCGAAGCCGGGTTTCCAATGGGCGTCAGTCGGAACTCATTTCGATTCAAATCTTACCTGGTGGCCGATGGCGGACGGCTGGCTGGCGTATATTGCCCGCTGCCAGCATTTGCTGCGGCAGGGATTGTTTGTGGCGGATTTCGCCTGCCTTCAGAGCGAGGCGATACCGGCTTTTCTTTTGTTCCAAGGATCGGGTGGTTCCTCTATGCGGCCGGGCCAGGATTTAGGTGTACCCGCCGGCTTCAGTTACGATGCCATGAACGCCGAAGTCCTGCTGACGAGGGTGGTGGCGAAGGGCGGGCGACTGGTACTGCCCGGAGGAATGAGTTACCGCTACCTGGTTTTGCCAAACAAGCCGGGCGCGATCCTGATGCCGGCCACCCTGAAGAAGATCAACGAACTTGCGGATGCTGGCGTGCCGGTCATCGGGCCCAGGCAGTTTGCAGGTGCGGTGCCGAAGATGCGCGAAGGCACCATGGATTCTGTCGCAAAGTCCGATGGTTTTCCTCCAGATGTCGAGTTCCGCAAGCCGTCGGGAGAAGCGAGGTTGGAGTGGATTCATCGCCGCACCGGCGATGCTGATCTGTATTTCGTCAGTAATCAGGCTGCGACTGATTTGAGCATCGGGATTGTGTTTCGAGTATCCGGCAAACAGCCCCACGACAATTCTCCAGGGAAGGCCCGGGTTAGGCCCGAACTATGGGACGCGGTTACGGGCGAGATCCGTGAATTGCCGGAATACTTGAAGACCGATGATGGGAGAATAGAAGTACCGCTGAAGTTTGCGCCCCGGCAGAGCTGGTTTGTTGTATTCAGGGGAGATGGCGCGAAGGATCAGAGTCCCAAAAGCACTGGGAAGAAGCGTAATTTTGGTGAATTCAAGCCTGTGATGGAGTTGACCGGCCCGTGGGATGTACAGTTTGACCAGAATTGGTTTTATCCTGACAACGGCACAGGGGGGAAGATGTCCTTCGAGCAACTGGTCGTCTGGACAAAACGGACTGAGGATGCGATCAAGTATTATTCAGGCATTGCCGCTTACCATAAGGTGTTTGATCTTCCACAATCTGAAATCGGGAGGATGAAATCTGAAATCCACCTCGCATTAGGCGTTGTACAGGACCTGGCACGGGTGCGGCTGAATGGCAAGGAGCTCGGGACCGTCTGGACGGCACCATGGCAGGTGTCGGTTCCCGGGGGACTGCTCAAGGAGAAAGGCAATGAATTGATAATCGAGGTTGCGAATCTCTGGCCCAACCGGTTGATGGGTGATGCATCACTGCCAAAAGAGAAGCGACGCACGGTAACCAATACCCATGTATACGACAAGCAATACGCCGATGCCCAGAAAGCCGGCAAGCCAGTTCCGCTCCAGCCGTCTGGACTCCTCGGACCTGTCAAGCTGATGCAGGAAGAATAAATGAAAGTGATGGTGACTATGACCAAGAGTATTATGCAGCTGTTAATCACGTGTGTTCTGTTTTCCAGCCCCCTGTTGGCCGGTGATCTCCAGAAGGAATTCGTTTCCCCGCCGGATTCGGCCCGGATGTGGACCTGGTGGTTCTGGCTGGGGGACA
>JAABPW010000021.1 GCA_011391785.1 Verrucomicrobiota bacterium
TTGCAGATCAAGAAGGTCTTGGAGGCGATCAGCCATCTTGAAAAACAGCCATAGGGAGGCTTTGCGCGGAATTGACGAAAAAAAAGGGGGGGAAGGAACGACACGATGACGGGAAGGCAGATGAAGCGGATGATTGGCGGGCTGGCGCTTGCCGCGGTGGTGTGGCTGGCGGCGGGCACGGTGGCCAGCGCGCAGTCCAACATGGTATTGCTCATCGTTAATTCCAACCTGTATGTCGGAGGGATCTCCAGCGAGGTGCTACGCCTGCAGTCGGACCTCCAGTCGGAAAACTACACGACGAAGATCAAGATGTGGCCCTCCGGCGACACCAGCTCCACCAACCTCTGGAACTACCTGAAGTCCGAGTACACCAATCCGGCCCAGGGCGTGAAGGGGGCCCTCCTTTTAGGGAGCCTGCCCAAGCCGCAGGCGGAAGGCACCTACAACGAACTGCTGTTCTGGAACATGAACCAGTTCCAGACGAACAGGAATGTGACCACGCGGCACATCTGGGTGAGCCGCATCAACGTGGATAACACCACGTACGGTTCGGAAGTCACGCTCATGCGGCGCGCGCTGGACGCAAACCACGCCTACCGGAGGGGGCTGTCGCGTCTTCCGTTCACGGCCTACCGCTACAAGAACCCGGAATGGTGGAACGGCGACAACAAGCTGGGATTGCTCTGGCCGGCCGTCGAGCAACGAGGCGCCAGCAGCGGCTTCCTCCGATTTCTTCCTGAACGCCCGGACCTCGGGAATGTTGCGGGCGCGGACTGCATGGTGAAGGGCGGCGAGCTCTTCGAGGAGGAATCGCACGGCTACGAGCTCGGGTACATGTACGATTACGGGGAAGTAAGCAAGGATGTTGTCCACAGGAACCTGGTCCAGGCGCGGGTCTGCCTGATCGGGTCGTGCACGACGGGGCGTTATGGTGATATAGCCAACGAGCACATTTTCTCCAAGGGAGGGGGCTGCGTCCTCGTCGTCAGCTGCACCGAGATCAGTTTTGTGGGCGAGACGGTCATGAGCGGTAATTCCGGATTCATCAACCTGCTGGAGTCCGGGATGAGCTGGGGCGATGCGCTGGTCCAGAACTGGAGTCTTGGAGGGACATCCTACACGTCGCTCTTCGGCGACCTTTCGATCCGGCCGATGGCCTCGGTCTCTGCCAACGCCATGCCGGTCATAACGGCCTGGACCCCGACCGGTTCCGTCGCCTACGCGAAATGTCCGGTCACCTTCAGCGCCACTGTCACGACGGACCCCGGCAGTGGTGTGAGCAATGTCCAATACTACTGCACGGGTTATGACTACGGACGCGGCACGCCGACCTATACCGGTCCGCCGACCAACTTCAGCTATACCTACAACACGCCCGGCACCTACAAGGCGCGCATCGAGGTCATGGACAAATACATGGCGCGGACCTGGCGGGAAGTGACGGTCACGGTCGTCAATGATGTTCCCGTCGCCAATGCCGGCACGAACCAGATGGTGGCCACGGGCACGTTTGTCGGGCTGGACGGACGCGGGTCGCGCGATCCCGGGGGAAAACCGCTGGCCTACCGGTGGACGCAGCTGGCTACGGGGGCACCGGCGGTAACCCTGTCCGGATCGACCACGGCCCAGCCCACCTTCACGCCGGCGGGGGCCGGCTCGTACCAGTTCAGGCTGGTGGTGTCCAACGGCCTCTTTTCCGCCACCAACTCCACCACGGTGACCGCGATCCAGGCGGCGAGTCCGGTTGTTACCAACAGCGGCCCGGCGGCGGTGTCGGTCGACGGTTGCACGCTGCGCGGGATCATGACCTCAGGCGGGGTGGCCGATGTGTGGATCTGCTGGGGTGCCAATGATGCCGGAATCGCCCGGATGGATGCCTGGGAGCATGTTGTCCCGCTGGGCAAGTATGCGGCCGGCACATCCTTCGGCGCGGCGGTGGCGGGGCTCGATCCCAACGCCACGTGCTGGTACCGGTGCTTCGTGTCGAATTCGGTCGGTAGCGACTGGTCCGATGTGGCGACCGGCTTCGGCGCCGCGCCCAGTTCCGGAGGCTACTCGATGAAGATCACCTTCACGAACTTCGCGGGCCGGGGCGTGCTGACCAATTTCCCGGTCCTGGTCAAGCTGACGCCGGGCAACACCATGAACTACGCCGGGTTCATGGATGGGTATGATCTCAGGTTCTGGCTGGATGACTCGCAGGACGGCGCAGGGTTGAACTACGAGATCGAGAAATTTGACAGGACCTCCAACTCGTTCCTCTGGGTCCAGGTGCCGGTGTTCTCCAACAACTGCGCGATCTGGGCGAGCTGGGGGGATACCTCGCGGGGCCTGCAACTGGCCTGCACGACCAACGGGGCCACCTGGTCGGAGGGATTCCTGACGGTCCAGCACATGGCCGCCACCAACGGGAACATCTCGTCCGACTCCGCGACCCTGAACAGCTTCACCATCTACGGGGCGCCGAAAAATCCTGACTGCATGATTGGCGGCGGGTACGAGATGACCCAGCCATCGGGCAACGGTCAATACCTGGACCGGACGGACAGTTTCAGCGACATGGGGAACGTCACGATCACGTTCTGGACCTACCCGACGGAGTTGAGGAACTGGTCGCGCTTCATCGATTTCGGCAATGGCGCGGGTGCCGACAATGTCCTGTTTGCCCGTAACGCGACCAGCTCGGACCTGTCGTTCTATGTCCAGGGTTCCCAGTTCTACGCCACGAACGCCCTGGCGTTGAACGAATGGCAGCAGTTCACTGCCACCCGGGATTCCGCTTCCGGGCTGGGGTGCATATACCGCAATGGTGTCCTGGTGGCGGGGCCCACCGCGATTACCGCGCCGAACCTGATCAGGCGGAGCCACAACTACATCGGCCGGAGCTGGTGGGGAACGGGTGATCCGGACTTCAAGGGCAAGCTGGACGAGTTCCAGATCTCGTCGGTCGCCCGGTCGTCCAACTGGGTCTGGGCCTGCTGGATGAACCAGGGGACGACCCACGCATCGTTCGCGCAGTACGGGGCGGTGACGTCGCTTTGCGCGGCGATCCAGAATGCGGCGCCGTCGGCGGTGTCGAACACGTCGGCGCGTCTGAACGCGACGCTTTTGGCGGGGGCGGCCAACTACAAGGTTTCCGTGTACTGGGGGCCGGTGGACGGCGGGACGAACGCGGCGAACTGGCCGGCCAGCGCCTATGTCGGCGCCTGGACCAACATCGCGTCCACGAATGTCGGCTATTCGTTGAGCGGACTGCAGCCCGGGTCGACGTATTATTACACCTTCCGCGCCACCAACGCCTCCGCCACGGTATGGGCGACGCCGAGCTGGCAGTTCTCTACCCTGGCCGGCGGCGCCACGCCTGTTCTCGAGAACAGGGAGGCAACCGGCATCCTCGACACGTCCGCGGTGCTCCGGGCATCGTTATACACAGCAGGGACAAACCGGCAAGTCCGCGTGTACTGGGGACCGGTGGACGGAGGCACCAACTCCGCGGCTTGGGCGAACTCCGCGGTGGTGGGGGCCTGGACCAATGTGGCGGCGACCAACCTCTCGTACCGGATCACGGGGTTGTCGCCCCTGTCGACGTATTGCTTCAGGTTCCATGCCGTTAACGCCTCGGGGGGCGTTTGGGCCCAGCCCAGCAGGAGTTTCACAACGGCCATCGTTCCCTCGGTGAGCAACGGGGAGGGGGCGTTCAGGCCGGTGGCTGGCGTGGCGCGGTTGCGGGGCACCCTGGTTGACGGCTCTGCCGATGCCTATCTTTACTGGGGCGCCGCCAACGGCGGGACGAATCGGGCGGGGTGGGCGAACGTGAGCGTGCTGACGAACGTGGCAAGCGGTTCATTTTCGAGTACGGTCAGCAACCTGATATATGGTGTGGCCTATCATTACCGCTACTATGTTTCCAACAGCGTGGGGGCGGCCTGGGCGCCGGCCTCGTCCAGTTTCACCTCGGTTCCCGGGTTGCGGGTGACTGCTGGCCTCTCCCTGTGGCTTGATGCAAGCGCCACGGATTCGCTGGCATTGGACGGGGTGGCGGTTGCCGAATGGAGGAACCGCCTGGGTGGCAGCGCCAAGGCCGTTACCAGGCTTGGGGCTCCGGTCCTGCAGCCTTCCGGCATCGGCGGGTTGCCTACGGTTCATTTCGACAAGTCGTCGTGGATGGGCCATGAGGTCAGCCACCCGGCCCCCGTGAGTATCCTCTATGTTTCACGGCAGACGGGCGTGGCGAACGGGCGTGTCCTGGGCGGGCAGTTCAACAACATCATGCTGGGGTATCACTCCGGATACCGGGACAGGTTCTACCTGGAAGGCTGGGTGAATGAATCATCGGCTTCTTCGGACACCCTGGCGCACTTGTATGCCGCGACGATTCCCGGTAGCGGGAACAACACGAAGGTCTACGGCGCCGGGACCTTGTTGGCGTCGAACCAGGGCGGGGTGACCGGACCGGATGGTCTCGAGCTGAACGGATACAACTGCGGAATAGAGTTGTCGGATTGCGATATTTCGGAGGTGCTGGTCTATGATCGCGTCCTGACGAGCGCCGAACTGGACGCTGCCGGCGGCTATCTGGCCTCGAAATACGGCCTGGTCACATCGTATTCGCGGGCCACCGGGGGATCGATCTCGAACGCTCCAGCGACCGGCATCGCCAGCACCGCCGCCACGTTGAACGGCGTGCTGGAGTGTTCCGGGGCCGTGTACGATGTCCATGCGCACTGGGGCACGTCGAACGGCGGGACCAATCCCGCCGCGTGGGCGAACTCCGCCCATGCCGGGAGCTGGACGAACGTGGCGGCAACGGATGTCAGCTGGGTACTTGGCGCTCTCAGCCCGAACACGACCTATTATTTCACCTTCCGCGGGTCCAACGCCTGCGAGCAGGTGTGGAGCCCGACTGTGTTGAGTTTCAAGACGCCCAGCCCGCCAGCGGTGAATAACGCGACGGGGGCGCGAGCGGGTGAACCGGGTATATCGGTCCTGAATGGCGCGCTGGCCGCCGGAGGCCCGGCGGATGTGCGGATCTACTGGGGGCCTGTGGATGGAGGGACGAACCCCTCGGGGTGGGGGAATGTGATCTCCCTGCCGGGAAGGTCGGACGGCGCGTTCTCGTCGAGCGTCAGCAACCTGCTCCACGGGCAGGCCTATTACTACCGCTGCCATGCCTCGAACACCTATGGTTCAGCCTGGGCGCCGGAGTCGGCCGGCTTTGTCACGGTCCAAAAGGGGTTGAGCTACCAGCTTAGTTTCGCCTTCACGAACTACAATCGGGCCGAGACGCTGGTGAATTTCCCGGTTCTGGTGGTGTTCAGCAACAACATGGCGAATTCAGGGTTTGACTACCGCACCTTCGCGAGCGACAGGGGCTATGACCTGCGGTTTACCGACAGTTCCGGGATGACCAACCTGAACTACGAGATCGACAGCTGGAACACGGGCGGGTGCTCGTATGCCTGGGTGCAGGTGCCGGCCTTCAGGAGCAACTGCTCGATCCAGGCGAGCTGGGGCGATCCGCTCAATGTCCAGCAGCCGGCGAGTTGCACGAATGGGGCAACCTGGGGCGCCAATTACATGGGCGTGTGGCACCTGCGGACCACGAACGCCGCCGTGTCCTGCGCGGATTCCTCGGGCAACCGCCACGATGGAACCGGGGCCGGGTTGTCCGCGACCAACGGAGTGGTGGATGGGGCCTCAGCGTTCGCGGGCGGGGGCCCGTGCGTGAACGTGGCCGGCATCACCAACAACAGCCCCTCGACCTTCACGGCTTCGGCGTTCATCAATTATTCCTCGTCGGCCAACACGCCGGTCATCATGGCCCAGAACGATAGCGCCTCGCTCAAGAAATGGGCGCTCCAGATCAATGCCAGTGGCTGCCTGGAGCTCGCATACTTCAGCGCCGGGGGTGGGGGGACGGGCTATACGCATGCCAACACGGTGACGACGTCCGCGGGCGCGTGGCATCATGTGGCCGCCGTGTATGACGTGTCGACCACCTCCAAGAAGCTGTATGTTGACGGGCAACTGCAACCCCTTTCGGATTCCACCCTGCTCAGTTTCTATGGGACGGTTCCGGCCTTGAAGATCGGGGGGAGCGGCCGCGCGACGAGCTTTACATTCAACGGCAGGATTGACGAAGCCCGGCTCAACCGAAGCGCTGAATCATCCAACTGGGTCTGGGCCTGCTACATGAACATGGCATCGAATTCGGTGTTCAATAGTCCTGGCAAGGTCCTGGCTCCGGCGGTGGTCCCTGCGCTTACCAGCCTGCCGGCGTCCAGTGTGACCGCCGCCTCGGCGATGCTGAACGCCAACCTGAATGCCTCGGGCACCGTCTACACTGTTTATGCGCACTGGGGTTCGTCCAATGGCGGGACGAATGCGGCGGCGTGGGCGAATACGGCGCCTGCCGGCAGCTGGACCAACGTCGTTTCCACCAATATCGGCAAGCTGGTGACGGTCCTAGCGCCGGTGACGACCTATTACTTCACCTTCCGCGGATCGAATGCCTGCACGAACGTCTGGGCGACCAATGTGCTGAGCTTCACGACGGCGTCCGCGATGCCGTCCAATACGCTGCAGGTTGTTTCCGCTCATGGGGTATCGGCTCCGCCGGTTGGCATGGGCAGCTACGCCTCCAACTCGTGGGTGACCTGCTCGATCACAAACTCGCCGGTAACTTATGGCGGAACCCAGTATGTCTGTACGGGCTGGGTCATGACGGGGAACGCGCCGTTTTCCGGAACGGGCACCAATTTCACGATGAGGATAACGAACAACGCGGCGCTGACGTGGCGATGGAGCACGAACTACTGGATCAACCTGGCGTGTTTACCGGAGTCGTACCCCGCTACAGGAACCACCAACAGCCTGGACAAGGTGAGCGGTTGGTGTGTGGCGGGGAGTAATATCGCGGTTATCGCCACGGCCGGTTCCACCTGCAAGTTCTCCGGCTGGGCCGGGACCACGAACGGATGCTCCATCGCGGGAACGCAGATCGTGATTCCGGCAGACAGGACCAGGGCTGTCGATGCCGTGTTTGTGCTGAAGAAGGCGCCACGGGGGACGGCGGAGGTCTGGCTGACAAGCTTCAACCTCACAAACGGGACTCCTGACCAGGTGGAACTGCTGGATGTGGATGGAGACGGGGCGATGACTTGGCAGGAATATATCGCCGGGACGGATCCGACCAACAAGAGTGACGTGTTTGGCCTGACCCTGTCCCAGTCGAACGGCATGCCCGTGGTGCAGTTCCTGTCCAGGCTGGTGTCAGGTGGCAGTTACGATTCGCTGTCGCGCCACTATGCGCTGGAATACCAGGCGGGTATGATAAGCACGAACTGGTTGGTGGTGGCCAGCTGCTCGAACATAACGGCAACCGGCCAGACCGTGTCGTCCCCCGTCACCCCCGCGGGCAACCTCTTCTACCGGGCGAAAGCCTGGCTGGAGTAGAGTCCGCCGTGGCCGGGTCTTCTTCCAGATCCTGCCCGATCTCCCTCAACCTCCGCCTCTCCGGGGTGAATAGAGGTTTTCGCTGCTATTGAGCGGCTGGATTAATTCTTGCCCTTTGCGCCTGATGCATATTCCAAGAAATTGCACATGAGTTTCCGGGCAACCTGGGACGGGCCATCGTTCCGGTTCAGGTTTGGACGGATACTCAGGGTCGACAAGATGATTCTGCCTTTTCCGCAGGGGATGATTCCAACCGTTGTGCCCAGCGTCATGGGCGCGGTCTGGTAGCAGCCGACAACAAGCTCCTCGCCCTCCAGGCGCAGTCCGCTCCTGTTTCCGCTGATAACCGACTGATACGGCCAGTCCATGC
>JAABPW010000033.1 GCA_011391785.1 Verrucomicrobiota bacterium
GGCTTCGTAATCCTTGCCGCTGCCGGCCGTTATCAGCTGGAATTCCACCGGGTCACCCTTGCGCAGGGCAATGGATTCGGCGGATACACGGACGGTCCGGTTGGTGCGGTCTGCCACCAGCCCCGGGCGCAGAAAGAAGTTCGTGTTGTTACCGCAGTCACGCAACCGGTTGGCATCGAGCGTCTGTGCTTTGGCCAGGTTGGTTTCCCGGAGGGTTTTGGGAGCGGGGGTGCCGTCTGGTATGGCCAAAGCGGTGTGCGCAAGGCCACTGGATATGAGGGCGAGAATCAAGCCGGTGGTATGGAGAGGTTTCATGGGCTTCACTCTAGCATAATGGAATTTAGACACAAGGCGGGGAAGTATGCAAATAGTGCCGGTTTTCCTGGGCGATTGACACGGTTGCGCACATTATGCCACGATTTAAAAGTGATCAGCAGGGGCTTATCAATCTTCGTTGTGTGCGGCCTTTCGATCCTGTGCTGGACCGAAGCCGACAGTGCCACGGTCTGGACCGGGCCACGCAGGACATTTTCGCGGGTCGATTTCGCGGACTATACCCAGCCTGCCAATCAGGACCGGATCACGCAGGGAATCTGGCTAACCCGCGGAAACAGCGCCGGACTGTTCAATATCTGCAAGGAATTGGAATACGACTCAAGCCTGAGTCCGAAGAACACCGAGTGGGCATACGGAAGCACCACGAATTACCAGTCACTGTCCTTCACTACCTGGGGCGTCTGGTCGAGATCGTTAGGCGGTATGACTACCAACATTATCGGGCATGACGCGGTGGTTCATCTCATTCCAGAAGATGTCTACATTGACATCAAATTTACCGCTTTTACAGGCGGTGGAGACGGTGGCGGGTTTGCCTATGAGCGTGCCGGCTCCGTTGCCCTTTCCTTGCGAGGTCCCGCCCTGACTTCCGTCAGCCGGTTCGGTGTCTTCACCGATCCCGGTGCCGCCGCATCCAATTCAGCTGGCGTTCCCCTTTCGGTGTCGGTGTCAGGGGGCGTTGACACCACGACCCCGGGCGACTACATCCTGACCTATAGTGCCAGCGATTCCCTGGGTTTTGTTGCCGCCACGAACCGGCTGGTGAGCGTCCTTGAAACGAATAGCGCCCCGTCCTGGTGGCTGTCCCGCTACAACCTCGAAACCAATGAGGTGACCTCCCTGCTGGATAGCGATGAGGATGGGATGGCGAACTGGTGCGAGTACCTGTCAGGCACCGACCCCACAAACAAGGTTTCGGCGCTCAGGGTGTCGGCCTCATCCGCAGGAATGATCCTCGCCTGGCCGGGTGTTGCGGGCCGGGTCTATTCCGTGTATCAGACCACCAATCTTGCGGTATCGTTCAGCCTGGCGCCCGGCGGTTCAAACCTGACCGCCAACCCGCAGGGCAACACCTATACCAATACCGAAGTCCCGCTCCCCCCAGCCCGGTTCTTCAAGATCAGTGTCCAGTTGCCTGATCCTTGATCAGAACCGGTAGCCGATTCCGGCGCTGACTGTGTAGCCGGAGAGGTCGATGGTGACCTTATCGGGACCTGCGGGAAGATTGCAGGGCTCGACCCAGTCATAGCCGCCACCCGCCATGACGTAAAGTCCGTTCTTGATCGTCCACTGCGCTTCCGCCTGCACGCCGGCGCCCAGCAACCAGTCCTGCTCGGTCTTGGAATCGGCCCACGATTGAATCACCGTGCCGTTTTCGCGGCGGAAGGTTTCACGCCGGCTGACGTCGGCATCCAGCAGATTAAGCGACACCGCCGGCTGGACTGTTACCGCGAGCTTTTTGCTTGCCTGCCAATGGAAACGCGGACCAAGCGCAAGCACCAGCGCGGCGGCATTGACGTCCATGTCGACCAGGCTGGTCGCCGTCGAGGAAGACCGGCTGACCAGTTCCTCGCTTGAAGCCTGGGTTTGCGTCAGGCGCGTCATGCTGTCGGGGCGGTCTGCCATCATGGGGCCCACGCCGGACGGATCACTCATGTCATACGGCGCAGCCGGGAATGCCGGGTTGCCAAGGGTATCGTAGGTGTAAGCCCAGGTCTCCCCCTGGTTTAACGTGGTGCGCCAGCGGGAATCCATCACCTGCTCGGTATAGGCGCTTTTATTGCGGAAGGAGCTGTTGATGCCGTCCAGCCAGCCGACCTGCATCTGAATTCCAAGGCTCCAGGCTTCCGTATTGTGGAGCAAGTAGCCCAGTTTCCCCTGGATGCCTGCTCCTCCCACCCGGTCACTGCCCGACCAGCCGGCCGCGCCCGGCGTGATTTGAGTCAGGGTTCGCTGGGAGGTTTGCGCTTGAGACACCGTCCGCGTGAAGGTCAAGGTGTCTGCCCCCGCATCATACTGCGAGGCATTGTCGTAACTCCAGTACTGGCTGATGCCGGCGGTCTGGGCCCAACCCCAGCCCGACGGTCCCACATACCCGTCGTCAAAGGTCCTCAAGACCTGGGCGGTTCCGTCATCCTGCAGCAAGGTGCCAATGGCGGCCGGGGTTCCCCCGGAAGTTCCTGCCCGCGAGGCGTGGACGCCCTCGGTGGCGGCCCGTGAGCCGCCATGGGTCGAGATTTCCATGTTGCCACGGTACCAGGGACCGGCTTCAAAATAGAACTGTCCGTGACACGCCACGCCGGAGGCCAGAATCATCATTGCGATAAGTTGTGTTTTTTTCATAGTGGTCTCCTTAGTCAGCCAATTGTTTGATCCGGTAAACGCGCACTCCCTCCATCGGCTGCGTTGCCGGGGGGCCGGAATCGATCCATTGCGTCCGGTTGGCGCCCGCCCTGAGGCTCAGCGGCACCTGGATCCAGGTTCCATCCGGGAAGTTGTTCATGTACTCGACGGCATACAGCGCGCCGACGATCGTGTCGAACTCCAGAATGATCCGGTTGCTGCCATCGGGCATGACCCAGCCGTTTACTTGCAACTGAGCCGCGTCCAGCGGGGGCTGCCAGGCCGGGAGGATATACTGGAATTCCACGGTCGGTGGATACTGATCCACCGGATACTGCCCGGTGCATACGTAGACAACGCTCAGGCTCAAGGCCTGTCCGTTCGTGAACGCCGTCTCCATCTCGATCATCGGCCGGCCGTCCCGGAAGGAGCCGGTCCGGTTTTCAATCGTGATTCCCGGCATCAGGTTGGTAAAGACCAGTCGGACTCCAGTGGCGTTCAGGCCGGAGGTGTTCGTCACGGTCAGCAGTTGCTCGAAACGCGGGTTCCACAACTCATGGCGGAAGACGCCCGAGAGCAGCTGGGGCGGGCCAATGACCGTGATGACGAATGAGAATGACGTGGTGTAGCCCGTCTGGGGATCGGTCGCCCGTACGGTGATGGTCGCCACGCCCGGATCGTGCGGGTCAATGGTCAGCTTCCCGTCCGGCGTGACCGCGACGGTGGCCACATTGGTGTTGCTCGACTCCGCCGAGTACACCAGGCCGGTGCCGCGGAAGAGGTTGGTGAGCACACGCTCCATGATGGCGCCGTCGCTGACCGGCCCGCCGATCGGCGGATGGATCTCGTAGGGCGTATTATTGCCCGCCGGGACCCAGATCACGTTCGACCAGTCGCTGTAGCCACTGCTGGTATTCCAAGCCCGGACGCGCAGGGCATACCACACTCCTGACGTCAATCCGGTGACGGTATATTGCTGGGCCAGGGCGGTGTTCAGGGCGGCATAGCCGGGGATATGGGTGACGAAATTCGTGTCCAGCGCCACATCCAGTTCATAGGCCTCGGCGCCGGTAACGCCCTGCCAGCGGGCCAGCATGTTGGATGCCGTAATGTTGACGGGATACAGCATGACCGGGGGGGCCAGGGAGGGAACCGGCGGCGCCTCGGTGAGCGCCCTGGCGACGTTGTTGGTTTCGTTCCATTCCGGGATCGCCATATTGGCGTCAACATAGACATGGATGTTGCTCGGGGCTATGCCCGCCAATCCGCCCAGGGTGACATTCAACGGTACCGGCACGCCCTTCGGGAGAATGACGGTGAAGTTGTTGGAAATCTGCGATCCGCTCAGCAGGGGATTGCCGTTATAGAAACGGACCACCACATTGCTGAAGTCGGACGCCGAGGCGGCGTTATTGAGCAGGACCACCTGAAGGTCGGCCGAGACATCCGGCACGAGATTGGTGGCCAGGATGGACACCACGCCCAGGTCGTTCAGGGAGGCAAAGATCTCGACCTGCGAGACGCTGGTTCCCGACTTGCCGTTCGCCGTCACCCTGAGTCCGATGGCTCCCACATACGCATTGGAGAATACGACCGAGGCGGTGGGGTTGGTGCTCGAGATGTCGGGGCCGTCCCCGTAGATCCCGTTCCCGTTGAGATCCCACACATAATTGGTGATGGTGTCGCCATTGGGGTCATAGGAGGCGCTACCATCGAGGGTGATGAGGCCTCCGACCTGACCGGCATAGGCCGGTATGCCGGGCGGAACCGCCACCGCCACGGGGGCGACATCGCCCGAGGTCACAATGACTTCCAGGGTGGCCACGGACGTGTTGGCCGGGATACTGGCGTCCTTGACCCGCAGTGTCACCGTGTTGGTGCCGGGCGTGGAATAACCGGGGTTCGTGGGCCGGGCGCCGGTGGCATCGGGATTGTTCCAGTCCACGCCATTCGAGGCATCCCAGTCCCAGAGATATTCAACGATGGAATTTGCGGAATCCTGGTGGTAGGAGCCGCTTCCATCCATATCAAATGGGGTGGCATTGTCTGACTGCTCGCCCACTGGGGCGATCACGGCCACGGGCAGGGGCTTAGTGACGGCCTTGGTGAGGATCAGGATGGCATGGGCGGTGCCGAGCTCCTTGCCGTCCATGGGCCATTCGCTTGTATGCCAGCTGCCGTCGGTGTCTTGCCCGAAGGTGTAGGCGGGTACTTGATAGGATGTTCTCAAGTCTGAAGGAATATACGGCATTCCCGCCGGAGTGCTTCCTTCCTTGTTGCCCAACAACCAGGCCGACATGTCGTTGTACCAATTTCGCTCCCCGCTTGACGTGGAGACGGTCTCGATGCCTTGGAACATCATACCTTTTTTCGAGCCGTACATGGCATAGAACTCGCCCGCCCAGCCGCCGGGCGTATCGCCGGGCCCGGAATACCAGTTGTTCCCGATGAAGGTGAGCGCTTTCTGGACGCCGATATCATTGGTAACGGATCGTCCCGCGAGACGGGATGCCGTCATGAATCCACCGCACTTGGCGATATTCTGCCAGCTGGAGCTGCTGCTATAGCCAACTCCGCCAGTAACAGGATCCTGGAGCTGTTCAAAAGCCCAGATGGCATTGTCGATAACCCATTGCTGGGGGCCCAAGCCCCACTTCTCCTGGGCGGCCAGGAACGACAGGCAAGGCCACTGCTGCGCGGAGCCGTCAAAGGACCAGGCGCCGGTTCCGTTGATGGCGTATTGCCAGCCGCCGCGATAGGAGTTGTCCCCCTGCGCGTAGCTGAACTGGTCAAAGGCATCCTGGATGACTTCGTAGTAGGAACGGCCCGCGAAGGGACCCGAGGTGACGAACGTATTGCTGGCGGCCGCGGCATTGGGCTGGGAGAGGATCAGGGCGATGGCCGCATAGGCCGAGCCATAGGTGTCGTGGTAGAAGTAAATCCCTTGTCCGTTGCCATTGGAATCGCAGTCCCTGACCGCGATGCCATCGCTATGCTGGCTGGTGATGTCGTAGTAACTCACATTGCTGTTGTCCACCAGCCAGTTCAATCCCTTTTGCACGGTCTCGGCATAGATATCCTGCTCGTAGTCGTTGGCAGACATATGCCCGTTCTCCTGGAGGGCCAGCAGGGCACCCCCTGTGGCTCCGATGCCGTGTTCATCCTCGCCCCGCCAATAGATGCGGTTCGTGTCCTTGGTTTTCTGGTTGGAGTAGAGCCAGATCAATCCCTTCTCGATGGCGATGTTGATCCGCTGTTCATGGGTTGCGGTGGGTACGACCTTGATGACCGACTGGCGGGTGAGGCTCTGGCCCCAGTCATCGGTGAAAGTGATGACGGCGGTTTTGGAGCCGCCGGAGGTGTAGCTGTGTTCAGCACCGATAAATGAGGCGTTTTCAACCGTGCCGGTGGCGGCAGGCGTCCCGTCGCCGAAATCAATCGAATAGGCGAAAGGCGGCACGCCCTCCCAGGCGCGGCCCCAGACCATGATGGGCTCGTTCAGTACGGCGTTGGCATAGGTCACCTTCTGGGCATAGCTGGGCATCATGGCCGCCTTGGGCAGGGGAGCATTGGTCACGACACGCACGGTGCGGGAGACCGTGGTCGTGTAGTCGGCAACATTGGCGCTATAGGTCAGCAAATAGTCGGCCGCCGTGTTGAAGTCCACGGATCCGGTGACTGTGACAGGGAGGGAATTCGAGTACGGATCCATCGCTGACGCGCCGGGATCGGCAAAACTGCCCCCCAGAAGGACATATTTCAAAGCCGGTCCGTTCAGGGTGATGACGGCGGGGGACATGGCGCGTTGATAGGAAAATCCGCCGCCATTGCCTCCTGAGGTCCAGGAAAGGAATTTAATGGGAATGTAGATATCCTCGGAAATCAGGTGCACCACGGCATCCTGGCTGATAATCGTAGGTGTGTCGCCGCGGGATCGGGCCCAGGAGCGGAAATCCATGAAGGTCAGGCTCCAGATATTGGAAATTGAACCATAGGCCCATTCCGTGTCCGCGGGAGAGGTGCCGGAGTCGAATCCTGCCTCCAGGTTAAAATTGAACAATCCTTGGTCGTCGGCCCGCGTGATCCAGACGCCCGGGGTAATCCGGTCCTGGTTGGCCGGTAGCGACCAGTCGGCGTAATCCGCCTTGGTGAACGTCGCAGTGGGCCCGTCCCAGATTTTCGGGGACTGGGTGACTACTCCCACATACCGCTTGGCGGTAGCCGTGTACCCGTTAGTATCCGAAGCGGAGTAGGTCACTACATAGGTGCCCGGTGTGCTTGTGTCAACCGTTCCGTTGGTCACCACGCTTAGGGGGTTGCCGAAAATATCAACGGCACTGACGCCGGGGTCGACAAAGGGTTCTCCCTGCAGGACCGAAATGGAGGGGGACCCAACCAAGTTTACGAAAACGATTCCGGCTCGCTCATAGGAAAATCCCCCGCCATCGCCGCCTGAGGTCCACGAGGAGAACTTGATGTCGATGTAGATGTCTTCGGAAATCAGATGGACCACGGCCTCGCCCCCGATAATGGAAGGGGTGTCCCCCCTGGAGCGGGCCCAGGTATTCCAGTCCGTGAAGGAAAGGCTCTCGAGGTCGTCGGTTGTGCCATAAGCCCATTCCGTGTCTTCGGGTGAATAATAGGAGGAGAAGGAGGACTCGTTCATGATGTTGAACAGCCCTTGGTCATTCTGGCGGGTGATGCTGACAGTGGGGGTTATTTGATCTTGATTCTCCGGCAGCGTCCAGTCGGCGTAATCCGGCTTGCTGAAGGAGACCCCCATCTGGCTCCAGATCGTGGGAGCCGTGGTCACGACCTTGACCGTGCGTTGAGCCACCCCGACATTGCCGAGGCCGTCGAAGGCGGCATAGGTGATGGTGTAATCGCCCAGGCTATTGGTGTCGACTGTGCCAGCTGTGGTCACGGAAAGAGGTGTCCCGTTGCTGGTGGCTGCGGTTGCGCCGGGATCAACAAAGGGCTGGCCCTGCACAACAAAGGTCGTCCGGTTGCTGTTGAGCGTCACAACTACAGGCGCCTTTGCCCGGCTGTAGGCAAACCCGCCGCCATCGCCTCCTGAGGTCCACGAGGAAAACTTGATGTCGATATAGATGTCGTCCGAAATCAGATGCAGTACCGCATCGCCCCCGATGATCGAGGGGGTATCGCCCAGGGACCGGGCCCAGGTGTTCCAGTCCGTGAAGGAAAGGCTTTCGAGGTTGGAGGTTGAGCCGTAGGACCATTCCGTGTCTTCGGGTGAATAATAGGAGGAGAAGTCAGACTCGGTTTTGATGTTGAACAGCCCCTGGTCATTTTCCCGGGTTAGCCAGACGTTCTGGGTGATACGGTCCTGGTTGGAAGGCGTACCCCAATTCGCATAATCCCCCTTGCTGAAAGTGATGCGATCCCCGTTCCAGACCCTGGGCCCGATGGCACGTTCATAGGAGAAGCCTCCGCCCCCGGCTCCACCGGTCCATGAGGTTAACTTGAAGTCGATGTAGATGTCCTGGGAAATGATATGCAGCACCGCATCCTGACCGATCGCGCTAGTGGGATTGTTGCCGTTCCAGTTTGTCCAGGATTGGAAGGTCAGGGGAAGGTCGGCGGTGGTCCCGTAGGCCCATTCGGTGTCGGCTGGACCGGGATTGGTGTAGCCAGCCTCCTGGGCAATATTGAACAGGCCCTGGCTGTTCTTCCGGGTAAGCCAGACATTGGTCGTGATATGGTCCTGGTTTACCGCCAGGGTCCAATCGGCGCTGTTGGTCTTGACGAAGGAGACGCGCGTGCCACTCCAGACCTGGGTGGCGCCAGCCTGGAGGGCTGGCAACATGACAGCCAAAACGGTGGCCCACAGGCCTGTCATCCATACCTTACGCAACCATTTCCGCTCTTGTGTTTTATTCATTACCGGTCTCCTTTGTTAACGTTCTGTGATTGCCAAATGCGGGAAAGTGGGCGGGGTGTCGGGGTGAATTGCTCAAATGCGACTGATATGATCGACAATATCAATTTCCCCCCTGCTGATTGGGCGCAATTCTACCGGTCAGTAAAGGCAATTTCAATCTCCAAAACAATCTTGTTGAATTTTTTAAATCACGGGACACCTTGATTGACTTTTTGTTGAGCGCTGTGGCAAGGTTCCAGTATGAATATTATCAAACTTAGCATTCTGGCTGTCGGGGTGTTGGTGATGGTTGGTTCCCCTGTTTTGGCAGGAAACTGGAAAGGGGACCTCAAGGCGGGGGTCGGCTACTGGGCCGGGGACGCCACCTATTCCATTGGGGGGGACGCCTGGACACCGGAGGAGGGGAGTTTCCGGCTTCCCGACAAGGTTAGCGAGCTGACTTTCCCGCTGGATGTCGTATTTGCCTCGCTGGGGGGGAGCCTGTGCTGGAAAGACCGGCTTGAGCTGCACGGGGAGATCATGGCCAACCTGACGGATCCCTCGACCAAGGTTGAGGATTCGGACTGGGGCGTATTTGAGGATGATGGGCAACTGGATGTGTATTCAGAATCCGATGCCCAGCTCTCCGCTGTTGCCGTGGATATCGGGGCCCGGTACTGGTTCCGCCGCCTGGTTTCGACCAACAGGTTTTCCTGGTCCATTGGCGCCGGTCCCGGCGTCATGGTTCAGCAGCTGGAGTGGAAGATGAGCAATCTTGACCAGGGTTATCCCCGCTATCCCCAGGTTGAGCATGATTATGAACCCGGCCAGGTTGGCACCTATGAAGCCCAGATCGTGATGCCCTATGTGGATGTCAGCGCAGTATTCAAGCTCAAGCGTCTTGGGTTCCGGGCTGGTCTGGGTTTCGGGCCCGCCCTGGTGTCGGATGAAGATGACCATATTTTGCGGGAAAAACGATCCTCCGCCGACATGCTGGGCATCGGGGTGAAGGCATCCGGCGAGTTGCGCTATGATTTTACCCGGCGCCTCTTCGGCCTTGCCCGGGTGGACGCCCTGGCAATCCAGGCCAGCGGGACCCAGGAGCAGGAAGGATATGGCGGAGACCTGGTCGGATTCCGGGCCGAGGTTGACGAGGAGTTTTCCAGCACTTCCGTCAGCGCCGGCCTGGCCCTGGGTTATGCGTTCTAATAATCAGAAGACAGAAGTTAGGAGTCAGGATTCAGAATTTCTGACTTCTGTCTACTGACTTCTGCTCGAATTTTTTTCTTTCATCTGGCGGTAAATCTGTAAAATGCCTCCCTTTTTCGGGAGACACTCATGGTTGCTGAAGTTGATCAGAACGAATCGCTGGATGCCGCGTCCATTCCCCGACTTGCCGAGGAATTGAAAATCGCCCCCCGCCAGATCCTGGCGGTTGCCAAGCTGCTGTTTGAAGGCAGCACCATCCCCTTCATCGCCCGGTACCGCAAGGAAGTGACCGGGAACCTGGATGAAGTCCAGATCGGCAAGATCCAGGAGCGGCTGGACTATTACAAGGATCTGGAAGAGCGCCGCACGACCATCCTGAACTCGATCGAGGAGCAGGGAAAGCTGACGGATGACCTCAAGTCCAAGATTTTGGCCTGCACCACCAAGAACACGCTGGAAGACCTTTATCTTCCCTACAAGCCGAAACGCCGCACCCGGGCCATGATCGCACGCGAGAAGGGGCTGGAGTCCCTCGCCGACTTGATCCTCCAGCAGCCGGCCACGGGCAGTCCGGATGATGCCGCCAAGGCGTTCATTAATGCGGAAAAGAAAGTGGAATCGGCCGATGACGCCCTGTCCGGCGCCCGTGACATCGTTGCGGAACTGATTTCGGAGCATGCCGACATCCGGGCCCTGGCGCGCCAGTCCTTTGCGGCCAACGGGTTCATTGTGTCCGAGGCGGTCAAGGAGGCCACCAAGGAACCCACGAAGTTCGAGCAGTATTATGAATTCAAGGAGAAGGCCGCCGACATCCCGTCGCACCGCTACCTTGCCATCCGGCGCGGGGAAAACGAGGGCGTGCTGAAGCGATCCTTCGTGGTGGAGGCCGATCCGATCATGAAGCGGATTGCCGAGATCATGAAGCTGAACGAGCGGTCTCCGTATGCGGCGCACCTGAGGGCGGCGATCGAGGACAGTTATAAGCGGCTCATTTCGCCCGGTGTCGAGACCGACGTGTCGGTGGATCTCAAGATGAAGGCCGACCGCGCGGCGGTGGAGATCTTCGCCAAGAACCTGCGCAACCTGTTGCTGGCGGCGCCGCTGGGCGGGCGGGCGGTGATCGCCGTGGATCCGGGCATCCGTACGGGCTGCAAGGTGGCGGCGCTGGACGGCACGGGGAAATTCCTGGGCAATACCACGTTGTATCTCAGCCAGGGGGATCGCGGCGAGATGGAGGCGCGGATTGACCTGGTCAAGCTGGTTGCCAAGGTGCAACCCGCGGCGATCGCCGTGGGGAACGGAACGGCCGGGCGCGAGACGGAAGGCTTCATCCGCGACACGCTCAAGAAGGCCAACATCAAGAATGTCATGGTGATCCAGGTCAATGAGTCCGGCGCCAGCATCTACAGTGCCTCCGAGGTGGCCCGCGATGAGTTTCCCGACCTGGACCTGACGGTGCGCGGCGCGATCTCGATCGGACGCCGCTTGCAGGATCCCCTGGCTGAACTGGTGAAGCTGGATCCGAAATCCATCGGGGTGGGTCAGTACCAGCATGACGTCCACCAGCCGCTGCTGGCGCAGAAGCTGGAGGATGTGGTGGTCAGTTGCGTGAACCATGTGGGAGTGGAGCTGAATACCGCCAGCGCCTTCCTGCTGGCGCGGGTGTCGGGGATCGGTAATAGCCTGGCCAAGAAAATCGTCGCTCACCGCGACAAGGCCGGAGCCTTCACAAGCCGCGCGGGCCTGCTGAAGGTGCCCAGTCTCGGGCCGAAGGCGTTCGAGCAGGCGGCGGGGTTCCTGCGGCTGCGCAGCGGGGATCATCCCCTGGACGCCTCCGCGGTGCATCCGGAGCGCTATGCGTTGGTGGAGAAGATGGCCAAGGATCTCGGGGTCGGCCTCAAGGACCTGGTGGGGAACAAGGAGATGGTCGACAAGATCGACCTCCGGAAATATGTCAGCACGGATGTCGGGGAGCCCACGCTGAAGGATATTCTCGCCGAACTCAAGAAGCCCGGCCGGGATCCCCGCGAGACGTTCGAGGCGCCGTGTTTCCGTGATGATGTGAACACGATGGAGGATTTGAAGCCGGGTATGGAGCTGATGGGGATTGTGACCAATGTCACGGCCTTTGGCGCCTTTGTTGATATCGGGGTTCATCAGGACGGGCTGGTCCATGTGTCCGCCCTGTCCGACCGGTATATCACCGATCCGGCCGAGGTGGTTCAGACGGGGGACAGGGTCAAGGTCTGGGTGATAGACATCGACATTCCCCGCAAGCGAATTGCCTTGAGCGCCAAGGGCCCGGGCACCGGGAGTCCCGCCAGGCCGTCGGGTGCCGCGTCCGGAGATCGTCGCGGACCAGACAGGAGTCCGCGTCCCCCCTCTCGCCCCCAGTTCAATTCCAATCCCTTTGGTTCGATCGGGTTGTAGTGGCGGTTATGCCGACTTGAGGGTGTCGCGGATTTTTTCCAGGAGAGCCGCTATGGAAAAGGGTTTTTCTACAAACAAGGTCTTGTGCTTTGCCATGTAATCACCTACCAGGGCGTCATCGATATAACCCGAGAGGAGAATCACCTTAAGGGAGGGACGGATCTTTATCAGGTTTTCCGCCAGTGTCGGTCCGTTCATTTCGGGCATGATCACATCACTCAGCAACAGGTTGATGTCGCCCGGATAATTCGCCGCCACGTCAAGCGCCTCCTTGCCGTTTCCCGCTTCAAGAACCTTGTAGCCGTGGTTTGTGAGGGCGCGTGCCACCACCTGTCGCAGGGTCTTGTCGTCCTCTGCCAGCAGGATGGTTTCCGTGCCGTGCCAGCCCTGCGGTAGCGGTTCCTCCTTGAGGACTTGCGGCGCTTCCCTGCAGCGAGGGAAGCAGATCCGGAAAGTGGTGCCTTTTCCCGTCTCGCTTTCAAAGCGGATATACCCGCCGTTTTGCTTGATGATGCCGAAACAGGTAGCCAATCCGATTCCCGTTCCCTTGCCCCTTGCCTTCGTTGTGAAAAAGGGCTCGAAGATGTGTTGCTTCACGTCATCGGGGATGCCGGTGCCGGTATCCTGGATCAGGATTTTCACATACTCGCCGGGTGGCATTTCCTGATACCGGGTTGAGGCCGGAGCGTCGAAGGTTGTATTGAGGGTCCGGATGGTCAGGGTGCCGCCCCGGGGCATTGCATCCCGGGCATTGACCACCATGTTAACTATCACCTGTTCAATCTGGCTCGGATCCGCCTTGACCGACCACAGGTCGGGTGCCATTTCCGTTTTCAGTGAAATGTTCTCCCCGATCAGGCGTTGCATCATCCGGTTCAGGTTCAGGATCAGTTCGTTGAGTTTCACGACGCGCGGGTGTACCTGTTGGCGTCTCGCGAAGGTTAGCAACTGCTGGGTCAGCGCGGCGGCCCTTTGGCTGCTACGGAGAATCTCCTCAATATCCGTTCGGGTCATGTTGTCGGAGGGCAGGGCCTCGAGCGCCAGTTCGGCGTTTCCAATGATCGCCATGATGATGTTGTTGAAGTCATGGGCTACCCCGCCGGCCAGCCGCCCGATGCTGTCCATTTTCTGGGCCTGGCGCAACTGGTTTTCCACTTCTTCCTCATGGGTAATGTCCCGTTTGATGGCGATGTAGTTGACCACTTCCCCTGACTCGTTCCTGACGGGAGCGATGACGGCATCTTCGGTGTAGTATGTTCCGTCTTTCTTCTTGTTGATGAAATGACCCCGCCAAACCTGTCCCGCTACCAGAGTGGCCCACAGGTCCATATAGAAACTATCGTCTTGTCTGCCGCTTTTCAAAATACGGGGATTTTTCCCGATCGCCTCGGCTTGGCTATAGCCGGTGGTTTTCTCGAAGGCTGGGTTTACGTACAGGATATCGCCCTGGATATCTGTCATCATCACGCTTTCGGGGGTTTGGTCAATGGCGGTCATCAGTCTGCGGAGCTCGTCCTCGGTTTTTTTGCGCTCTGAGATGTCGCGGATAGCGGCTTCATGGACCTGACGACCCTGCCACTCGAAATGGCAGGCGGTGATTTCCACGGGGAACACCGTTCCATCCTTTTTGCGATGCCAGCGGATGGGGATGCGGGTTGTCCCGTTGGTGGCGGCATGCCGGGACTTGTCGGGTTCCACCGACACATCCGTGTGGTTCATCCGGAGCCATTCCTCGTGGCTATAGCCGTAGAGGGAGACGGCGGCGGGGTTGACCTCGATAATCTTTCCGGTTGCACTGTCCACCAGGACGTGAGCGTCAACCTCCATTTCAAACAGGCGCTGGTAGCGCGCCTCGGCCATTCTGAGCGCCTCGTTCTGGGCTTTCAGTTCCGCGGTTTTGCGCAGGAGCTGTCGCCTGAATAACAGGACGACCCCCGCTGCAAGCGCCGTCAGTGAACAGGCAATCAGAATACCGATAAGCAAGGCAATATCGTGTGTATGTTCTAAAGGCATGGGCACATGATATCGATTGATTCCGGGGGCGTCAATAAATGCAGTCCCTCTTGGACGTTGAATTTGGGGGACAGGAAGCGGTATAGTCCTTTACCTATGAGAGTAACGGGAGGGATATTGGGGGGGCGTTTGTTGAAAGTGCCCAAGGGGGACACGGTTCGGCCCACGCAGGACATGGTGCGGCAGGCCCTGTTTTCCTCATTTGCCGCCCAGATTCCGGGATGCCGCTTTCTGGACCTGTTTGCCGGATCCGGGTCTGTCGGCCTGGAGGCGTGGAGCCGGGGAGCGGCCCGGGTATGCTGGGTCGAGACCGATGGACGTGTCTTTACGGTGCTCCAGGAGAATATCCGGGTCCTGTGCGGGGGTGAGGAGGGGAAGAACGAGGCTCAGGAATGGCAGGCGGTACGGGGCGATGTGTTCCGTACCCTCGATGGCCTGAAGGGGGCCGGGGAGTTTGACCTGATTTTTGCTGATCCGCCCTATGACCGTAGCGGAGCGGCGCGATGGGCCATGCGGCTTCTTGAAACCCTGGCGGGAAGCCCGATGCTTGTCGCGAAGGGCTTTTTTGTGATGGAACAGTCCCGGGAGGAGCCTGAGGCGGTTCATCACGCCTGGGAGCGGGTGACGATGAAGGCGTATGGCGGGACACGGTTGACGGTGTACAGGAGGAAATCATGAGACATACAGCAATCTATCCCGGGTCATTTGATCCGTTGACCCTGGGTCATCTTGACTTGATTGAACGGGCCGCCCATATTTTTGACGAAGTGATTGTGGCGGTCGGGGTGAATTCGCGCAAACAGACTTTTTTCAGTGCGGCGGAGCGGCTCGAGATGGTCAAGGCCTCGGTCAAGTCCATCAAGAACGTCAAGGTGGATTCCTTTGGCGGCCTGCTGGTGGATTATGCCCGCTCGAAGAAGGTGCATGTATTACTGAGGGGGCTCCGGGCTTTTTCCGATTTCGAATATGAGTTCCAGATGGCGTTGGCCAACCGGAAACTGGCCCCCGGGATTGAGGCGATTTTCCTCATGCCCAAGGAAACCCACAGCTACATCAGTTCCAGCACCGTTCGTGAAATTGTTGACCGGGGAGGGGATATCAGCCAGTTTGTGCCCCCGCCGGTGAAAAAATTTATCGTGAAAAAGTATTCAGTGCCTAGATTTCGGGCAAAATGCGATTCCTGAACTCTGAATACTGAACACTGAATACTGAATACTGATTTACCGGGAGTATTACATTATGTCCATTATCATTGAGCCTTGGCGGATTCCGGAAGAAGGGAAGGATTTGGAGGGGGAGGAGCAGCCGGAAGTCATTGCCCTGGAGAAGGATGCGTCTGCCGCAGTGGAGGGTCCTATAACCTATTCCCTCCATGCGCAGTGCCTGGGGCATGAGTTGCTGGTGACGGGGACGGTGGGGGCCGAGGTGCGGTTCACGTGTTCCCGTTGTGCCGAGTCTTTCGAAAAAAGGGTGTATGACCACTCGTTTTTCTATGAAAAAGAGGTCCCTAATCTTCATGAGACCCTGGACTTGACGGATGAAGTCCGCGAATCTATTATCCTCGCCTTTCCAAATTACCCGTTATGTCAGGAGTCGTGCCGTGGACTGTGTCCCCGGTGTGGTGTAAACCTGAACCGGGAGGCGTGCGGTTGTAAGCCGCAGGAGACAGAGCGCTGGACCGCATTTAGCGGTTTGGACAAGATTGAGGTGAAAAATGGCAGTACCAAAGAGAAAAAAGTCTAAGGCAAAGATTCGTACGCGTCGCGCGTGTATCAAGGCCCGTGTGATGACCATCAAGAATTGCCCGCAGTGCGGGGCTCCCCAGGAGCCGCACCGGGTCTGTCGTTCCTGCGGCTATTACCGTGGGCGGCAGGTGGTGAGCGTCCAGGCTGATTAAGCCTATGCGTATCGCCGTCGATGCGATGGGGGGGGATTACGCCCCCCGGGAGATTGTGGCTGGCGCCGTTGACGCGGCGCGCAACTTGAAGGACTTGACGTCGCTGATCCTGGTTGGCCAGGAGGATGTGATCCGCAAGGAGCTCAAGCCGTATGGGCCGCTTCCCGGGAAGCTGGTGATTCGCCATGCCGCCGAAGTGGTGGGCATGGAGGAGACGCCCGCCCTTGCCATTCGCAAGAAAAAGGACAATTCCATCAGCCGGATGATGGATATGATCAACGCCGGCGAGGCGGATGCGGCGGTTTCCGCCGGCAACACCGGCGCCATGGTGGTGGCCGCCACGCTCAAACTCCGGACCCTGGAAGGAATCCAGCGACCGGCGATCGCCACCGTCATGCCGACGGCGGGTCGTCCGATTGTCCTCATTGATGCCGGCGCCAACACGGATTGCAGCGCCGCTCTCCTGGTGGAGTTCGGGGTCATGGGGAGTGTCTACGCCCGGGAAATTCTCGGTCAGCCGAATCCGGTGGTGGGCCTGATGAGCATCGGGGGTGAGGATTCCAAGGGCAACGAGATCACCAAGGAGGCGTTCCGGCTCCTGAGCGCGGCCCCCATCAATTTCCGGGGCAATGTGGAGGGGCACGACCTGTTCAAGGGCGAAACCGATGTGGTGGTCTGCGACGGGTTTGTCGGCAATGTTGTCCTGAAGACCAGTGAATCCGTGGCCCATACCATCGCCTCCTGGATCAAGAAGGAGTTCAAGGCCAACCCGATCCGGATGATCGGGGCGGGGTTGCTCACGGGGGCCCTGAAGACGATCAAGAAGAAGATGGATCCTGAAATGTTCGGCGGCGCGCCCTTGCTGGGGGTTAAGGGAGTGTGCATCATTACCCACGGATCCTCCTCGCGCACCGCGATTTACCACGCCGTCAGGGTTGCCTGCGAGTCGGTCGGTCACCATGTCAACGACCACATCATCGAAGAAGCCAGAAAGTTGAAAACACCATGAAGAGCACAACGCGCGTCGCGATTACCGGGATCGGTTCCTATGTCCCCGAGCGGATTCTCACGAATGCCGAGTTGGAGAAAATGGTCGACACCACCGATGAATGGATCGTGACCCGTAGCGGGATCCGCGAGCGCCATATTGCCCGGCCCGACCAGGCCACCTCCGATCTCGCGGCCGAGGCGGCAAAACGGGCGATGGCCAGCGCCAAGGTGACGCCGCAGGAGATCGATTTGATCATTGTGGCCACCCTGTCGCCTGATATGCCGATGCCCAATACGGCCTGTTTTGTCCAGCACCTGATCGGAGCGAAAAACGCCACCTGCATCGGCATGGAGGCCGCCTGTTCGGGGTTCCTGTTTGCCATGGACATGGCCAACCAGTACCTGCTGACGGGGCGGTTCAAGACGGCCCTGGTGATCGGGGCCGAGAAGTTGAGCGGCGTGACCGACTGGCAGGACCGTACCACCTGCGTGCTGTTCGGCGATGGCGCGGGTGCCGTGGTGCTCCAGGCCCGGACGACCGGCGAGGGGATTCTCTCTGTGGTGACCGGCTCCGATGGGAGTCTGGCCCATTTGTTGAATATTCCTGCCGGCGGTAGCCGGACCCCCACCTCGGTCGAGACGATCGAGAAGCGGCTGCACTTCATGAAGATGGAGGGCAAGGAAGTTTTCAAGCATGCGGTCCGGGCCATGTGTGAAGCCTCCCGCAAGGCGGTGGAGCAGGCTGGCTTGACCTTGAGCGACATCGCCTGCATCGTGCCCCACCAGGCGAACATGCGCATCGTGGAAGCCATCCGGGACCGTCTGGGCGTTGGCCCCGAGAAGGTGTTCATCAATCTCGACAAGTATGGGAACATGTCCGCCGCCTCGATTCCCGTGGCGCTGGACGAGGCGATCCAGCAGGGGCGGATCAAGCCGGGCGACAACGTTGTGTTTGTTGCCTTCGGGGGTGGCCTGACCTGGAGTTCGATGGTTGTGAGGATGTAAATCAAGTATTCAGTGTTCGGTATTCAGTTTTCAGAAGGGCTTTCTCTTTCTGAACACTGAACACTGAACACTGAAAACTCAGGAAAAAGGAGTCTATCATGAAGAATAGAGCTGTCGTATTCGCGGGCCAGGGAGCCCAGTTTGTGGGGATGGGCAAGGATTTGAGCGAGGCGCATCCGGAGTGCAAGGCGTTGTTTGACCGCGCGAGCACCGTGCTGGGCTATGATCTGGCGAAATTATGCGCCGAGGGGCCGATCGAGGAGATTACCAAGTCCGACAAGTGCCAGCCCGCGATCTTTGTGACCAGCGCGGCCTGCTATACCGCCTTCAAGAAACTGTGTCCCGAGGTCCAGGTGTCCGGGTTCGCCGGGCTGAGCTTGGGCGAGTGGACGGCGTTGTGGGCGGCGGGCGTACTTTCTTTCGAGGATACCGTCAAGGTGCTCCAGGCGCGCGGCGCCGCCATGCAGGAAGCCTGTACGGCGCGTCCGGGCGGCATGGTGAGCGTAATGGGCCTCGCGATTCCCGCGCTGGAGAAGGTGTGCGCGGAAGCGGGTGTCCAGATGGCGAATATCAACTCCACCGAGCAGATCGTGCTGTCCGGCGACAAGGACAAGATTGCGGTGGCCGAGAAGCTGGCCCAGGCGGCGGGTGCGAAAAAGACGGTAGTCCTGCCGGTGGCGGGCGCCTTCCATTCGCCTTTGATGGCGCCTGCGGCGGCGAAGCTGGAGCAGGTTCTGGCAGGTATGGAATTCAAGACGCCCGTGGCGCCGGTGGTATCCAATGTGACCGGCAAGCCGCATGGGGAATCCGCTGAGATCAAGGCCCTCATGGTGAAGCAGGTGACCTCCTCGGTCCAGTGGGTGGCGAGCATCGAGCAGTTCAAGTCGATGGGCGTGACGGAGTATGTGGAGTGCGGGCCGGGCAAGGTGCTGGCGGGCCTGATCAAGCGGATTGATAAGGATGCGTCTTCCATGAGCATCCAGGATGTGGCGACCCTGGACAAGGCTGTCCCGGTTTTGAATGCCTGATAAATTATTGAAAGGAAACGACTTATGTCTACGATGACGGGTAAGGTGGCTTTGGTGACCGGCGCGGCGCGCGGGATCGGGCAGGCGATTGCGAAGAAATTGGCGTTGGAGGGGTGCGATGTGGCCCTTTGCGACCTGAAGGCCGAATGGCTGGCGGAAACCGTGGGATTGATCGAGGCGGCTGGACGGAAGGTGAAGTGCTTTGAGGCGGATGTCAGCAATGCGGCCGCCGTGGAGACGGTTGTGGATGGCGTCATGAAGGAGTTCGGCCGGGTCGATATCCTGATTAATAATGCCGGGATTACCAAGGATACCCTCATGATCCGGATGTCCGAGCAGGACTGGGATGCCGTGATTTCGGTCAATCTGAAGGGAACGTTCCTCTTTACCAAGGCGGTTGCCCGTCCGATGATGAAGCAGCGCACCGGCACGATCGTCAATGTCGCCTCAATTATTGGCTTGATTGGCAATGCCGGACAGTGTAATTACGCCGCCTCAAAGGCTGGGGTCATTGCCCTGACCAAGTCGGCGGCCCGGGAGCTGGCCTCGCGTAATGTCCGCGTCAATGCGGTTGCGCCGGGGTTCATCCAGACCAAGATGACAGAGGCGTTGCCGGAAGAAGTTCGCAAGAAGATGATGGATGCCATTCCGATGGGTCGTTTCGGCCAACCGGAGGACGTGGCGAATGTGGTTCTGTTCCTGGCGGGGGAGACCTCCTCGTACATGACAGGCCAGGTTCTCACGGTTTGCGGTGGAATGGTGATGCAGTAAGGTAAACAAAAGAAGGAGAAGAACATGGCTATCGAAGATAAAGTCAGGGATATCATTGTTGAGCAGCTGGGTGTGAATGCCGAGCAGGTTACACCCGAAGCCTCATTCATCGAGGATTTGGGCGCGGATTCGTTGGACACGGTTGAGCTCGTCATGGCGTTCGAGGAAGAGTTCGGCGCCGAGATCCCGGACGAGGATGCCGAGAAGCTGACAACCGTCGGCGGCGTCATCACGTATTTGAAGAGCAAGGGCATTGGCGCCTGAGTTTTGAGGATTTAAGGAACCGGGGAGATGGCAACATCTCCCCGGCTCTTCTTTGATATCGGTGCAAAACTGAATTTGAGGGAAAAGGCTATGGAAAAACGCAGGGTAGTGATCACGGGTTTGGGTGTGGTGTCGCCACTGGGAAGCGACCTCAATGTCTTCTGGCAACGGCTCCTTGACGGGACGTCGGGCATCCGCCGCATCACCCGGTTCGATGCCTCCGCCATGGCCTGCCAGATTGCCGGCGAGGTGATCGAATTCGACATCGACAAGTTTATTCCCAAGAAGGAACAGCGCCGGATGGATCCTTTTTGCCATTACGCGGTGGCCGCGGCCAAGATGGCGGTGCTGGATTCCGGCCTCCAGTTTGCCAATGAGGAGGCCGAGCGCGCCGGGTGCATGATCGGCTCGGGCGTGGGTGGCTTGATTACCATGGAGGAGCAGCACTCGGTCCTGTTGAACCGCGGACCTGACCGTAGCTCGCCGTTCATGATTCCGATGATGATTGTGAACATGGCCTCCGGACTGGTTGCCATCGAACACGGTCTGAAGGGTCCGAATCTCTGCGTAGTGACCGCATGCGCCAGCGGCACCCATTCAATCGGTGAAGCGGCCCGCCAGATCCAGTACGGTGAAGCCGATATCATGGTGGCGGGCGGCACCGAGGCGGTCGTCTGTCCCCTGGGTATCGCCGGATTCTCCGCGATGAGGGCGCTGAGCACCCGCAATGACGATCCGGCCCATGCCAGCCGCCCGTTCGACAAGGACCGCGACGGCTTTGTCATGAGCGAAGGCGCGGGTATTGTGGTTCTGGAGGAATACGAGCACGCGAAGAAGCGTGGCGCCAGGATCTACGCCGAAGTCGGCGGGTACGGTGCCACCTGTGACGCTAGCCATATCACGGCGCCGGCGCCGGGAGGCGAAGGCGCGGCGCGCGCCATGTCCAAGGCGATCATGGATGCGAAACTGACCCCCGACATGGTTGATTATGTTAACGCCCACGGTACGAGCACACCGCTTAATGACAAGAACGAGACGGCGGCGGTGAAGCTGGCCCTCGGCGAGCAGTCGAAAAAGGTCATGGTCAGCTCCACCAAGTCCGTAACCGGGCATCTCCTGGGCGCGGCGGGTGGAATCGAGACGGTGATCTGCGCGCTGGCCCTCCAGAAGGGCGTGGTGCCCCCGACGATGAACTACACAACGCCGGATCCGGAATGCGATTTGGATTATGTGCCGAACCAGGCGCGCCAGTTCCAGATTCGCGCCTGCCTGAACAACTCCCTCGGCTTCGGCGGCCATAATGCGTCGCTGTTGATGAAGAGAGTTTAAAGAAGTAGTCAGCAGACAGGATTCAGGAGTCAGAATGAGGGCATGGAGCGGCAACGCTTCATGCCTTCTTTTTTCGGGTTTCTCTCGGCATTATTCTGAACACTGAATACTGAACACTTTCTCCAACTTTCCCATCGGCAGGCCGATCACGGTGGCCAGGTCCCCCTCGATCCGTTCCACGATGGCGGCGGAAAGGGGGTTTTGAACGGCATAGGCGCCGGCCCAGGACAAGGGGCGGGTGAGTGCGACATGCCGCTTGATCCTTTCGGGGGACCATTTCCGGAGAACCACATGGGCCGTGTCCACCAGTTTCACGACCCGGGATTTTCCGCCCCGGGCGGGCAGGATCACGCAGGCGGCGCTGCTGATCCGGTGTCGGCGCCCGCCCAGTTCCGCCAGCATCCGGCAGGCGTCGTCCAGGGTATCGGGTTTGCCGATAATCCGGCGTCCGAGAATGAGGGCGGTATCGGCACCGATCACGATGGCCTCCGGGTGGCATGCGGCCACGGCCTCCGCCTTGAGGATGGCCAGTTCAAGGACATGGCGCTCCAGATGGGCGCCTTCCGGTGCTTCAGGCTCATGGACATGTGAAGGGATCTTCCGGAAGCGGTAGCCCGCCGCTTTCAATAAGGCGGCCCGCCCTGCGGATTGAGATGCCAGAATCAATTTCATGGGAGTCTCTGATTGGTTGCCGGACTAGGATTCGAACCTAGACAAGCAGATTCAGAATCTGCTGTGCTACCATTACACAATCCGGCAATAATGAGGCGCGGCGCCTCTTCGCGTGATAAGCGCGTGCAGGATGCTAAAAGATACAAGGGTGCGTCAAGTTCTTTTCCGCCGTCCGCTCAGGGCGCCACGGCTTCGAGATGAAGTTCAATCTTGACCAGATCGCCAAGGACCAAGCCGCCGGAATCCAGTTTCTGGCTCCACTTGAGTCCGTAGTCCTGACGGTTGATCGTGGTTGCGGCCGTCAGCCCGATGCGGGTTTTGCCCCAGGGATCCTTGATGGGGCCTGACAGTGTCCCCTTCAGGTCGATTTCCCGCGTGATGCCACGCAGGGTGAACCGTCCCTTCACTACCCATTCATCGCCCACCTTCTTCGCCGACAGGGTTTCGTATTTGATGTCCGGATACTTTTCCACCTCGAAGAAATCCGCGCTGCGAAGATGCTTGTCACGTGCCTCGACGCGGGTGTCGACGCTGGCGACCTTGACGGTTCCCGAGGCCTTGGAGGCTTCCGGCGTCTGGGCGTCATACTCAATCGTTCCCGTGAAATTGGTGAAGAACCCGACAACCTCGTTGATGGCGAGATGCCGGATTGAGAATCCCACCGTGCTGTGAAGCGGATCCACCTGGTAAGTTGCCGCCATGACTCCGCTCGCACATGTCATCAACCCGGCTAAGACCAAGACCCCATAATTCCGGTTCATATGACCCTCCATAATAAGGTTACAGACACATCCCGATACTCCCGCAAGCCCTTGCCCCTGTCAAGGCGGTTCAATGCCGCCGGGCGCATCTCTGAGTTTTGTGCATTAGCGTCCCGCGGAAATCCTAATCTTAATCGTAATCTTAATCTTAATCCCTTCTGGGGCAGAGGATTACGATTAAGAGGGGAATGTCGAAAATCGCAATCTCGATTACGGCTCTAAAAGGTCAATAAATTTGGGCTTTTGTGATCATGAAACATTGCCTATGGGATGACAGTGAGTTTTGTACTATTCGTTTTCAAGGTGGACCGGGACCTCCGGGCACGGTCTGGTCAATTCATGCTCATCCTATGCACCTAACGCCGCCCGGAGGTCGGCGTCCACCTTGAGCCTATGCGCCCGTTCAATTTCGGCGCAGTGGAATAATCTGGAAATTCCGGCCGGGAAAGGGAATATGGGGGGATGGATTCGAAACCAATAACGATGAATGACCGGGCCACCCATCTTCCCCAGCGGTTCACGATCTCTTCCGGCGGCTATCCGCATCCCTCCCTGCTGGTCACCAAGCGGAAACGGATCCTGACCTACGATGCCTTTCCTGATCCATCCCCCGCCAGAACGGCCACTCCTTCCCCCCAGGAGTGGCAGGCGTTCTGGCGGAAAATGGATGATATCGGAGCCTGGAACTGGGCGAGGGAGTACATCAGCCGGGAGGGGCGGGACTGCCTCGAGTGGAGCGTGGACATCCAGTGCGGGGACCGGCGCATTGTGAGTGAAGGCGCCAATTGCTTTCCTCAGCATGATGGCAGTCCCAACACGGGAGCCGACCGCACCCAGGCTTTTTGTGAATTTGAAAAGGCGGTCAGGAGATTGTGTGGAATAGCGGGATAGGCTACGCAATTGAGAATTCAGAAGACAAAATTCAGAATTGATCGTAAACAATTTACGCAAGACACGGCTTCCCGCTCTGGGGCCTGACTCCTGGCTCCTGACTTCTGGCTTGTGCTTTTTACGCAGATGCGGCTTGCGAAGTTCATGTGAAAATCGGATGATCAACGACATCAAGGCGTTAAACTGCTCCTGACTTCAGAATATGAATGAGTCACTATCAATGGCCTCGCGGGGCGCGCGCGCGCAATTCTTGGCGGCTGTACTCCTGACGTCGGTTATTCCCATTCTCGCGCTGGTGTTTCTGAATTCAAGTGATCTTGGACAGAAGCTGGAAGTCGGCGCCAGGCGGATATTCTTTATTGCCCTGGGAATGGTGCTGGTGCTGGGATACGTCCTCTTGTTCAAATATCCCTTTACCATACACAAATTGCGCCGGTACTTGGAGCGCATGGTGCAGGGTGAACTGCCTGACCGCATCGACCTGGTTCGGACGGAGAGCGACATTGCGGTTATCGAAACCTCCCTCAATCTCATACTGGCCCGGTTGAAGGAGCGGCTCAAGGTTGTGGAAACAGAGAAGCAGCGGCTCGAAATCGAGCTGTTCCAGTCGCGCGAGTTGGAGGCGGTGGGGACCCTGGCGGCCGGGATCGCCCATGAAATCAGCACCCCCATCCAGTTTATCAGCAACAATGTTCAGTTCCTGGACAAGGCTTCAGCGACCTTGTGGGCCGCGGTTGACCGGTCCGTCCGGACGCCGCCTGCCGGAGGGGGCTCCCCGGGGGAGGAGGAGCGACTCGTGTATCTGCGCCGCGAAATGGCCGAGGCGGTTCAGCAGACGCTCGAAGGAGTGGATCGGATCGCCACGATGGTGAGGACCATGAAGGATTTCTCCCAGAAGGGGGCGACTCATGAAAAAAGCCTGATGGATCTGAACAAGGCCGTGGCGGATACCGTTACGGTGTCGCGCCACGAATGGAAATACGTGGCTGAGGTTCAGTTGGATTTGGATCCGGCCTTGCCGCCGGTTCTGTGTTATCCCGGCGAGATCAAGCAGGCCGTGATCAATCTTCTTACCAATGCCGCCCACGCCATCGCCGAACGACGGGCCCGGCAGCCTTTGCCTCCCGGGGTGATCACCGTTGCCACGCGCCGGGAGAAGGAGGGGGTCCTGCTCTCCGTGACGGACAACGGGGCGGGGATTCCTCCAGGCATACGGGACCGGGTTTTTGAACCCTTCTTTACAACCAAGGAATTGGGCCGCGGGTACGGACTTACCTTGGCTTATGCTTCCGTGGTCAAGCGGCACGGTGGCCGCCTGACCTATGATTCGGAAGAGAACAAAGGCGCAACGTTTCGGGTTGCCCTGCCGTTGTCGGCAGAGACGGGGACGGGAGGGGGTGGCCATGCCTCCTCATGACGTGCCCGCAGGGAATGTTGTATTTGTGGATGATGACCCGTATGTGCTGGGTAGCATGCGGCGGGTTTTTGTGGATTTGGATGCCCGCTGGCATTCGGAATTCTTTTCCAATCCCAGCGAGGCCTTGGAGTATGTGAAGCATCATCGCTGCGAAATAATCGTATCCGATGTCAGTATGCCGGAAATGACCGGATTAGTCCTGCTTGCCGCCGCCCGGGTCTGCCAGCCTTCCGTGTTCTGTATCCTGTTGTCGGGTGAATTCAGTGAAGCCGACCGCCTGGAGTGTGAAGCGAGCGGTTACATGCTGGTGGAAAAGCCGTGCTCCCTGCTGCACCTGCGAGCCATTATTGAGAGGGAACTGGAAGCGTCCCGGCAGAAAGAGGGGGCTTGAGCATGCTCGAACGCTCGAAAATCACGCTCCTTCTGGTTGATGATGATGCGCTGTTCCGTGCAGGAACGCGCCGGCTTTTTTGGATTGTCCAGGAGACGCTCCAGCTCCATATTCTGGAAGCCGGAGACGGGGCGCAGGCGCTTCGTCTCGTTGCGGAACAGCCCGTCGACTGCATGCTCCTCGACAACCAGATGCCCGGTGGCCTGGGTCTCGATTGGATTCCGGAAATTCTTGCGACCGCCCCTGATCTGGCGATTGTGATGATTACCGGCGGCGGGGATGAGCGCACGGCCGTCGAGGCCATGAAAAAAGGGGCAATGGATTACCTGGTGAAGGGAAACATGACGGCGGAGTCCCTGCAACGCGCCCTTGCGAATGCTTTGGAGAAAGTCGAGATGCGGAAGACGCTCGCCAGGCAAAGTGCGGTTCTCATTGATGCCGAACGGCAGCGGGTCATGATAGAGAGCCTTGCGGCCGTCTGTCATCATGTCGGACAGCCAGCCACGGTGGTGTACACCATTTTGCAGATGATGGCGAAGTGGGATCTTCCGCCCGATCAGAAGCAAATGTGGCAGGACGCTCTTGTTTCCGCCGAATCCCTGGTGGATGACATTCATCGCCTTCAGGCCATCAGCGAGTATCGCACGGTTCCCTACCTGGCATCGCACGGTTCGGGTGGCAGCATGGTGGAGATCCCTTAATTCTGTGCGGCAATCAACTAAGTTGACACGGAGAGGGCGGCCTCGCCCTCCAGGCGGAAGCGATCAGATCGCCCTGTGTATGAAAAGGTTCCGGAACCCCTATTTTGGTGAATAAGTAATTGCGAAAAAAGTTGTATATCGTTAGTATTCACATCTTTAATGCAAATAATCGACGGGCACGGAGTGTGTCTAAAATCGGCCGTTTCCTGGTTTCGCCCATTCCGCAAACCGGTGGCCGTAGCGGGCCATCAGCCCGCGGGCATAGGATGAATTGGGGGGCAAATGATGGACGGCCCTCAAATTCTCTCCTGACGGGAAAAGCTTGCCGCAGAAGTACTTAACACGATTTCGCCAGCCTGGAATCCAGCGTGGACGGGGTGACGGGCGCAACGGACTGGTCGGGGAAAGGTTGTCCTTGAGGGCTTCTTTTTCCGCCTGACTGACGGGCAGTAGTAGGTATTCCTGAAGGATTTCAGTGGGCACCGATTCAGGCCAAAGGGCGCGCAAGGCTTCGATGCCGGATTTCAAGGAGCCTGTGAGGGAGTTTGAGCGAGCCCGCGCCAGTAGTGTTGACCAGGAAAAATCCGGGTGTTTCGTAACCCTGAGCAGATCCACCTGGCGGAACAGTGGAGCCATTGGATCGCGGGCATGATCAAGATGTTGATGGACGCACAGATGCAGAAACAAGTCTTCCATTGCCGGGATGCTCATGGTCTGTCCATTGAACTGAATCTCCTGAGCGCGCGCAAACCAGTCATGCCCCGCCAGAGGCCACAGTTGCGGGCTTCCCGTGACCTGCCAATGCAGGTCCACTCCCATCGGGCGGCGCTTGCCGCATCGGCGAACGTATTGCGCTTCATGGCTGAATCTGTGGGCAAACCCCGGCCACACCTCCGCCTGCGGGGGAATGGCGAACCCGGCGTCACGCAAAACGGCATCGGCCTCAGACAGGTTTGCGCGGGGGATGAGCAGATCCAGATCGCTCGTCTCGCGCAGTTCCCGGTTGCCGCCATAGACCAGGGGAATCAAGGCCCAGCCTTTCAGGACAAGATGAGGAATCCCGCGCTGGCGGAACGCGTCAAGCGCCAGGCAGGCAAGTTCCGGCCAGTCCTGCGTGGCTTCGCTCCAGCGCGTCAGTCGCGCCGCAAGAGCGAACTGGATTGAGCGTGAAGCCGCGATGTTGCCGTTTTGAATCTGTTCGAAGAGCAGACCTGTAAGACCGTGTGGTTCGAGAAGGGGGATGATGGCGGGCCAGAGTTCATCGGGGATCCGCAGTCGATCCTGATCCGGGCCCAATGCCCGAGCCAGCCAGATATAACCGGGCGAGTCAGTTTCGAGGAGCGATAAGACATGGTTCTTCATTTGCGCGAGTACAGCCTATTCAAAAGGGCTAAACAGGTAAAGCTTGAGCGATATATTTTTAGTTACAGTGAGCGCCCGCTTACTGCAAAGTTAAAGTTGGCAGTAACTTGAAGGGGAAAAAACAATGAAAAACTTTTTGGCGCCAAATACCTCGATCACGAAAGTGGTATTTCACTACACGTGGCGTTTATTGGCAGCGGTGTTAATCGCACTGACGGCGTTGCCTGCGGTTGCGGCAACGACCCATACGTGGACTGGTGGAGGGACCAGCGCGAACTGGAATGATGCGGCCAATTGGACTGACGGATTGCCGATTAATGGAGATAATCTTATTTTTAACGGTACTACGCGGCAAATCAATACCAACAATCATTTGACCAGCATCGGGAGTATTGTGATCAGCACGAACGGATACAATATTGCTGGTAACGCGCTTACCCTTAATGGGACCTTCGGTAGCACGGGGGATAATACTTGGTCCATTCCTCTCACGCTTA
>JAABPW010000023.1 GCA_011391785.1 Verrucomicrobiota bacterium
TTACGCTCAAAGACTGTGCTTACGCTCAAAGACTGTGCTTACGCTCAAAGCCTGTGCTTACGCTCAAAGGTGGACCGCGACCTCCGGGCGCGGTTCGGTCACTACACTGTCACTTCACGCGCCCAGCGCCGCCCGGAGGTCGGCGCCCACCTGTGCTTCGCGCTTATGCAGAAGTTTGTTCAGTACCAGGGGCGTCCCCGGTCACGTCCTCATCCTCGGGCTCAACCGTGGTGGCGGCGACGAGCTTGTCGCCGGCATCGAGGTTGATCAGGCGGACACCCTGGGTGACGCGGCTGATGGTGCGGACATCGGCGACGGGCATGCGGATCATCTGGCCCTGGGCCGTGATCAGCATGAGGGCATCACCCTCCTGCACGGCATGAGCCCCGATAATCGCCCCATTCCGATCCGAGGTCCGGATCGTCATCAACCCCTTGCCGCTCCGCTTCTGGACCCGGTATTCATCGAACCCGGTCCGCTTGCCGTAGCCGTTCTCGGTGCAGACCAGGAAGGTGGCGCGGGGATCCACGATCTCCAGGCCGATCACGCGATCCTCATCGGAGAGCGTAATGCCGCCCACGCCGCGGGTGTCGCGACCCTGGTCGCGCAGCTCACCCTCGCTGAAGCGGATGCTCATGCCGTCATGGGTGGTCAGCACGATCTCGTTGTGACCATCGGTCTGCTTGACGCCGATCAGCCGGTCGCCCTCGTCGATGGCGATGGCAATGATGCCCGCGCTGCGCGGATTGCTGAAGGCACCCAGGTTGGTCTTCTTGACCACGCCCTTTTCGGTGGCAAAGACGATGAACTGGCTTTCGGAAAACTCGCGCACCTTGACCATGGCGGAAATGGTTTCGCCGCCCTGGACATTCAGCAGGTTCACCAGCGCCTTGCCCTTGGAGGCGCGTGAGGCCTCGGGAATTTCGTAGACCTTCTCCCAGTAGACGCGACCCTGCGACGTGAAGAAGAGGATGTAATCGTGGGTGTTGGCCACGAAGAGGTGTTCGACATAATCCTCCTCCTTGGTCTCCATCCCCGCCACACCCTTGCCGCCGCGGCGCTGGGCCTTGTAGGTGCTCACCGCCGTGCGCTTGATGTAACCGGTATGGCTGATCGTGATCACGTAGCCGCGGTCGGCAATCAGATCCTCGATGTTCACCTCGCCCTCGTCGGGAACCAGGCTGGTGACGCGCTCGTCGGCATACTCTTTCTTGACCTCGATCAGGTCCGCCCGGATGACCCGGAACAGCTTCTCGCGGCTCGCCAGCAGGTCGCGCAGGTAGGTGATCAGCTTGATCAGCTCCAGGTACTCCGCCTCGATCTTGTCCCGCTCCAGCCCGGTGAGCTGGTACAGGCGCATATCGAGGATGGCGTTGGACTGGATCTCGCTCAGGCCGAACTTGGACATCAACTGGGCCCGCGCATTGTCGCGATCCTTGGATCCGCGGATGATCTTCACCACCGCGTCCAGGTTATCCAGCGCGATCTTCAATCCCTCCAGGATGTGGGCGCGCGCCTCGGCCTTGTCGAGTTCGAACTGGGTCCGGCGCTTGATCACATCGTAGCGGTGATCCAGGTACGCCTCCAGCAGCTCCTTGAGGTTCATGATTTTCGGCCGGCCGTGGTCGATCGCCAGCATGATCGCGCCAAAGGTCGTCTGGAGCTGGGTGTGCTTGTAGAGGTTGTTCAACACCACCTTCGCGACCACGCCGCGCTTGAGCTCGATGACGACCCGGATGCCGTCCTTGTTCGACTCGTCGCGCAGGTCGGAGATGCCTTCCAGCTTCTTCTCCTGGACCAGGTAGGCGATGTTGGTGATCAGGGTCGCCTTGTTGACGGCGTAGGGAATCTCCGTGATGATGATGCTTTCCTTGCCCTGCTTGCCTTCCTCAATGCCGGCCCGCCCGCGCACCTTCAAGAGGCCGCGCCCGGTCCGGTACATGTCGGAAATCGGCTTCAGGCCGCAGATGATGCCCCCCGTCGGGAAATCGGGACCCTTCACATGCTTCATCAAGTCATCCACCGAGGCGTTCTCGTGGTCGATCAGGTGCACCAGCGCATCCACCAGCTCGCCCAGGTTGTGCGGGGGAATGTTGGTGGCCATGCCGACCGCGATACCCGTGCTGCCGTTCAGGAGCAGGTTGGGGACACGGGCGGGCAGGACGGACGGCTCCATGAGGTCGCCATTGTAGTTCGGAACCATGTCGACCGTGTTTTTGTCGATATCCGCCAGCATCTCCTCGGCCATGCTCGTCAGGCGCGACTCGGTATACCGGTAGGCGGCCGCGTTGTCGCCGTCGATACTGCCGAAGTTTCCCTGGCCATCCACCAGCATGTAGCGCATGGCGAAATACTGGGCCATCCGGACCAGGGTGTCATACACCGACGAGTCACCATGGGGATGGTACTTACCGAGCACTTCACCAACGACATACGCGCATTTCTTGTAGGGCCGGTTGTGAAGCAGGCCCAGGTTGCGCATGGCGAAGAGGATTCGCCGGGCGCCGGGCTTCATTCCGTCGCGGGCATCGGGCAAGGCGCGCCCGATGATGACACTCATGGAGTAGTCAATATACGAGCGCTGCATCTCGTCTTCGATATTGATATTGCCGACCAGTTCGTTTCGTGTGTACATGATTTAGATATCCAGATTCGTCACATTCAAGGCGTTATCTTCGATAAACTTCCGACGGGGCTCCACTTCATCGCCCATCAGGATGGTGAAAATCTCATCGGCCTTCACGGCATCCTCCTGAACCACCTTGAGCAACTTGCGCTTGTCGGGGTTCATCGTGGTTTCATACAGCTGTTCGGGATTCATTTCGCCCAAGCCTTTGTACCGCTGGATGTTCAGGCCCTTGCGCCCGAAATCGCGGATGACCTCCAGCAGGTTGGGCAGGGAGAAGACCGGTGTCTCGCCGTCGTCCGCATCCTTGAGCGTGAAGACAGGCTCCTCATGCCGGTTGAAATGGTCCATCGTGAAGCCCTTCTTCTCGATCGCCTCAACCACCTTGGCCAGCGCGCTGGCCACGTAAAGCTCCTGCCACCGGAACCCGGCATCACCCTGGCCACCCTGGGCATGCCCGTTTTCAGTGAAAATCTCAAGCGGCGAGCCCGTCTTCTTCTCCGTCGCCTCGCGAAGCTCCTTGAGCTCGTTGTCGCCGGTAATGTAGTGGTGCTCGGCATCCTCGCCCTTGCCGATCGTGACGTAGTAGCGGGGGAAGGCGCCCGCCTTGTTCCGCTTCTTGAGGTAGTCCTCCAGGACAACCCCCTTGCGGGCGAGGCTCTTGGAGGCCTGCTCGATCTGCAGGAGCAATTCCATCACGCCCATCAGCTCCTTGCCCTCGAAGGTCTTGCTCCGCCCGACCTTCAGGGTCAGGTCCTCGGCGCCGAGCTCCAGCAGCTTGCGGGTGAGGGTTTCATCGGTATCGATGTATTCCTCGCGCTTCTTGCGGCTCACCTTGTACAGCGGGGGCTGGGCCAGGTAGACGTAGCCGCTCTCGATCAGGTGCGGCATCTGGCGGTAGAAAAACGTCAGCAACAGCGTGCGGATATGCGACCCATCCACATCGGCATCGGTCATGATGATGATCTTGTGGTAGCGCACTTTCGACACATCGAACTCATCCGCACCGATTCCCGCCCCGATGGCCGTGACCATCGTGCGGATTTCGTTGTTGTTCAGGATCTTGTCCAGCCGCGCCTTCTCCACGTTCAGCACCTTGCCGCGCAAGGGAAGAATGGCCTGGAACTCGCGGTTCCGGCCCTGCTTGGCCGAACCACCGGCGGAATCACCCTCAACCAGATAAAGCTCGCACAGGGCGGGATCCCGCTCGGAGCAGTCGGCCAGTTTGCCCGGCAGTGCCGCGGAATCCAGCGCGCCCTTGCGGCGGGTCAGGTCGCGGGCCTTGCGGGCCGCGTCGCGGGCGCGAGCCGACAACAGGGCTTTCTCAATGATCCGCTTGGCAACCGGAGGATGCTCTTCCAGGTAGGTGGCCAGCTCGTCATTCACCACCGACGCCACAATGCCCTCCACCTCGCTGTTGCCCAGCTTGGTCTTGGTCTGTCCTTCAAACTGGGGGCCGGGCAGCTTCACGCTGATCACCGCCGTCATGCCTTCGCGGATATCCTCGCCCGAAAGCGTCTCCTTGTCTTCCTTGATCAGCTTATTGGCCTTCGCGTAGGCATTCACCGTCCGCGTCAGGGCCGAGCGGAACCCGCTCAGATGGGTACCGCCCTCGATCGTGTTGATGTTGTTGGCGAAGCACAGCATCGTCTCGGTATAGGTGTCGGTGTACTGGAACGCTATCTCCACCTCGATCTTATCCCGCTCCTTCGTGAAGGAAATGACCTTGGGGTGAATGGCCACCTTGCTGCGGTTCAAGTGCTCCACGAATTCCACCACGCCGCCCTTGAACCGGAACGTCTCCTCGCGAAGGGGCTCCTCCTGGGAGAAGTTGATCTCAATGCCGCCGTTCAGGAAGGCAAGCTCACGGAGCCGGGTCGCCAGGATGTCCCACTCGAACTTGGTAGACGCGGTGAAGATCTGGGCATCGGGCAGGAAAGTGATCTTGGTTCCCGTGCCGCGGGTCTTGCCAATGGTTTCCAATTTCGACACCGGCTTGCCGCGCTCGTAACGCTGGTGGTAGATCTGCCCGTCGCGGCGGACCTCGACCTCCAGCCACTCGCTCAGGGCATTCACGCAGGAAACGCCTACCCCGTGCAACCCGCCGGAAACCTTATAGCTGTCGTTGTCGAATTTTCCACCGGCATGCAGAACCGTGAGAGCCACCTCCACGGCAGGCCGCTTTTCAGTCGGATGCATATCCACCGGGATACCGCGCCCGTTGTCATTGATCGTGCAGGATCCGTCCGCATTCAGCCTGACCTGGACACTGGTGCAATAGCCCGCCAACGCCTCGTCAATCGAGTTATCCACCACCTCATAAACAAGGTGATGAAGTCCGCGGACCGAGGTGTCACCAATGTACATTGCCGGGCGCTTTCGCACGGCTTGAATACCCTCAAGGACGGTGATGTGGGACGCGTCATACGCCCCGCTCTTTTTCTGTTGTTCAGCCATAGTTAGAACTCATTCTTATGGAATAACTTACGCCGCCTCAAGGGAGCCTTTTTTCGAACCTGAAAAAGGGTCATCCCAAGGGGGATCCATTAAGGGTCCGAAGATATCGGAAACGAGTGATTTTCGCAAGCGCAAATCCACCCGAAAACCACAAAATATTGGGAGCCAAAAGAGGCGTATCCGCAAGGGGTTGTGGTGTGCAGGACTATATCCGCCCTGTGAAAGCGCTCTGGGGTTTCTCGAGCCGTGCCGGGCGCGGTTTGCTCTTGGCAGGCGCGTCCCAAGTCCCAGCGCCGCTCGGAGATCGGCGCCCACCTGTGAGAGCACTCAGATCAGTAGCCACTTGACACTCCTCGCATCCACTCTTAAAGTTTCGATTACTTCTCACATTTATTGTTCATCACAACAGGAGGGCGTTTATGAAGCAGACGATCATGACATGGGCGGCGGTATCGATGTTGGCAGTCTCCAGCGGCATGGCGGCAGGCGACGACGCCAAGGGCGGACTGAGATACTCCATCTCCGTCAGCAAATTCGAAAATAAAGCCGGCTGGTCCGGCCAGTGGGATCTTGGCGATGCCTGGGGTTCCATCATGACCGATGCCCTGAACAACACGAAGAAATTCATCGTGCTCGGCGAAAAGGATATGCGCGTCGAGGCGATGCAGGAACAGAACCTGGGCGAATCCGGCCGCACCGCGGGCGGAAAGAAAACACCGAAGATCGGAAACATGACCCCGGCCCAGCTGCTCGTGAAAGGCGAAATCACCCACGTTCAGAGCTCCACCAGCGGCGGCGAGGGCGGCATCAGCTTCAAGGGCATCCGCCTGGGCGGCGCCAAGGATACCGCCGAGATCAATGCCACCATCTACATCATTGATTCGGAGACGGCGCAGGTCAAGGCCTCCAAGAAGGTAACCGGCAAGGCCGGACGCAAGGGCCTGAGCGTCGGCTATTCCGGCTCCGCGCTGGGCGGACTGGGCGGCGATCTGGGCGGCTTCAAGAAGGATAATGTCGGCAAGGCCTCCGAAGACGCCATCGCCCAGGCCGTGGAGTTCCTGATCAAGCAACTCGACAAGATCCCGTGGGAAGCCACCGTGGTATCATCCAAGAGCGGCAAGGTCATCATCAACCGCGGTAGCCGCGAAGGCGTCACCGAAGGTCAGGTATTCTCCGTCGGCAAGCCCGAGATCACCCGCGACCCCGACACGGGTGAAGTGCTGGACAGCTCGGTCGAGAAGGTGGCCAAGATCACCGCCAAGACCGTAAAGGAAAAGATCACCATCTGCGAAGCCACCGAAGGCGCCAGCAAGATCGAAGCAAAGATGTCGGTGCAGCCGGAATAAGGACGGGAAAAGGAGAGTATTCAGTATTCAGTGTTCGGTATTCAGAATAACTTCCGAAAGCTATTCTGGACTCTAGGCTCTGAATACTGAACACTGAATACCGAATACTGCCTCAATGCGGATGCTGGTGCCGCAGGCTATGCGGCTTTTCCAGGCCGTGCCGGAGCATCAGCGCCTCGTTTCCAAGCAGTTCCGCGGTCGGGCCATCGGCAATGATCTGCCCGGCATCCATCACGATCACCCGCCGGCAAAGCTCCACCACCATCTCGAGATCGTGGGTGGCAATGATTCGGGTGTGCTCGAAGGACCGGAGAAGATCCATCAGCCGTCGCCGCCCCCGCGGGTCCAGATTCGAGGAGGGCTCATCCATCACCAGCACATCGGGCAGGCCGGACAACACGGTGGCAATCGCCACCGCCCGCTTCTCGCCCGCCGAGAGCTTGTAGGGGGGGCGCGCCTTGAGATGGGTCATTCCAACCCGTTCCAGGGCCTCTGAGGCCCTTTTCCCGGCTTCCTCAGCCGATAATCCCAGGTTCAAGGGGCCGAAAACCACATCCTCAAAGACCGTTGGCATGAATAACTGGTCATCCGGATCCTGGAATACCATCCCCACCGAGCGCCGTATGGACGCCACCGTCTCGCGGGTCAGAGGGAAATCCCCCACCCTCACCGCCCCGCGCTGGGGCATCAGATAGCCATTGAGATGCTGCAGCAACGTGGACTTCCCGGCGCCGTTCCCGCCAATAACCGCCACGCACTCGCCATGGGTGATCCGGAAGGAAACCCCCTTGAGCGCCTCCGTCCCGTCGGGGTATGAAAACGCCAGATCCCGCACTTCAACGATATGATGACTCATAATTCACATCCCATCTGCCAGGCGGAATTCACCCACGTCCCCAACCCCTCCGCCAGATTCCAATACCGCGCCAGCAGGAAAAAAACCGACCACCCGACCACAAACCCGGTCTCCCGCACACCCCAGCCTGTCGGCCGCAGGATCCGGATCTCGCCGTCAAATCCCCGCGCCACCATCGCCCGGTAGATCCGCTGCGCCCGATCCATGGCCCTCAGGAGCAGATGCCCGACCAGATGCCCGTAGATGCGCAACCGGAGGACCTGCCCGCCCGGCGAGCGATACTCCACGCTGCGCCTCATCCGCAGCCCCTCATCCCCGATGACAAAGAAATACCGGTACAGGAACAGCAACTGAACCGCAAACACCCGCGGCATCCCCAGCCTCTCCATGGCCGCGCAGAGCCGGTGAATCCCCGTACTGGCCACCAGGATCAGCGCCGCTGTCACCGTAAGGAGAAACCGCACCATGATCGAGGCAAACGACAGCCAGCCGCCTGTGATCGACTGCGACCCGATAACCGCCGCCACAT
>JAABPW010000024.1 GCA_011391785.1 Verrucomicrobiota bacterium
GAATTTCGCGGGGCCGGAGTACCTGCCCCGTGAAATTCGCGAAACACCTCCCGGTGAAGAGCCTCCGTCGCCAAGGCCAGAGCGAAGAAGGTTTTGCATGTCCGAAGGGCGGGTGAAGTCTCTGTATTCTCCTTCAGGAGGGGGTTGCGGCAATTTTAAAACGGGGTACTCGCCATTTTAAAATTGCCGCAACATTTTCTTCCCCCTCTCCCCCGGCCTCCGTTCCTCCGTGGTAAATCTTATTCGTCGCGATGCAAGGCGCGGTATTGACAGGAGCCGAAAGAAGGTGTCCAATACGGGCATGGGTGGCAGGTTACTGTCATGAAGGAAATGGCGAACGGCTTCTGAATCAGAGCGAGGATCACCATGGCGCGGCAAAGTGTTGATTGGGAGAGCATGTTTCGCGCTCTTGACGCTTTCAAGAAAGAGCATGGACATTGCCGTGTTCCGGCAAACTGGAAGAAGAATCCCCAGCTGGGGCGGTGGGTGGCGATGCAGCGGTATCGCCACAAGATCGGCGAGCTTGAGCAGCGCCATGTTGACAGGCTCAATCAGGCGGGCTTTGTCTGGGCGCCCGCTGATACGGTCTGGGGCGAGATGCTTGGGCGTCTCAAGAAATACCACAAGAAGCACGGGGACTGCGACGTGCCTTCGTCATGCCCCTCGGATCCCAACCTGGCCAACTGGGTGGCGAACCAGCGGCACCGGCGGAAGATGGGATCCCTGAGCGCCGACCGTGTCAAGATGCTGGACGAGCTTAGCTTCCTGTGGGCGGTCTATGGGAAGAATCGAGCCGGGCAGGAGCAACCGATGAACAAGAAAACCGTTTCGGCGCCCGTCAAGGTGGTGGCGCAGCCCCCGGAGGAGCGATTGTACCAGGTATGCGGGGAATATATCCAATACAACGGCACCGGCCCGCTTCCCGTGAAACTCGAGAAATTCATCGCGTCGCACAACGGCGATTTCCCCCCCTGCATCCTTCTGCCGCGTCATCCCCTGACCTTCCGCATCGGGAACGGGGATTCGGTGGTGTCGATCATGAGAAAATATGAGTGGCCCGGCAAAGGCCCCCTTCCTGATGATATCCTTGAATACCTGAATGAAAATGGCGCGCTTCCCCCGCATGGTCCCTGAGTTCCGCCGGGGTGCGCGTCACTGAAATTCACAAGCGCCGGGAGGTGAGCATGAAGATGCCTGAGGGGAAGACGTATGCGGGCAGGACGATCTGCTTCATGGTGGTTTTTCCACTGGTGTTTCTCGCCGTCTACCCGTTGCTCTACCTGATCCTGCCGGAGCCGGTGGCGATGCGGGCCGATCTGCCGAGGGATGCCGGCCTGATCCTTCTGCTGGACGGGACCGTGGTGCCCTTGGCAGGGTTTTTTTTGTTCATCAGGGCGCGGCGCGAAGCGGCGCGGGGCGCAGGGCGGGAGCGGGAAGACACGCGGGATGTGTATTGAGAAGGAAGGCGGCTTGACTCTGTTGCGGGCTTGCCCTAGAAGTGTTTTCAGATCATGACAGTGGTGAGCCATAGTTCGCGGATATCGGATATTCTCCTGCAGCGCGGGAGCATTTCCGGGGAGGCCTTGAAGCAGGCGCAGGAGCGGGCCCAGGGGGCCTCTGTCCGGCTGGAGAAATATCTCCAGGACAATTCGCTGATCACCGCCATGGAAGCCACGATCAGCCTGGCGGAGTATCTCCGCATGGCGCCGATCACGCTCGCCCGGTTTACGCCCAATCCCCAGCTCATGGAGTTGATCCCCCCCGTGATCCTCCGCAAGCATCAGGCGCTGCCCATGATCAAGCTGGGCGGGACGCTGATGGTGGCGCTGGGCGATCCGTTCGATATCATGGCGATTGACGAGCTCCATGTGATCACGGGGCTGAACATCATGCCGCTCGTGGCCGCTGAAAAGGATATCCAGGACACGCTGGCCCGCACCCTGACCCCGGTGGAGGGGGCGCCCGGGCTCGATCTTGAAGATATCATGAAGGATTCCGACAACGACATCGAGGTCGGAAAATCGGAGAAAGAGGAAGTCAGCCTTGAGGAGGCGATGGAGAGCGCCGAGGGCGCACCCGTTATCCGCATGGTGAACATGATGTTGGTGGAAGCCCTGCGGACGCGGGCCAGCGATATTCACATTGAGCCCCAGGAAAAGACGCTCCGGCTCCGGTATCGTATTGACGGGTCGCTGACCGAGCGCCCGAGTCCCCCGAAAAGTTACCAGGCGGCGATCACTTCCCGTATCAAGATCATGTCGGATCTGGATATCGCCGAGCGGCGCGTGCCGCAGGACGGTCGGTTCCGGATCAAGGCGCTGGGCAAGGAAGTGGATATCCGGGTGAGTCTGTTGCCTTCCATCCATGGCGAGAAGGTGGTGATGCGTGTGCTCGACAAGAGCGCGCTGTTCCCCAGTCTCAGCGGGCTGAATCTGGAGGAACACGCCTTCAAGGCCATGTCCTATGCCATTGCCCAGCCCCACGGGATCATCCTGGTGACGGGCCCCACGGGTAGCGGCAAGACCACCACCCTGTATTCCTGCCTCCAGGAACTGAACAAGCCCGATGTGAACATCGTGACCTGCGAGGACCCGGTCGAATACCAGTTGGTGGGCATCAACCAGGTGCAGGTGAGCGCCGGGGTGGGGCTGACGTTCTCGGCCGCGCTCCGTTCCATCCTCCGGCAGGACCCGGATATCGTGCTGGTCGGTGAGATCCGCGACGGTGAAACGGCGGAAATCGCCGTCAAGGCGGCGCTGACCGGCCATCTGGTGCTCAGCACCCTGCACACCAATGATGCCGCAGGCGCCATTGCGCGCTTGATCGACATGGGGATTCCCCCGTTCCTGTTGTCGTCTTCACTGATTCTTTCGCAGGCCCAGCGGTTGTACCGGAAACTCTGCACGGTGTGCCGGCAAAAAGTCGAGGTGCCCCTGGATGTGTTGGCGGCGAACAGGATTGATCCTGATTTTTTCCTGAACAATGCGGACAAGGAGTCCGGGCATGTCTCCATCTACAAGGCGGTAGGTTGCCCCAAGTGCAGTAACACGGGTTACAAGGGCCGGGGCGCCATCATGGAGGTGCTGCCGGTGACGGAGCACATCAAGGAAATGATCATGAAGGGCGCCACCAGCGGCGAGGTTCGGGAGGCGGCCCGCGCCGGTGGCATGATCACCCTGAAGGAGGCCGGACTGCAGAAGGTGCGGGAGGGCGTGACCTCGCTGGAAGCGGCGATGGAGATGACCGGCGGGGAGTAACCAGGAGGAAGCATGAGTCCAATGTTGAGATCGGCGGGCGGCGCGAAGCCTGCCCTCCAGAATAGCACGAAGCCCGCCTCCTTCCCGAAGAAGCCGGTAGCGGCGCAAGTTGCCCGCCAGAGCCCCAAAAAAGGACAGAAAATCCGGGGCGCCCAGAAGATTGTCCGGACGGATCTGCCCTCTTTCTCGCGGCAGATGGCGGCGATGTTGTCGGCCGGCATGCCGATCGTGGCCTCGCTGGAAACCCTCGAGGAACAGGCCGTCAACCCCAACTTCAAGATCGCGCTCGGCGAGGTCAAGCGCAGTATCGAGGGGGGGGCGTCCTTCTCGGAAAGCCTTCAGCAATTGCCTGAGATTTTCGACGTCCTGTATGTGAACATGGTCCGGGCGGGTGAGCAGAGCGGCCAGTTCGCCGAGACCATGAAGCGGATCGGCGAATTGCTCGAGGCCACCGCCCGCCTCCGGCGCAAGGTGAAGTCGGCGATGACCTATCCGATCGTGGTGCTTTCCATGGCGCTGATCATTGCCACAGGCATGATTATTTTCATCGTGCCCGTGTTTGCCAACATGTTCAAGGATTTCGGCGGGAAACTGCCGGGACCGACCCAGTTCCTGGTGGATCTCAGTAGCGGGATAAAGCACTATGCCGTCATCATTGTGCCCTCCATCATCCTGGGGGTCTGGGGATTCCGGAAGTGGAAGAAAACCCCGGCGGGGGCGTGGGCCATGGACCGGTTCGCGCTCAAGGCTCCGGTGATCGGCGTGCTCGTCCAGAAGGTCGCGGTGGCCCGGTTTTCACGTACCTTGAGCCAGCTGGTCCAGAGCGGCGTGCCGATCCTCAACGCGCTTGAGATCGTGGCCAAGGCCGCGGGCAACCTGGTGATTGAATCCGCCATCATGGATGCCCGCAAGGCGGTGGAGCATGGCGACACCCTGTCCTCCGGTCTGGATGGCAAGCAATGCATTCCCACGCTCATGGTGCGCATGCTGGCGGCCGGCGAGAAAACAGGAAAAGTCGACGAGATGCTGGCGAGCGTGGCGGATACGTTCGATGACGAGGTGGAGACGATGCTGGCGTCGTTGACCTCATTGCTGGAACCGCTGCTTATGGTCTTCCTGGGGGTGATTATCGGCGGAATCGTGATCTGCATGTTCCTGCCGATCTTCAAGATGACCGAGGTAATCAACAAGTGACGGCGCTCCCACGGAAAACGCCGCTGTATGACGCCCATGTCAGGTCCGGTGCCCGCATGGTGGATTTCAGCGGGTGGTTCATGCCGGTCCAGTATGACGGCATCATCGCCGAACATCACCGGACCCGGACTGATGTGACGATGTTCGACACCTGCCACATGGGCCGGTTCTGGATCACCGGGCCAATGGCCCGGGAGGGGCTCGACCGGCTTCTTACCACCGATGTCAACGCGATGCAGAACGGGCAATGCAAGTACGGTTTCCTGCTCAGGGAGGACGGCGGGATCCTGGATGACCTGATCACCTACCGTGTTCATGCGGAACGGTGGCTGCTGGTGGTGAATGCGGGGACGCAGGACAGGGACCGGGACTGGATTCGCGACCGGCTTCCTCCCGGTGTCAGGTTCGAGGATGCCTCGGTCCGCATGGGAAAGATCGATGTGCAGGGCCCCCATGCCCTGCCCCGGGTGGCTTCAGTGCTGGGTGTGGATGCCTCACGGCTGGGCTATTTCAGGTTCATGGAGTTCGATTGCGGCGGCGAGGCCATCGTCAGCCGCACCGGCTATACCGGCGAGAAGGGTGTTGAGCTGTATGTGGCGGCGGCGCGCATTCCGGAGGTGTGGGAGCGTTTCGAAAAGGCCGGGGTCAAGCCGGCTGGGCTGGGGGCGCGGGACACCTTGCGTCTGGAAGCCGGGCTCCCCTTGTACGGGCACGAGCTTTCGGAAGCGATCACGCCCGTGGAGGCCGCGATGGACAGGTTCAGCGCCAAGACCAGGCCTTATGTGGGAAGTGAGGCCGTGAAACGGCGTCGCGGGCAGGGGGCGGCCATGCTCCTGGCGGGGTTCCGGATCGAGGGTCGTCAAGCCGCGCGGGCCGGGCAGGCGGTCATGGCCGGGGGACGGCGTGCCGGCACCGTGACCAGCGGGTCGTTTTCCCCGACGTTGCAGGCCGTGATCGGTTTCGCCTTCGTGGAGCCTTCCCTGGCCTTGCCCGGGACCCGCGTGCAGGTGGATACCGGGCGGAATTTGCTGGATGCCGTGGTGGTGAAGCTTCCGTTTTACAAGGCGGGATGAAAGGACAGGGCCATGATTCAAAACGATACCTATTACACAAAAGAGCACGAGTGGCTGAAGGTTGACGGCGACGAGGCGACGGTTGGAATCACCGACCACGCCCAGGAGGCGCTGGGCGACATCACGTTCGTGGATCTGCCGAAGATCGGAATGAAGGTCAACGCCCACGATTCCTTGCTGGTGATTGAGTCCGTCAAGGCCGCCAGCGATGTCTATGCGCCCGTGGGCGGGACGGTCTGTGCGGTGAACGAGGCTCTCGGTTCGGCGCCTGAGCTGGTCAACCAGGCCTCCCAGGGCGACGGATGGATCTGCAAGTTCCGGCCGTTTGATGCGGCCGCCTTGGCGGGCCTGATGACGGCTGAGCAGTATCGGGCCTTTCTGGCGGAGCACTGAAATGCCCTACATCCCGACTACCGACCGCGACCGTGCGGCCATGCTCGAGGCGATCGGGGTTCCCGATATCGAGGCGCTGTTTGCCGATATCCCGGAATCGGTCCGGATCGACGGGCTGAAATTGCCGCCCGGCCGGAGCGAGGCGGATGTGTATGAGCACATGCACCGGCTTTCGCACCGCAATGCCCATGACCTGATCCCGTTCCTGGGCGGGGGGTATTACGACCATTTCATTCCCGCCTGCGTGGACGAACTGGCGGCCCGTAGCGAATTCTACACGGCCTACACGCCGTACCAGCCCGAGGCGTCGCAGGGTACGCTTCAGGCGATCTTCGAATACCAGAGCGCGATCTGCCGCATCACCGACATGGAGGTGGCGAACGCCTCGATGTATGATGGCGGCACGGCACTGTATGAAGCCGCGATGATGGCGATTCGCCTGACGGGACGGCGAAAGATCCTGCTCGATAGCGGGGTCAACCCGATCTACCGGAACATCCTGCACAGCTATACCGGGAATTTGGCGGTGCAATTCGAGGAGATTCCCGTGGTGCACGGGCAGAGCGACCGGGAGCGGATCACCCGGGCAATGGACGACAAGACGGCGGCCATCATTCTGCAGAATCCGAATTTCTTCGGGGCGGTGGATGATTTCACCGACGTGATCGAGCTGGCGCACCAGAAGGGCTGCCTGGCCGTGATGTCGGTGTACCCGGTCTCGCTGGGGCTGCTCAAACCCCCGGGGCGAATGGGGGCGGATATCGTGACGGGCGAGGGGCAGAGCCTCGGGCTGCCTCTTTCCTTTGGCGGGCCCTACCTGGGCTTCATGGCCAGCCGCATGGCGCATGTCCGGAAAATGCCGGGCCGCATTGTCGGCGAAACGAAGGATGCGGCGGGGCGGCGTGGATTTGTGCTGACCCTCCAGGCGCGCGAGCAGCATATCCGCCGCGAGAAGGCGATGTCGAACATCTGCTCGAATGAGGCGCTCTGCGCCCTGCGGGCGCTGATCTATCTGTCGTGGCTGGGTCGGCACGGGTTCCGGGATCTGGCGCATATCTGTGCCCGTAAGGCGGAGTATGCCAAGACCCGGCTCGGGGCGATTCCCGGGGTTGAGGTCAAGAAGAATGCCCCGACCTTCAATGAATTCACCATCGAGCTGCCCTGCGACGCCAGCGGCGTGGTGTCGCGATTGGTCGACCGCGGGATCGCGGCGGGATTCCCGCTGGGACGTTATTACAAGGGTATGGATAACTACCTGCTCGTGGCCGTCACCGAGAAGCGGACCCGGGAGCAGATCGGCCTGTTTGCCGAGGCGCTGGAGGGCGTGCTATGAACCGGTTGATTTATGAAAAATCGGCGCCGGGCCGCCGGGCGGACAACTTGCCGCGCCTGACTCCGGCGGAGGCGGCGGTAAGCCTGCGCATTCCCCATAAATATTTCCGGGACCAGGACGCCGACCTGCCGGAACTTTCGGAACTGGACGTGGTCCGGCATTTCACGAACCTGTCGCGCAGGAACTTCAGCGTGGATGCCAACATGTATCCGCTGGGCTCCTGCACGATGAAGTACAACCCCAAGATCTGCGAGCGGATCGCGGTCCTGGACGGGTTTTCATCGTTGCATCCGCTGTTGCCCCAGTTGCGGGGCGGCGGGATGCTGACCCAGGGCGCCCTGGAGGTGCTTCACGAGACCGAACGATGGCTCAGCGAGATCGCAGGCATGGATGCGTTCACCCTGCAACCCATGGCGGGGTCCCACGGGGAATTGACGGGCATGATGCTGGTGGCGGCCTATCACAAGGACCGGGGGAACAAAAAGACCAAGGTGATCATTCCCGATTCCGCTCACGGAACCAATCCCTCCAGCGCCGCGAT
>JAABPW010000025.1 GCA_011391785.1 Verrucomicrobiota bacterium
AGAAAATGAGGCTGTTCCGTGCGGCGGGACTAGGGCGGACATGCAAGGCGAGAGGAAGGGGGCTGTGCCCACGCGTCACGCCGGATAAGGCATTCTCTTCATCCGCGTTTTCAGCGTTCGTCTGCGGTTGCGCCTCTTTTGTGAAAGCTAATAGCCTGGCACCTTATCCCCCGAGGGACCTCAAAAACAGAAGAATTTGAACACCCGCTGGGAGTACCCAGCTCAAGCCGCAAAGCACGCGAAGGAATCCAGGAGAAGACGACTGTGCCGCCAATGTTTCACGAATTTTACGGGAGGCAGGCTTGCCCATGAGCCCAGCATATCCGCAACGGGCTCGCCTCCCGTAAAATTCGTGAAACCCGGTCTTTCAAGAAAACAGGTTCTCTCTTCAAGGAGGCGGTGTTGCGGTGATTTTACAGCGGCTTGAGCTGTGGTCGAGAAAAAGGGAGGCAGGGTCAGACCTAGAAACTAGAAAAGGACAGCGGGGACAGGCCTGTAGTACCCTCTTGCCCCCGCAGTTAGCCGTCCAGCCTCGACAGGGAGAGCTGTTTAAGGTAATCATTTCAGGATGAAACTTTCACGGGGCTTTCACAGCATCGGCATCGCCTGCCTGTTGCTTGGCACAACAACGGCTCAGGCGCAGAGGCTCACCTGGAACCGAATCTGGGGCGTCAGCAACGCCTATACCTTCGCCGATGCGGTCGCCCTCGATGTGTCCAACAGCTGCTTCGTAGCCGGCTACACCTATGGCGCGTTCGACTCCCAGACCAATGCCGGCGCGAAGGACGCCTTCCTGTCGAAGATCGACCGCTACGGATTCCGGCAATGGACCCGGATCTGGGGCTCCTCCACCAATGAGACCGTCACCGGCGTAACCGTCGACAGCAAGGGATGCGTCTATGTCACGGGCCACACCGAGGGCGCCTTCCACGGGGAAACCAATACCTCGCCCGGAAAAACGGATTTCTTCCTGACGAAGTGGAGCAACGATGGAGCCTGGCTGTGGACGCGGATCTGGGGGTCGGCAAGCAATGACCTGAGCGCAGGCGTCGTCGTGAACTCGGTCGACTGGCCCTATGTCGCCGGTTCCACGATGGGCGGGTTCGGGGGACAGACGAATTCCAAGGCCGGCCGCTACGACTTCTGCCTTGCCGCCTTTTCTACCAACGGGGTCATCAATCCCGCCACGATCGCCATCTGGGGCAGCACCAATTCCGACGAGTGCGTCGATGTCGCCATCAACAGCAGCGATCGACTATACTTGGCCGGCACGGTGGGGCGCGGTATTTTCGAGGGAATTACCAATACTTTCAACTACAACCGACTTGCCATCAGCGCCTGCGCCCTGGATGGCAACCGCTACTGGAGTGCCATATGGGGGGCAACCAACAAGGACAACGATGCACGGTCGGTGTGGGCTGGTTCGAGCATCTATGTCGCAGGACGGACGTTAGGCCATTTCGACGACCAGACCTTCTATACAAACGCGTTTAACAATTCAGATCTCTTTATCTCCCAGTTCGATGTCTTCGGAGAAAGGAGCTGGACCCGGATTTACGGATCGAACAGCTGGGAAGATGCTTTTGGGGTTGCTGGTGATGCGGCGGGAAATGCCTATGTGACCGGCCAGACCGGGGCCGCGCTATTGGACGGTCAGTCTTCGGCTGGCGGATCGGATTATTTCCTGATCAAGTATGACAGCAGCGGGACAAGGCAATGGACGCGGTTATGGGGAAGTGGAAGTGACGAATACGGGGGCATGGATCTCGCGGTGGATCCTGCCGTAAATGTGTTCGTCTGCGGCTACACCGACGGATCGTTCGGCGGCCAGCTGAATCCCGGCGCAGCCACCTATCGGTACTGCGCCACGCTCAGTCGATGGAGAATGGGAACCAATACCCCTCCGCAACCCTTCATCAGCAAGCCTCTGCCGGGGCGGGAGTACATCACCAACGAACAGGTCTCCTGCATCGGTTATGCACTGGATCAGGATGACGGATTAGTGACGAACCTGACCTGGAGTCTCGGGGCGGGAGCCGGCTCCGGGCAGACCTGCACGGTGACCGCAGCGGTCGCCGCCGGGCTGCGGAACGTAACCGCGACGGCAACCGACTCGGAGTCGGGCTCGAACTCGGGTTCAGTTGCCGTAACAATCCTTGCCTCGGGCAGTGAAGGCTTGCCGCAAACGCGGGAAACGTCCTACTGGCCCGTCGTGGAAAGCGGCGGGGGAACGAATGATTACGACGGCGATGGACTGGACAACTGGGGGGAATGGATGGCCGGCTCGAATCCCACGAACCCCGCCAGCGCGCTCCGGGTCGAAAATCCTGCAACCAACCCCGACGATCCCACGCGGCTCGTCCTGCAATGGACAAGCCAGTCCAACCGCGAGTACACGGTGCTTGCCGCTACCAATCTCCTCCAGGGCGGATTCACCCCCCTGACGAACATGATGGGGACCGTTCCGATCATGATCTACACGACCCCTCCCACTCTGTATCCCGAAAACTTCTACTCAATCCAAGTCGGACGCTGAGCCAATATGAAAAGGAAACCGGGGACACCAGTCCCCGTGAAACTTTTGGAATTCATGGTGTTTATTGAATATCCAGGGCAAATTGATGCAAATGGTGGACCGCGATCTCCGAGCGCGGTCTGGTTCTGGTAAACGGTATGCGTGTACCCAACGCCGCCCGGAGGTCGGCGTCCACCTTGTTTCCTCAGCGGTGGACACCGGGGACAGGCCCTGTGAACCTTTCTTCGAATACGTGTGGGAAGAGTGTGGGCTTACGCGACCCAACAAGGAGTACTTGGGGTGACGGGCGGGGTGACGCCGGGGACAGTCCCTGTGAAACCTTGAGCGGATTAGCGCGACGCAACATGGTTACAGGTTGTGCTTAGGGGTCACTGCTCTCAAGAGGTGACTCCGGGGACAGTCCCTGTTAACCTTTCGATTTTCCAGGTGATGAGAGGTGGATTGAGATATGAAATTTGTTGTCATGACCAGCTTTAGTCCGGGTATAAATGATAATGATTTAAAGTTGTGGCAGCACATCATGTTTCACGGATATGCCTCAAGAAAATATGCAAAGCCGCTTGGGCGCGGTTGCTACATTGGTGACAAGCTAAAACATCATCTTTACATCATGCGCTGTGTTGAAAGTATGCCTGACATAATATCCCCTTTGTATGGCAAGAGGTTATCCGTATCAGGAAAAATATGGGATCAGTTGGTGAAGGCCGCTGAAATCGCCAGTCTGGAAGTAAAATATGACAAGCTGTTTTCCGTTGCGCAGCAAGGAAAGTATAGTGTCACCAGCGCAAAAACTGTGGAAGATATTTTTGCTGCCTATAAACATCAGCCCGAGTTGGTTGCAAATTCAATCAAGTATTATGAAATAATACCAGCTCGGGTCGGCAATCTAATCCAACAATACAAGACCAAGCCAGTAACGCTAAAATTGCCGAAAATGACATCGATTGCCTCAAGTCTTTCAGAAGAGATGCTTGTTGATTACCCCGTTTTGTGGGATGGATGGTATATTCTTTCTGAGAAAGTTTTTAGTAAGTTAGAGCCCTTTGTTGATCCTGAATATTTTAATTGGAAAGTGTATTCGTTATAGGAATCGCCGGGGGAATCGCAGGCAGGCGGGCAGGTCGCTCCGCCTGGGAGAGCATGGCTTCGCCACAGAAGTTCGTTGATTCAGAACGAGTTGAGCCGGAATTAACGGGCTTATCTGGCCTTAGAAGCCTGAAATTGGATGGCAAAGGGCTACTTTAAAGGGACACCGGGGACAGGCCTATTATCCCGCTCTTGACTTGCCCGTATTCGATGATAGCGTTTGGAGGTATCAACACCATCTAAAGCCCATCTTCTACAGTTATTTGACCGTTTTCTTGAAAAGTGTGCATAAACCCCAATAAACCCATGGTGTGATTTTTGCCGAGATCGAAATGTGTTGGCAAATTCTTTCGGGAAAGCGTGTTTTTTCTTGAGCCGATAATGGCCGTGTCATAGAGGTGCGTAGAGACAAGGGAGACGCACCATGTTCTTTCGAGTGACGCGCACCGGCGGATACAGCTACATCCAGATTGCGGAGAGTTACCGGGACGGGAAGAAGGTCCGGCAACGGATCCTGGCGACGCTGGGCCGCGCCGACATCCTGCAATCGACGGGCACGATGGATCGGTTGTTGCGCTCGGGGATGCGCTTTACGCAACGGCTGGCAGTCATTGATGCCCATGCGGCGGGCAAGACGGAGCCGGTGGCGATTCGCAAGGTGGGGCCGGATCTGGTGTTTGGTCGGCTGTGGGAGGAGACTGGAATCCAGCGCATCCTCCGTGGACTTCTGGGAGAGCGGCGGTACGGCTTCGACGTGGAGCGGGCAATATACCTGACGGTGCTGCACCGGCTGTTCGCCTCCGGCAGTGACCGGGCGGCGGAGAACTGGCGGGACGAATACCGGATCAAGGGAGCGCAGGAGCTTGAGCTTCACCACTTGTACCGGGCGATGGCATTCCTGGGCGAGGCGATTGAAGGGGAACCGGAGACACTGGGTAGCCCGCGATGCACCAAGGACCTGATCGAGGAATCGCTGTTTGACCGGCGCCGGGACTTGTTCGCGGTCGTGGACCTGGTGTTCTTCGACACCACCTCGATTTACTTTGAGGGCGCAGGCGGAGAGACGATCGGACAGTACGGATACAGCAAGGATCACCGGCCCGACCTCAAGCAGATGATCGTGGGGTTCGCCCTGGATGCCGAGGGGTGTCCCTTGTGTTGCGAGATGTGGCCGGGGAACACGACGGATGTGAAGACCCTGATCCCGCTGGTGGATCGGATGCGGCGTCGATTCCGGATCCGGGAGGTCTGCGTGGTCGCCGACCGGGGCATGATCAGCGATGAGACGATTACGCAACTGGAAAGCGCCCAGCCACCGGTACGCTACATCCTGGGAGTGCGGATGCGCCGCCAGAACGAAGTCAGCGAGAAAATCCTCAGGCATCAGGGAGCCTGGGAGGAGATCCAGCCGGAACGGAAGCGGGCGAAAGACCCGCAACCCCTGAAGTTGAAGGATCTTGAAATCGGCACCCGCCGCTATGTTGTGTGCTTGAACGAGGAGCAGCGCCGGAAGGACGCCCATGACCGGGGAGCCATTGTGGAGGCACTGGCGAAACAGTTGAAATGCGGTGACAAAAGTCTGGTCGGGAACAAGGGCTACCGGAAGTTCCTGATCAAGGAAGGCGAAGGCCGGTTCGTCATTGACGAAGCCAAGATCAAGGACGATGCCCGCTTCGACGGCAAGTGGGTGTTGCGGACCAATACCGATTATGACGCGGAAATCGTGGCGCGGGCCTACAAGAACCTGTTGACGGTGGAATCCCTGATCCGCACCACCAAGTCGATCCTGGCCACACGGCCGATCTACCACAAGTGCGACGAAACCATCCGGGGCCATGTTTTCTGCAGTTTCCTGGCCATCCTGCTCAAAACCGAACTGGAGTCCAGGATGAGCCAGATGGATCTGTCGTGGGAATGGGACGAGGTGATCCGTGGTCTCAACGCACTTCAGGAGGTGGAAGCCGTCTTCAACGGCCACCGCTTCCTGCTGCGCAGTCAACTGACAGGAGACTCTCATAAGGCGATTCGGGCCGCCGGCGTTGCCGTGCCGCCCACCATCAAGGAGCTATAAGCCCCAACATCAGGGCACCGAAAATGTGTTGGCAAGAACTTTTGCCTCATTCGCAACTTGTTGATTATCAACATGTCTGTTTTTTAAACTGTAGAAGATGGGTCAAACGAAGTCTTTCGATTACGTTGGCCCATTTAGCCCAATTTGGATCTGCGTGTGATGTTGAACTTTCAGCGGAACACAACCCGCTTGCATTCCAATACTCAATCACTTGTTTTGGCGTGCTCATGCTTTTTGAGCAGCTGCTTGTTCCGATTGCCTATACTTCACAACACGCGCCGGTACCCCCCAGCAGACTGCAAAAGCAGGTACGTCATGCGTGACCACAGATCCAGCTCCAATTACGGCGCCATCGCCAATCGAGACTCCGCGAAACACGGTTACTTGCGGCCCTATCCACACGCCCGTACCGATTTTCACCGACTGGACGTCATAGCCATTGTCCGTAATACCATGTTTTCCGTGTTGGTCCCATATTGGCAGATCTCGGTTCATAAATCGATGCGCCCGCCCCCAGATAGTTACAAACTGAGAGATTAGGACGCCGTCGCCAATTACAACCTCACCCGAAATCATCGTGAAACAGTTGATGTAAACATTTTTCCCAATGGTGATATGACCTACTACACGAACATAGTCCTCAATGGTTGTACCCTCGTCAATTTTCGCCATACTCGTCACGACGCATCCCTTTCCTATACAGACATTTCGCTTGCCGCTACATAACCAGCCTCGTAACAACCGCAACATATTGGACTCTTTATGACAAATATGGGTTCGCGGCAAAAAAACAGACATTCCAGCTGAGAGCACGGTATATATGCACTTCGTGATTTTAGCTATACTAGTTGATCCGTTGTATGTGCTTACCATTCAGAATCTCCTTTATACTCACCAAGTAGTGAAATGACTTTTGCTGGCCCCCCCTCAATCACACATTTATCCGGCATATCCTTTGTTGCCACGGCACATGCAAATTGATCCGTCTTTGGTGCGGCATCTGTCCGCCTTGTGGATATTTACCGGCGTCCGACATAAACCCGCCCCATCATTTTTCTCGCCCTGTAGAAACTGGCTGATCTTGTTGTTTTGCGCCCCCACCAACTGGTTCGGTCCAATTAAGATAATATTTAAAACTCCTTTTTCGTGGAGCTAACGATTGAGACCCATAACCATTGACATGCCCCCCATGACAATGGCACCGAAGCGTCTTTTTGTGAGATCCGTTGGTTCGGCTTCACGTAAGCCACCTTTTGATCGCCAATCGATTCCACAGGCGAATTCCTTCGCTTCGCAACGGTTCCAGCCGTAGGAACCAAACCAATGCGGCAAGAGTCAAAGAAAATAGTACCCCATTCATTGCCAGCCACAGCACCGGCACCAGACGTTGCCCTAGACTCGCCAGCATCATGATCGGAATGCAGGCCAGCGCGGACACCCAAACCAGCCGAAACACGATGCTGAACGGCAGTACCTGCCGCCAGCTACAACCCACTGCCTGGCTAATCACGTTAAAGTTCCATGCGCAACTCACAAGGTACATGGTCAGAAGGGTGGCCACGATCGCGCCAATAAAGCCTATCCATCGGACCAGCAGAATGCTCAGCACTAGATTGCTTCCCAAGGCCACCATCGTCCGATATAGGATCAACCTATTTAATCCTAAGGCCATCATGAAGCCACCGAAATTGACGATTCTCGCAGGCAGAAGCAACAGATAGAGGCGGAAGGATAATACGCTTTCGGAATACTTCGAGGAAAACAGCGTTAGAATAAACGGCTCGGCACTAATTAGCAGAAACATCATAATAGGAATCAGGAAAATCGCAGATTTTTCAGCCGCCTGCCGAAAGAGTGCCAGCGCTTCTAGTTTTTCACCAGCCGAAACCATGCGCCGCAGGTCAGGCAGGATCACTGTTGCGATGGAACCTGTAATCATGCCAATGACTGGTATTTCCAGCGCGCCGGTGGAGTAGACGGCAAAAGCCTCGGGACTGCACATGGAGGAGACAATG
>JAABPW010000026.1 GCA_011391785.1 Verrucomicrobiota bacterium
ATTCGCCAGCACTTGACCCACTGGTGTATTGATCTTGATGTCCATCAGCGGCGTCGGCGCGCCTGCATGGATATACACTCCGCCACCGGAGACCGTCACCTCGATCCGCCGGACCAGGTCCTTTTCTGTTTCCGGAATCCCCCGGGTCCTGTTCTCCAGTTTCTCCAACTTGATTGTCGTATTGGGATTCACGCACAGAAAAGCACCGGGTGTAAGCACAAGACAAAGACGTCCGTCCTTTCCGGTCTGGATGGTGTGCAATTCCGACAACGCCATTCCGGGCGTCACCTTGGAGTGACCCTGCGGATAATCATGAGCCGTCTTGTCAGGGAAAACAAGGGTGGCTGAACCGCTCATGTTAGCGACAACCGCACGACCTAATCCTGGTCCTGCCAAAACTCGCTGCCCCCCTCCGAAAAAGGAGATCAAGCCGAACAGGCCCGCCATAACAAAGGCGAACAGTTCTCGTTCTCGTTTTGGTTTTGACTTCATGTCGTATCCCCCCCGCAAAAAGGATAATTTACATGCCTTGAAACGCCCCCCTATACGACTAAAATAATCCCATTTTACAGACCTGCCGTCAATCTCCCATTCCCTTTGAAAAAGACCAGCCGGATCGGCCGGATAAGCCAATAGATCCATCGCAAGCGGTTTGGCAAAGACACGGCTTTCCAGTCATTGTAGCCCGGGGTCAGCAACGACAAACAACTGTATCGGAGCCGGTCACGCCAGCGTTCGCGAAGCAGCCACTGGATCCGGGTTTCCATCCTCCATCCCAACGCCGGAGGGAATGCCACCATCATGTCCTCCTGGATCAAGTCCACGGCAATCCGGGTGCGCCTCCGGATCGCTGGGGGAGGGTTAATCCCCGCATCAGGTCCGGGGAAGAGACAGCGGGTCATCTCGACGGCACAGGTTACCATCGTTCCCGCGCCACACTGCCCTGCCCATAACCATACGCGACTCCAATCCAATCCGGGAGTGCGATGGAGGAGAAGATGAATGTCCACCAGCCAGGCAATCCGCTCCCACTCATGTTTGGCCCCATGAATCGACAGCCACAGCAACGATATTTCGGGTGAGGGGATAAGGACGTCAACCCCCTCCAGGCGGACCGGCATGGTCCCATCCAGGGTCCACTCCGGAGGCTGGCGTTTTACGAAATATTCAGGACACACCCCGGTACAAAGTTCAACAACCACATCACCGGCAGGGTTCCGGAAGGCACGGTCCCATCCCGCGCGCATATGATCCCGCGCCTCCGCCGGGGTCATGGAAATCTGAGGAACAAATCCCCCTTGAGCCAGAACGTCCCCTGCTCTCAGGAAATCGTCAGGATGGATCCAGATATCCAGATCCTCGGACGGCCTGAACGCGGAGTCCCCATAGAGCCAGGCCGCCATGGCCGGTCCCTTGAACGGGATCGCACGAAGCCCCGCCCCCGTCAACCTCCCCAGCACATCCTTCAGAAGGGCCGTCATATGAATCGAACGGGCCACCAGCGAGGCTTGCCCCTGTCGCAACCACCCCATCATCGGATACTTAAGATCGGCATCCGGCGTTCCCGCCTGTAGCCCCATGAGAATCAGGGGCAGGCAGCGGTGTTCCCGGATCACCTGGATCAGGCGCCGACCGTCCACCGAGGAAACCTCAACCCCCTCCCAATCACGACGCCAGACCGCCTGCGAATCCGCTGACTCCCCTGTCAACACCCCCGCCCCGGCTCTCACGGCCTGAAGCATCATCTGGAATAATCGTTCGTCTGTCACAAACCTTCTTTACCACAAGAATGGCGGGGTTACGGAGAAGAAAATCAAATAGGTTTCCCCATTCCCTTTTGTTAGCCTACCCTCATGATGAGCGACTCCAGTGAATCCGTCATCCGATCCCTTCTGGAATCCGGACAGGCGATCCGGTTCCAGGCACGCGGACGCAGCATGGCGCCTTTCATCCGTGACGGGGACACCCTCACCGTCGAACCCGTCAAGCCGGCAGCCCTGCGCCTCGGAGCCATCCTTTTCTGCGTGGCGCCGGACGGCCGCTTCCTGTGTCACCGGGTTCTCGATTTGAAAAAACACGGTGCCACCCTGACGGCCCTCACCCGCGGCGATGCCCTGACGGGACCGAGGGAGGTCATTCCTGAAACAGCCATCCTCGGACTCGTTGTAGCGAGGGAGCGGAACGGAAAATCTACCCCGCTCGACACGCCTTCAGCCCGGCTTATCGGTCGCCTCTGGACCTTCAGCCAAACCTGGCGCGCCAAGGCAGGAATCCGGATCGGCTCTTGGAGAAGAGCGATCACTGGGCGCCCCCCTCACCCCAGCCCTCTCCCGTAAACGGGAGAGGGAGTAGCATTACCGTTCTACAGGTCATTCTGCACCCTCGCCCGTTTACGGGAGAGGGCCGGGGTGAGGGCCGGGGTGAGGGCTTGCATTATCCCAGACCACCCGCCAGCGCCTCCACCGCCGCCGGTGTCGGCGTGAAGTAAAACTCGTAGGCGGGCACGCGGTCAACCAGCGCCTGGCAGAACTCCAGTGCCGCGGGCAAAAGCTCCCCGTCAAACCAGGGGATCGTCCCCACTGGCAAAAGGCGCTCCAACGCCTGGGCCGCCGATAACGGCACCAGTTTATTCTCCTGTGCCTGAATCAGGAAGACAAAGGCCGACAGGTGGGCCCGCTCATTCTGCGCAGCCCCTAATTCCCCGGGCCAGGGGGTTCCGTAAAACCCGGGAGCATCTCCCGCCATCGCAATCACCCGGTCGTCGCTCAATACGGTCTCCCGCCCGAACCGGTCCATCCATAACCGCGACAAGGTGGATTTTCCGGCACCCGATCGGCCCATGGCCACAATGCCGTCTTGCCCGCGCAGAAATCCCGCCGCATGCAGGATCACTCCGCGCCCCGCCAGATGGAACATCAGCGCCAACTGGTCCAGTGGATAGCGGAACGGATTGCGGAGCTTCACAACACTCGATCCGCGGACTATGAATTTCTCCCCGCACCAGACCGTAATATCATGAGCCCCTTCCGACAGTGAAGCCGCCCACAGGGGAGCAGCAGGGTCGGGTCCATCCCATAAAATAATCCGCCGGTTGCCGTCCCGGAACAACCGCCAGGGACCGGCATCGGTAATCCGAACGCCTTGGGTGATGAAGGAGGGAATCCCGGGGACTAATTCCACGTTTACATCCACACCCGTTCCAGGAACCGCAATCCCGGCAGCCGGGGATTGAAGGAACGTTTCGTATTCCTGCGGGAAAAGGGGATCTTCAATCGGAAGATCGGAACGGACCACAAGCCGCAATCCGGCAATGGAGAGTCCGGCGGCAACCACGTCAGGACCCGTCGCCATCACAGGGCGCCGGGAAATCACAGGGCCCTGTGGCGCTTTCAGGCCCCCCTGCTGAAGCCATCTTGCAACCCGTCCCCAGCACTTCACCCGTGATGAGTTCAATCGGGCGGAGGTGTGGCGTTGTATAGGGCTGCCTCGCTGTAGTTTTGTCAGATGGCTCCATGATCAATCTTCCTGAATCGCTCCTGCCCCAGCTCACACAGGAACTGGCTCATTCCCCGCTCATCGCCGGTTTCCAACTTACTAAACCCAGGACAATGCCCACATAGTACATGTTTTTCACAATGAATGCACGCGGAATCAGGACTGGCGCGGAGCCGCCCAAGAGTCTCCTTCAGCCGGCTCCATGCCGCCGGAAACGAAATCCCCGCCAATGGCACCCGGATATGCGGGGTCGTGATACAAGGCTGGAGTTCACCCAGGGGATTGATATGGGCATGGGTCCGTCCTGCCGCGCACCGGTACAGCAACCCGCCGCCCAGCTCATGGCGTCTCCGTTCATAATGCGCCTTCCAGTCGGCAGCACGTTTCGCGCTCGAGAATTCCAGTTCAGCCACCTCACGGGGGGCAAGCCGGTACTGGAGCGGTTCCCGGTCCCCGTCGAACCGCGGGAATATCGAGGCATCCAGACGGAACGGCACCCCCAGGGATTCCGCCATCGCCTCCATCGCGCCAACTTCACGATGGTTCAGGGTCATGACCACGGTTTTCAAGCCAACCCGGATCCCGCGATCGAGCAACTTCCGAATCCCGTCCTGACAGGCAACGAACATTCCGTCACGCCCCGTGATGGCCCGGGTGGTTGCCTCCGTGGCACCATACAAAGTGACATCCACATTCCGCGGCGGATAGGCTTGGAACAAGTCCAGGATCTCATCGGTAATGAGCGTTCCGTTGGTGAACACCGTCACCACAATCCCCAAGGATCTGGCATGGCGGTAAAGCTCGGCAAAATCAGGACGGATCAGGGGCTCGCCCCCCGTAATCAGCAGGAACAGGCACCCGGAATCCGCCAGTTGATCGAGGATCCGTTTCCAGGCCACGGTATCAAGTTCAGCACCTGAATCGGCCGACGTCCTCGCATAACAATGCACGCAGCGGAGATTACACCGGTAGGTCAAGGCCGCGCTGGACGCGAAGGGAAACTCCTCATTCCGAGCCCGCTCATTGAGAGTCCGGAACACCTCCTCACCACCCGCACAATCTGATATCGCACCGTCCATAATGATTCCAAGCGGAAACTACCTTCACGAAAAAGAATTCAAACCGCAGATGAACGCAAAACACGCGGATGAAATCAAATTCAGGACTACAAGCCCCTCTTATCTGCGTTTTCTGCGTTCATCTGCGGTTCCCTTCTCCTGCATCGAAGTCAACGAACTAAAGCCCCGAGGTCTTCAAATCAACACTCAACCAAGCCCGCCTCCGCCAACTGTCCCAGGAAGCGCTCCAAATCGACTCGTGCGGTCGACTCGTCCACCTCGAACGTTTCCACCACGCTTTTAAGGATCGCTTCGCCGTCCTGTTTCCCATCCACATGTTTCCAAATGTGAGCGGCGACCGGATCAAGCGCGAAGATCCGCTGCAAATCCGCCAACCGCCCCCGGACGGGAACCAGAAGCTCCTCCCCGGCAAGCCGGCGAGCCACCACTTCTCCCTTTACCCTGTAAATTCGCTTCAACAATTCCATGTTCAGTATTTCCCGGGTATTCAGTGTTCAGTATTCAGTGTTCAGTCCATTCTGAAAACTGAACACCGGATACTGAACACTCTTTTATTTCTGCGCCTTGACCCGATAGAACACCGTGTCAGACCCACGGTTTACGGTGTCATTGTAGCTGTTCACCGGTGGCGCGGCCAGAAGTTCGGAAACAATCGGAACAAATGCCATCGTCATCAGGTTCGTGGTCACCTCGACCGAGTACAGGCGATTCGTCATGCTCGGCCAACTGACAACCCGCCCTGTAGCATCCGATCGTGACACGGTGCTGATCACCAGGTATGACGACTGATCCTTCGGACTGGTGCCGGCAATGTACTCCGAGAGGTTGTCACTGCCATCCCCGTCCGCATCCTCGCCGGGATCGCTCACCCCGGGATCCGCCTGCTCTTCCGGTGTAAACACCTGGGTCTTCCAGAGCTCGTAACTTGAGGGCACCCCGCTCAGGATCCCCATATCCAGGGCGGGATCGCCAAGCAGACCATAGGTGTCCAGGATAAACGACTTCGCCGTGCCTTCCAGCGCATACGACATCATGGCCTGGCGCATCGCCGTGCCAAGGACTACCCCGTCCGCACGAAAACAGGCCCGGAGCATCCACCCGCCCATCAAAATGTTGTCATCGTTCAAGGCCTGTGCCGTGCAACCCCAGATCGCGGTCAATCCGCCTGCCGCCTTGCGCACCATCTGCGCGCCAAGTCGACTGGTCGACACCGAGCTGGACGGCTTGTCGAACCGAGTCACCTCGCAGGCCATGGCGAACAGGACAGGCGGCGCGGCATTCGTCAGCTTCACCAGATCAGAATATCCCAGAAGGGTGGTTTTCCCCAACGTATAGTCATTGGCATGCCCGACATAGGTGATCAACGTCCGCCCTTGATTGATGGCGCCAACCCAGTTCGAATTCACGGTCGCAAGAGGCTGGTTGGTGAGATAATTATAGTCTCGCGAATAGGACGGGCTGATCCAGGGGACCACCTGGTCGCTACTCACTCCAAAATCACCAACCGCCGCATCGTAGGCGTCCGCCACCAGATGCGCCGACCTGAAATTCGTAACCGCCGCCTCGAAAGCCTGGATCTTCGTCACCACCCCGGATAGCTCGTTCGTATCGACAACGGGCAAGCGACCAATAACCACCTCGGGAACATGGTCGCCGTTCACATCGCCAATCGGGTTATCGACCCCGTACAACCCATACGGCGTGGCACCCATGAAGGAAGGAACCAGACAGACATTCAACGCCTTACCGGTCACATTCCGGTAGTCGAGGTTCCCCGCGCCGATCAAAACCGCAAAGGCAGGGGTTTTCGCCCATCCCGCACGGGCAGCGACCATGAATGAGCGAAGGGCATGAGGGGTCACCATGCCTCCTGAAAATTCATCATACACATTTTCCAGATCCACAGTCATGGTTTCCAGCCCCCTGCCAGCCCGGTATGCCGCCAGGGTTTGGGCGCCTGCCAGGAACGCGGCAGGAGCAATCACCACATAATCGGCCCGGTTGGTTGTGTCGCCCAGATAAGTCCAGGGACGTCCCGTCACCCAGACCGGATCCTGCAGGGACGCCGTTGCGAGGTAGCGATTGGTCGCGGACTCCGGCGTGAAACTGACACGCCATTCGCCACCGGCCGGGGAGTCGATCATCACGCCGTCCAGCAACACCGGACAGGCCGGTTCGGTGACGTCAAGCACCTGGATCAGAGGAGACGAGAATCCGCCGATACTAACCGCCAAATTCGTGCCGGCTACGCAAAGCAGTCTGTTTTCAACCGCTCGGTAAAGACGGTCATAGGACACCTCATACGAATCAATGTAGGACCTTGCCCCGACCAGGTCGCCAACCTGATAGTACCCCTCCACCGTGAGAATGTTGGTGCCCGCCACAAAATTGGTAATGGAGACCACGGGCGTCACCTCATCGGTGCCATACCAATCCGCGCTACCTGCCGTCACGCCATTCAAAATCATCCGGGCATGATGGGCCAGGGAAGGCGTGGTGACCGCCCCCTTGATCCGGGGAGTCAGCGTTCCCGGCGTGCTTCCCGGCACCGCATCCGGAATGCTATTGGTAAAATTGGCCCGGAACACGCCGCCCGACGGAACCAGCAGGTAACCCCAATGCCAGATGTCCGCCTCGGGATTGGACTCAAACAGATTGGCAACATATCCGGCGGGATTGTCCTGCTCGAAGTGCAGCGTGTCCCGGAAAAAGGCTCCCTCTACTGGAACAGCAGGAGGGCTGTTGGACCGCACGGTCATGACGGTTCCCGGCCCGGGTTCCAGCCAGTAGATCGTCTGCCGTGTATAAATACTGTCCTGCGCGACCGCATAAAAACACAGGCTCGTGTTTCCCGGAAGCGGCATCCAGGCGATCTCGTTTGTTCCCAGCGTCATCCGGAGCAGTCCGGCGGCAATAGCATTCGAGACGGAAGTCTCAGTCGCCCCCTCCAGTGAGGAGGCAATGGCCGCCGCTGTCAACCGGGTCACTCCCGAGGTTTCTACGGCAATTTTCATGCGGGCGCCCGACACGGATTGAATGGTAATGGCGGCGGGAGAGGGAATAGTTGCAGCGGCTGCGAACAAGGGCATGGATTGATGGGGATACACCTTGAACGGCTTG
>JAABPW010000027.1 GCA_011391785.1 Verrucomicrobiota bacterium
ACGGCTCGTTCGCCCTGGAATATGAGCGACCGAAGAGCATAGGCTACATCTCTTCTTTCTATGGGAATTTTGCCGTTATCCTGCGGGCCTACGCGTACATGCTGCTGCTGGGCGCGGAAGGGTTGCGGCGGGTGAGCGAGACGGCCGTGCTCAACGCCAACTACATGCAGGCGCGGCTGAAGGAGGACTTCGACCTGCCTTATGACCGGCTCTGCATGCACGAATGCGTGTTCAGCGCCTCGCGGCAGGCCGCGAAGGGGGTCCATGCCATCGATATTGCCAAGGCCCTCATTGAGCGCGGCATCCATCCGCCCACGGTGTATTTCCCGCTGGTGGTCCCGGAGGCGATGATGATCGAGCCGACCGAGACGGAGTCACGGGAGCAGATGGATGAGTTCATCGAGGCCATGCGGGAGATCGCCAGCCTGGTGGATCGTGATCCCGCCTCGTTCGCGGCGATGCCGCGCAACACCCCGGTAGGCCGGCTGGACGAGGTCAAGGCCGCGCGGGACATGCGGTTCAAGGCTTATTAATTCGGCCATTGAATAGTAGCGTTTCTCGGCCGGTAATAAGATTCACCACGGAGATACGGAGGGGGTTGAGGGAGAGGGGGAGAAGACTATGTTGCGGCAATTGTCAAATGGTGAGTACCCCATTTGACAATTGCCGCAACCCTCTCCTGGAGAAGAATACCGAGACTCCAGTTGTCCTCCGGACCCACAATATCTTCTTCTCTCTTCACCGGGAGGTGTTTCGTGAATTTAACGGGGCAGGTACACCGGCCTCGTTAAATTCACGAAACATTCTGTTCCCCGCCTCTCCCCCATCCACCTCCGTGTCTCCGTGGTGAATCCTCCTTTTCCGCTACGGTTTAGTGGCCGTGGTGATAGTCTTTATCCTTGTGAGGGCAAGGGATGGCATGGTAAATCAAACGCCGATTATCAAAGGAAGATAACTATGTGTGGAATTGTCGGATATATCGGCCCCAAAAACTCAGTCGACATCATCGTTTCCGGTTTGCATCGCCTTGAATACCGGGGCTACGATTCCGCCGGGATCGCGCTTTGCCAGGGCCGCGACGAGAAGCTTCTCGTCATCAAGACCCCGGGAAAAATCTCCGATCTTGAGACGGCGATACGGGCGGCATTTGCAGGAAAGGAAGCCCGGAACTACACACTCGGGATCGGCCATACCCGCTGGGCCACGCACGGGGCTCCGACCCGGGAAAATGCCCACCCGCATGTCAGCCGGAACGGGCAGTTTGCCATCGTCCACAACGGGATCATCGAGAACTATGCCGAACTCAAGGCCCGGTTGATCAAAAAGGGTTTTGTTTTCGCCAGTGAAACGGACTCCGAGGTGATTGCCCATCTGATCGAGGAGTGCTACGTGGGCGATCTCAGGGGTGCCGTTGCGGCGGCGATCGAGAAGCTTGAGGGTGCCTACGGCATTGCCGTGATCTCGTCCAAGCATCCCGACACCCTGGTGGCGGTGAGGAAGGGCAGCCCCATCGTGGTCGGCATTTGCGACGGCGAAACCATCGTGGCCTCCGACGTCAGCGCCATTGTCAACTACACCAAGCGGGTTATTTTCCTGAATGATGGCGATATCCTGACCGCCACGGCCGACAGCGTCGAAATCGCCTCGATCAAGAATGTTCCGGTCACGCGGGAGATGACCCATATCGACTGGGACATCCGGGACATTGAAAAGGGCGGCTACGCCCATTTCATGCTCAAGGAAATCCACGAGCAGCCGGCGACGATTGCCAACGCCCTGCGGGGACGGCTGATTGAAAGCGAAGGAACCGCCAAGTTGAGCGGCATGCTGATGGGCCCCAGCGACATGGCCCGCATTGACCGGGTGTCGATTGCCGCCTGTGGTACCTCGTACCATGCCGGGATGGTCGGGAAGTATCTCTTTGAGGATTTCGCCTCGATCCCGAGCGAGGTTCAGCAGGCGGCCGAGTTCCGCGACCGGAATCCCATCATCCAGCGGGACACGTGCCTGATTGCCATCAGCCAGTCCGGCGAAACGGCCGATACCCTGGCCGCGGTGCGCGAAGGGCACCAGAAGGGCGCCGTGGTGATGGGCATCTGCAACGTGGTCGGCTCCACGATTGCCCGGGAAGCGGGCCGCGGGGTGTATCTCCATGCCGGACCGGAAATCGGCGTCGCCTCCACCAAGGCGTTCACCAGCCAGGTCACCGTTCTGACCATGATGGCCATCGCCCTGGCGCGCACGCGGCGGCTTTCCGTGAATGCCGGGCGGGAGATGATCCAGCAACTGGCGAAGCTGCCGGGAATCGCCGAGCAGGTTATCGCGCAGGAGTCCGTCATCATCAAGATTGCGGAAAAGTATGCCGACATGAGGGATTGTTTCTACATCGGCCGCGGCTATATGTATCCGGCCGCCCTGGAAGGCGCCCTGAAGCTGAAGGAGATTTCCTACATCCATGCGGAGGGCTACCACGCCTCGGAGCTCAAGCATGGCCCGATCGCCCTTCTGGAGAAAACCGTTCCGGTCATCGCCCTGGTGCCGAATGTCCCCGGGAAAATCAAGACGATGGGCAACATGCAGGAATGCAAGGCCCGGCATTCACCCGTGATTGCCATTGCCACCGAAGGGGACCGGGACATCGAAAGCCTGTCGGAGGATATTATCAGGATTCCCCCGTGCCCCGAATTCCTGGCGCCGATTCCCGCGGTGATAGCCGAGCAGCTGCTGGCCTATCATATTGCCCGGTTGCGCGGCTGTTCCATTGACCAACCGCGTAACCTCGCCAAATCCGTGACTGTGGAGTGAGGAAAACAGGACCTTCCGGCGGGTAAGATTCACCGCCTGTCTTCTGGAGGGCGAGGCTTGCCGAGCCGCGTGCACAGGGAATCCGGGCAAGGTCTGTCCCTTGGCGATTCCCCACGGCTCGGCTATCCTCGCCCTCCAGAAGAGGGGTTCCTTATTGCATCAGGACAAGGGTTTGATTCACGGACTTGGCTGTGGCGGGCCATACCAGGGTTTTGCCCTTGGCGGTCTTGACCTGGAGGTAATACTCCAGTCCCGCCTCGGGAACGGCGGGCAGGGTCACCTCATGAACACCCCGCGCCACATGGCGCAAGGGCTTTTCCTGATAGTCCCCTGTTCCCATCGTCCTCCAGAAAAGTCCGGCCTCCGCAGGGGGATCATTGTCCAGCACGATGACCTTGAGCTTGGGCGTTTCGCCCTGGTTGATCACGCTGCGCACGGTCGGCACAATGATGCGCGGCTCGCCACTAAAGGACGTGGATACCTTCGCCTGATCGTCCAGCGGGGCCTCGAGGATCTTGGCAAGCGCCTCATCATGCTTTTCGACAAACTTCAGGGCTCCACGCGTGCTCTGCTCGATGTTCGAGATCGTTCCCAGCTCGCCGGGGGTGTCGGTTGCCGCCAGGAGATGCGTCATCATTTTCTCCCAGGCGCGCGCCACGGCGGTCCGGGCTGGCATGGCCTCCGACCGGGCTATTTCCTTTTTGCGGGCAGCGTCGTTTTCGCCGTTGACCTTCTTCATCATGTCATCAAGCGTTTTGCGCGCCGAGATAACCTGGCCCACCGACCTCATGTAGTGGAACGTGTTGAGCCAATAGTCGAAGCGTTCAAGATTGCCCGCGCCCCTGACCTTCGGGCGGAGTGCCGCGATCTCATCCACGAACGCATAGGATTTGGCAACGTCCTCCCATTTTCCCGGCGCCCTGTTGATGTCGAACGCCCCGGGCCCGTACATCCAGACTTCCGGGCGAGGCAGTGTGGCCCGCCCCTGGATCACCCCATAGGCACCGCCATCGCCGTCCAGCCGGGTGAAGAGCTTGGCCATATCCGCGCCGACTTCCGGTCCGAACCACGCCGCACACATGTCCTCGTAGAGATCGCCGCACGGCAAATCGCGCTTGCGGTTGGGCATCGGGGGCAATTCCCCGATCAGCGGCAGGTCGGCGGCATAGTTGCCCCAGGCTCCGCCTCCGCAATTGATGCGGCGCGTATAGGGCTCGGGGTCGAATTGATTGAACTTGTCCGTCATGCCGTCAATCACGATTCCGGCAATACACGGCTGATCAACCAGGCGCTTGAATTCGATGTTCAGGCTCTCGTTCTCGACGCGCACCTTCTTGGCAACCAGATCGTGGGCCTTGTTCGTTCCGGCGACGGCGGCGATATCGAGCCGCTCCGCGAGCGGGGTTCCGTTCACCACCACGCCGAAGACGCGCTTGCCCGCTTCAGCAAAGGTCGTTTCGCAGAATTTAAGGCTCACATCATAGGTCCCGTTCGGCACGGTAATGCGATAGGCCGACACCTCGTTCAGGACGGACTGGTAGACGGGCGCCTCGTCAGTTCCTGCGATGGGCGCGCTCGTCTTGGCTTCCTTTCCGCCAATCCGGACATTTGTTGTGGGCACATCGGGAACCTTGGCCGGTTTGCCGGCATCCGGATTCCAGCCCTCTTGCGACCAGGCCGCTGTTGCCAGCGACGCGATGCTCGGCGACAGGATCTTGGTTCGCCAGTGGTTCGCCATCAGGCCCGTGCAGCCATACGACAAGGCATCCGCCGCATCCCGCCGCATCCGTCCCGCCCACAGTTCGGGCAGGGCCAGGGCGCTGTCATCCTCCAGCCACGGGATCGCCCACTTGGGCCGGTTCTTGATCTTCATGAACTCCTGGTCCACCCAGTTGAACCCGATCGTGCGGCTGATGCAGCCCATGGCGGCTTCCTTGGGCAGGATCTTGTCGAAAAGACTGCGGTCCTGCTTGGGGCCCAGCTCCCAGCCGCAGGTGCCGAATCCGAACGGTTTCCCGACCTTTTCCCAGGCCGCCAGAGCCGTCTTGATATCCTGCGCCGTCGCATCAACCTCGCGCTGGGGAGCGCCATGCCAAGTCCAGCTTTCCGGGGTCCACAGCCAGTAGTAGTCTATCGGGTAGGAGTTTTTGATGCGGGTGAACATGCCCTCATAGATCTTCTGCCGGACCTCCTCCTTGCTGGGATCAAGCCCCTTGTCCTTCAGGTGGGCCCGGACGGAGGAGGGAATCGTCAACGGCGTCTCGGTTCCGACACAGATTTTCATGCCGATGTTCCGTCCGTAGGAAAACGCCTCACGCAGCATGTCCCCGGTGCGGTTGAAGACCTCGTTGCAGCCTTCGGGGGTTTTCGGTTGCGGCCTGTGGCCGCGCGTCACTTCCGGCCCGAAATCGTCTTCGGGAAACAACAGGCTGGCGCCCGCGGCAAACCGCGAGGAGGGTACTGCGGCATTGCCCCAGTGGGTGTTCATGGTGCTCTGCCAGAATGACGGGGAACTGAACGAGACCTTCCCGGTTTTGTCTGCGTCGTCCGGGTGTCCGATCCAGACCAGTGGCTCGGGGCCGGGCATGCCTTCCGGATAGCAGTGGAGGCCCATGAAATTCATCCGCATCTTGGCCATCTGGTTGAAGTAGGCCTTGTAGTCCTCGGCCTCCCACCAGTCCGGGCCCTGTGCGAAATCATGGAACGGCACAAGGCCGCGCGTCTCGAACAGCGGCGAGTGGGTCTCGTCGACCTTGGGGATGGCGAAGGCGATTTTCGCGTCCGGCAGCACATCCCCGTGCAGGTAGAACCGGACGCCCAGTTTGCCCGCGAAATCATAGGCGCCATAAAGGACGGCAATGGGACTGCCGCCGCTAATCACCAGCGTGTCGCCCTTGCTTTTCAGGCGGTATTGCTCGCGATCAAGGGATCGACTCACCTTGAGCTCGATCACCTTGCCTGATGCTGATTTCCCGACAGGCAGCAGTTCGCCGGTGCGGACAAAGACATAGCGGCGGACTTCCTGGGCCGCCAGCTTGACGAGCGGTCCGGCATTCGATGGACACTTGATCCCGTCGGCGTGTGCGGACAGGGCTCCGAGACCCATCAGGCCCAGTGTGAATAGCGCGACTTTGAACGATGTTTTCATTTAGATTTCTTCACTTTCTTCAGCGGCCCGCTGAATAGCTTTTTCCCTATAGAATTCCCCAAGCCCGGCAAGAATATGATGCCGCCTGATGGTGTTGCAAGCGAATATGTCGGAGGATAGGAGTCAGTAGTCAGCAGGCGGTAGTCAGGAGTGAGTGGCCGATCCCTCGATTAAGAAGGTTAACCGCAGATGAACGCGGAAAACGCGGATAAGAGAAAGAGCTGCTGGTCTTGATTCAGCATGGCTGTGCCCACACCGCGCCGGATACGGTATTCTCTTCAGTCTGCGTATTCCGCGTTCGTCTGCGGTTGCACCTCTTCCGAGATGCTGACTCCAGGCTACTGTCTCCTGACTACTGGCTTTCCGCACCCAAATGCACCTTGAAGCACTATGGCGTTTAAGGTATTTTTAGGAGAGTAAAAAAGGCAAGGGAGCACTTCATGAATACTCGTTTAAGCAGCGGGGTCGTATTCTTTTCGCGTATCTGGCTCGTGATCATCCTGCTGGCTCTGCCGGCAACCACGCGGGCTACGGCGATCACGTGGAGTGGGTCAGTTAACACCACCTGGGACGCGAGTACAGCCAATTGGACAGGGGATTCAACGACGTTCACGGATGACGGCACGGTGGACGTGACTTTCAATAACACGGCCGGTGGAACGATTACCATTTCCGTCGACATGACCCCGCTGTCCACCACCGTCAGCGCGGCCAGCGGAACTTACACTTTCTCCGGCGGACCGATCGATGGGGCAGGCGCAATAACCAAGTCCGGAGCGGGCACGCTTGTACTCTCCAGTGCAAACACCTACATCGGCGGAACGACGTTAAGCGCCGGCACGCTCAATCTCGGCAATAACGCGGCCATCGGAACCGGGACGCTCACCATCAATGGCGGCACCCTGACCGGGATGAGCGGGTTTAATCTTGGCTCGGGAAACAACAATGCAATTCTCGTGAACGAGAATTTTAAAATTCAAACGGCTGGCAGTACAACGTTCAATACCGGCACCGGCCCGTTCAGGATCAGCAAGGCGCTTGCTGTCACATTGCAAGGTAACTCTGGCAGCCAGCCCATTACCATCGGCAACGTCATCACCGACGCCAGCGATGGCAATACCCTCAATGCCCTGGATGTTACGTGGTCGTGTTCAGGGGACTTTAGTGCCGGGATCCTTTCCGGCGCCATTACCCTGCGGGGCAACCAGACGTTAACAGTCCCTGCCTACACAGGACAGTCCAGTTTTACTGTCAGCGGCGCCATCGGAGATGCGAGTAATAATTTTGGCCTGACCTTGGCCGGCACAACGAGAGCCTATTTGACAGGTGCCAGCACCTACACCGGCACGACCACGATCAATTCCGGCGCCACCTTGCGGCTCGGTTCTGCTGGCGCAACCGGCTCGCTCAGCGCGAGCAGCGCCATTGTCAATAACGGCACCCTGCAGTTCTACCGGAACAACACCATCACGCAAGGCTCCGGCTTCGGCGTTATCTCCGGCACGGGTTCGGTCGGTCTGTTAAGCGGCACCACGGTCCTTAACGCCGCCAACACCTATTCAGGCAGCACGACCACGCCCATGGACGCCGCCGTCACCCTCCTGATCGGCTCTTCCTCGATCGGCTCGGTTGGCAGCATCACCTCCGGTCCCGTCGGTACGGGCACGCTGGCCATCGTTGGTAGCGCGAACAACACTATGACCAGATCGGAAGAG
>JAABPW010000028.1 GCA_011391785.1 Verrucomicrobiota bacterium
ATCACGAATTGCTGCGTCCAAGGATTTCCCCCAGTCCATCAAGGATCAGTGTGCTGCGCTGCAGCTTCCCCGCCGTCCGACGCATATGAAAAACTGGCACGATGTCCTGAGGCTGCTGGAGTGGATAGTCGGTAGAATTCCTGACAGGTTTGGTGATCGCAACCCGCATGTCTTTTACAAGGATATGCTTAATGAATATATTGAGGATCTCCGCGCACTGAGGCAAACGGCATTCTTCACTTTCAATAAAATAACGTAGCCAACAAGCGGTCCCGAGCCACGATGCGGACCGCGCATCCCACATTGGGGAAGCTCAAGCTTGAATTTTTGCGGGGCTTGATGCATTGTCCGGCAAAACAGAAAGGAATATTTGATATGAACAAGTTTCTCCCGGGTCTCGCGCTGCTGATTCTTCTCGTCTGGACCGCCGCCGCGTCTGCAGGACCGAAACTTGAGATTTCCAATGACAGCTATCTGCAGGTCAGCGCCCTTGGCCAGCTGCAGGCGACCTATACCGAGGATGCTGCCGATGAATCCGACTTCTTCCTCCGCCGCGCCCGCATCATCCTCTCCGGCCAGATCATGGATGGCGTCCAGTTCTTCGTTGAAACCGACAGTCCGAACGCAGGCAAGGCGGGTTCCCCGGATGCGGAAGTGGACATCCAGGATGCGTTTATCGACCTGCGCCTGCCCGCTTGCAGCAACCATTGGTTCAAGGCGGGTCTTATTCTGTTACCCTTCTCGTTCGAAAGCCGCTCGGGCGCGGCCACGCTTCTCGGGAACGACTACAATTCCGAAGTCATCAAGCTGCCCAATACCTTTGTCTGGCGCGATTACGGCGCCGAGTTCCACGGTAGCCTGGCGAACAAGAAATTCGGCTACGCCGCCGGGGTGTATGATGGCTACGACACCGAAGGCAGCACCAAGAATCCCGAAGCGGATTTCCGCTATACCGCCCATGTGTGCGCCGGGATCATCGGCGAGGTCGAAACCGGGTGGTTCTACAACCAGAACCGCATCGGCAAGAAGCTTACTTACCTGACTCTGGGTGCCGGGATGGACCGGCAGGATGAGGCCTCCGTGCTTGCCATCAAGGAGACACCGACCGTTCCCGCCTCCTCGCGGATCGTCGACTCGGAAGCCTTTGTGCTGGATATGCAGTCCGGCTACGAGGTGGATGACTGGGGTGTTATCCTGAACGCTGCCTGGTACACGTGGGACAACATCGTCTTCGAAGGCGACACGATGTTTGCCGAGGGTGGCGTCTGGATCGGCAAGACCATGCTAACGAGCAAGTATTCGCGACAGGATCCCGATGCCGGTGCCGTGACCGAGGACTTCACCCTGGGACTGCACCATTTCCTCAAGGGACACAATGTCAGGGGCGGCGTGGAATACCGATGGGGCGACAGCGCCGACCAGGTTCTGGCCGGCCTGCAATTCCTGCTGTAATTCCCCCTCGCGACATAGGCTTGAAATTCTCAAGGTGGACCGCGACCTCCGGGCGCGGTCAGACGCCGCCCGGAGGTCGGCGTCCACCAGTTCGGCGAATATCTCGACTATTGCGAGACTATCCTAAAAGCCGGGATTGGGGATGCTGGAGATGACCCCGGTTCCGGTGTCCCAAAGCAGCAAGTCCGGCGCCGACAGCGTGTCGGCGCAGAGGAAGCGGGTTCCTTCCACCATCCGGTCATGCTGGACATGGAAGTGGCCAAACACCCAGAATTCGGGCCGGGCCGTCAGATGGCACCAGAGCCGGGCCAGTTCCATATCCCCGCAATCATGATCGGGGCCCGGATCGAACCCTGCGCCATGGACATGGACGGCCAGGTGGGCGGCAAATTCAGGATTTCCCCGGATCCCCACGCCAATATCAGCGGGACACGAGTGCGTGACGATCATCACGGGGCGCTCGTGATTGAACAGTTTCGTGGCGCGGGCGCGTTCGTGAACCAGGATGAAATTGGCGATATTGCGGAACCAGTGCCGGTACTGGGCCCGATCCACATGCAGCGCGCCTCCCAGGAAACCCACCCTCACGCCGTCCAGCAGGATGGTTGACGCCCGCGGCTGGAAATGAAGATTATACTGCTCCCGCCACCGCTGAGTTTCACCCGCCTGCTCCATCCGGTGAAGCCATTCGTGGTCGTCATGGTTGCCATCGATGGCATAGACCGGGACGGGGAGGTGCCCCCCGGCAAACCCGGCGGCGAACAAGGAGGGAAAAAATCCAAAATCACCCGCTTGGATCACGGCGCCGATGCCATGCTGGTCCCGGATGCGGACAAGTCTTGCCGCCATCTGGGCATGGGCGCCATGGACATCACCTAGGAGGAGGACTTTCATAGGCTCCTGGTGAAATCGAGGCGGATCCGCGACTGGAACACGCCGATCTGCTCGAAAATCTTCCGCAAGGCCGCCTGCTCGATCTCCGTGAGCTCCGCGGGATTCACATGGTTGTCCGGGTGCTGGCCGGAGGCCAGCTGAACGGCCTGATGGCGCAACCGCCAGAGGGACAGCATCTCGAAGGCCGTCACCAGTTCCGCCGCGCTGGCCGGTTGCAGCACGCCGGCCGAGGACAGGAGGCTGATGCGATCCAAGGTTCCAATGGCCGGAACGGCATGGCGCAGGGCATACACCCGGGCGAAATTGACGATCGGGACCAGGCCGCTCTTGATGTCGAAGGTTTCCGGATGGTTCCCGCCGGACTCAACCACGATTTTGCCGAAGAATCCGATAGGCGGCTTGAATTCCAGGGTGCTTCGGGCCAGGTTGAAGAAAAAGGTCTCATGGGAGCCGATATCGCGGAGAACATGCCGCCGCAATTCCTCCGAAAGCGATTCATCGCCCGCGATATGCCGGAAGTCGAACACGATGTTCACGGCCTGAAGCGCCTCGGCCGTGCTGTTCTCGATCCAGCCGTCAAACAGCTGCCGCCACTGGCTGAGCGGGCGGCACCATTTCGGATTGCGGGCCATGACATCGCCCCGGCAATAGGCATAGCCTGCGGCCAGCAACCCATCGCAGACCCGTGTGGCCAGGGCCTGGAAATAGGCCTCGCAGGCGGCCTGGGTTTCCGGGGCGGGGTCGGCATAGATCAGGGCGTTGTCCTGGTCGGTGGCGAGCGTCTGCTCCCGCCTGCCGGTGCTTCCCAGCGCGAGAAATGCGTACGGCACCGGAGCCGGGCCGAGATCCTGCCCGGCCATGGCGATCAGCCGGATCATCGCCGCGTCGCAAAGGGAGGAGAGAAAGGCCGTAATATGGCCGGCTTTGGCGCCTGCGGCCAGAAGCAGGCGGACGGATGAGGAGCCCATGGCGCACAGCCGTTGAATCTCCTCCAGGCTCCCGGCTTCCCGGATCTGCCCGATCAGCAGCGGCAGGTTCCTGCCCTCGTCCTTCAGGAACTCCTCCGTCCCGGAAGCGTCGACCAAGGCGAGCAAGGTTCCGAACGGGGGAAGCGCCTCGACCGACGCCACTCTGGGATATTCGCGGATACTGACCAGCAATCCGGTTTTTTCTCCTACGGATACGGCAGATACCGCCAGCGCGACGGGTACGGTCCTGCTACCTTTCCCCAGCATCAGGGCATCAAAACGGGGCGTGCCCCGTCCGTTTTCAAGCCATTCACCCAGCGCGGCTGAACCGGGGTGTCCACGGGCGAGCAATTCCAGGACAGGACGATCGCGGCAGGAGGCGTCATCCATGCCCAACAGCGCCAGGGCGGGCTTGTTGCAGAACAGAACGCGCTGGTCGGCCACCAAAAGGATTCCTTCCGATGCGGACTCGACCAGCAGCCGGTACCGGGCCTCGGACTCCTGCAGGTCGTGTTCCGCCTGACGCCGCCGCCGCTCGATATCGTAGCTCTGGCGGCCGATGACGAAGAGGAGCACTGCCAGTACGGCGGCAATGGCCAGGGACAGCCGGGTCAGTCGACCGGTCAAGCGCCGGGTTTCAGCCCGCACATCGTCCAGATAGACGCCCGTGCCGATAATCCAACCCCAGGGCTTGTACAGTTTCACAAACGAGAGCTTGGGTTCGACCCGCTCCGGATCATCCTTCCATTGCCATTGGTAGGAGGCGTAGCCTTCCCCCTGCGTCCGGGCGATGTTGACAAACTTCACGAACACGGGTTCGCCAGACGCGTCGCGATAGTCCGAGACATCCTTTCCGTCGAGTTCCGCCCGGTAGGGGTGTACGACCATCACGGGGCGCAGATCGGTTATCCAGAAGTAGTCCTTGCCTTCGCTGCCGTAGCGGAGGTGGCGGATTTCCGTCAGGGCAAGCTGCTGGGCCTGCTCGCGGGACAGCGTGCCTGCGTTTTCCTGGCGGCCGCATTCCGCGAGGATACCCCATGCCGCGACCGTGAGTTCCCGGATCATTTCCTTTTTCCGGTCGGTGATCGAGGTTTCAACCGTTGGCGTGACGATCCCGAAGATCGCCAGGACAAAGAGCAGCAATACCAGGATGGCGGGAGAGACAATGCCCAGTCCGAACTGCCGCCAGCTGTAATGGGGATGAGCCATAAAGGGGCTTATAGCACCGGAATCCCCCGCTTGACAAGCCTCCCCTCCTTGCTGGTAAGGTACGCCCCTTTAACAAATTAACAACACAGGAGACGAGTATGAGCGACCCGGATATTACGTCATCACACCCGCCACTTACCGGCATGCGACGGAAGGTGCTGGTCAACTTCGGCCTTTTTGGCCTGTTCTTCTTCTTCTATCTGGGTGCGGCCGTGGTGCAGACGCCCTCCTTTAAGGACCTGGCCACGAAGGAAGTGTTCGGAATGCCGTTCGGGTTGCTCGTCTCGCTGATGATCTTCCCTGTGTCATGGTTGTTGATTGTAATCTGGTTCAAGAAGGCGCGGTGATCCCCATGTTTAATCCACTTCCTGCTTTTTTCCTTTCTCCTGTTCTCGCCGCGGCAACCCCGGATGTCACCAAGGGAAGTACCCTTGATAAGGGCATCGTCATCGGCTTCATCCTCTTCTTTGTGATCGCCAGTATTGTGATCACGTGGTGGACCAGCCGCTCCACCAAGTCCGCCAGTGATTTCTACGTGGCGGGGAAAGGGGTCCCCTGGGTCCAGGTGGGTATTGCCATGGTGGGTAGCTATCTCTCCGCCGCAAGCTTCCTGGGTTGTGCAGGCGATATCGGGGTGTTCGGGATCGACTCGATCTGGCTCTCGATCGGCTTCTTTGGCGGGTACATGGCCGTATTGCTGCTGATCGCCGGCCCCTTGCGGAATGTCGGGTCCTACACGGTGGCCGGAGCCTTGCACCGGCGTTTTCCCGATGACCGCGTCAAGCTGGCCGTGATGGTCTGTACCATCGTGATCTCCACCTTCTACCTGGTCCCCCAGATGCTGGGCGCCGGGTTGCTGTTCGAAATGCTGCTGGGCTGGAATTTCGTCTGGGTGACCGTTGGTCTCGGCGTCCTGATGAGCATCTACATCATCTTTGGCGGCATGAAGTCCACCCTGTATAACCAGGTTATCCAGGCGATCTTCCTCTGGATCGCCATGGTGGTGCTGACGGTGATGGCCTATTTCATCGTGGGCGACGGGTCGTTCTCGGGGATCCTGAAGACCGCGTACGAGACGGTGCCCCCCATCCTGGCGGGCAAGAATCCGGAAGCCGTCCAGGCGATGGCCGGGCTGACTTCGGAGCAGGCCATCACGGCGGTCCGGCAGATAATGCCTGCGGCGGACAGCGCGATGTCGATTGGCGTCAAGACCGACAGCACCCTGGCCATGATCAGTACGGTCATCGCGCTGGTGTTCGGAACGGCGGGATTGCCGCATATCCTGATCATGTTCTTCACGGTCCCCAGCGCGCGGGCGGCGAAGAAGAGCGTGACCCTCTGTATCGTGGGGCTTGGCATCTTCTATCTCTGCGCCATTATTCTTGGCTTCCTGCTTTTCCCCGCCATCTATCCCAAGTTGGTGGGATGGATTTCGCAGGGAGCGACCGGTGTTGGATTAGCCAAGAACATGGCTGTACTTGAGATCAGCCAGATCGTCGGGGGTCCCTGGCTGATGGCCATCGGGGCGGCAGGCGCCGTCGCGGCCATTCTCTCCACTTCAGCTGGTCTGATGATCACGGTGGCCTCTTCCATCAGCCATGACCTCTACAAGGTCTACATCAATCCGAATGCCAGCGAGAAGCAGGAGCTGGGAATCGCCAAGGTCACCACTCTGGTGATGTCGGCGGTGGCGGTTGGGTTGGCCGTGCTCCTCAAGAATGAAAACATCGCCTGGTTGGTGATGCTGGCCTTCGGGATTGCCGCCAGCGCTATCTTCCCTGCGATGCTGGCCACCCTGTGGTGGAAGCGCACGACGCGGCAGGCGGTGATCAGCAGCATCCTCACGGGGTTGGCCGTGTCGGTGCTGTTCATCGTTCTGCTGTTCGTCAAGGGAGTCAAATACAAGTTCCTCGGCCTGCCGGTGGCAGGCGGGCCCGGCCTATTCGGGGTCAGCGCCTCGTTCCTCGTGCTCTTTGTCGTCAGTCTGATGACAAGGGATACCGGCAAGGATCCGGACAAGTTCCTGGCATTGGCTCACAAGCCCGATGTGGATTGATGACAGTAGGCTCGAAATAGGCTGGACATTTGCCAGGTGGACCGCGACCTCCGGGCGCGGTCAGACGCCGCCCGGAGGTCGGCGTCCACCAATGTGATGAATGTCCAGCCTATACTCAGCGGGAAAGCCAGTTCTGCAGCAGAAACACGGCGATTCCCGAAAAATACCCGAGCGCGGCCAGGCCGCCGATTTTCTTTGCGTACCAGATGAAGTGAATCTTCTCCAGCCCCATGGCGGCCACACCGGCGGCTGAACCGATAATGAGGATCGATCCGCCCGTGCCTGCGCAGTAGGCCATGAATTTCCAGAGGAAACTGTCCTGCGGGTAGGTTGCCAGGTCGTACATTCCCATGGAAGCAGCTACGAGGGGAACGTTGTCGACGACTGAACTGGCAAGGCCAATCAGGGTGACAATGATATCCTGGCGCCCGACTGTCTGGTCGAGCCACGCAGCGAGGGAGGCAAGGATGTGCGTGTGTTCGAGGGTGGCCACTGCCAGAAGGATGCCCACGAAGAAAATGACACAACTCATGTCGATGCGCTTGAGTGCCGCCGTCAGCGTGAGGTGCAACTTGAATTCGTCCTCCTTCTTGCGATGAAGCAATTCCCCCGCCAGCCAGAGGATCCCCAGGCCGAAGAGGATGCCCATGAACGGCGGCAGGTGAGTCACCGATTTAAAGAGGGGCACCGCGATCAGGGTGCCGATCCCCAGGCAGAAAATAAAGGTTCGCTCAAAGGGGGTCGTCATCATGTGGGTGCTGGCGATGCTGCTTTTCGGCGGAACGACCATCTTCCCGCGAAGGGTAAAGCTCAACAGGGTCAACGGCACCACGAGGCAGGTCAGGGAGGGGAGGAAAACGCCTTTCATGATATTGAGCGTGGTGATCTGGCCTCCGATCCACAGCATGGTGGTGGTGACATCGCCGATGGGGGTCCAGGCTCCGCCGGCATTGGCCGCAATGACAATGATGCCCGCGAAAAAGAGGCGGTCATCATGCCGGTCGAGCAACCGTTTCATCAGGGAGATCATGACAATGGTGGTCGTCAGGTTATCAAGGATGGAGCTCAGAAAGAAACTGACAAATCCCACCAGCCAGAGCAGC